>CACJWR010000041.1 GCA_902596985.1 uncultured Alphaproteobacteria bacterium
AGCAATTATCCAAGATAAACTGAAAAATCTAAAGAGGTTATTTACATCATCAACTATTGGGGTTTTAAGAATGCAAAAGGATACTGGTGAGCAGAAGATTTTGCGGATAAATGCGCATCAAGCCGATCTAGCTATGCAGAGGGCCTGGGAAATAATAAAGCCAGGACTTTCCGAAGAAGATATAGCCTTTGCTATACAAAATAGTTTCTCCGATCAAGGAGCATCACCACAGTTTTCTATCGTTGCGTCAGGTGAAAATAGTGCGTACCCACATCATCAAACGGGATATAGAAAATTAAAGGAGGGAGATGCAATCGTTATCGATCTGGGTGGAAGATTTGAAGGGTATACATCTGATATAACTCGAATGTCGACCATTGGACATCCTCACAAAGATTATGCTTTGATCCATCAAATTGTTGAAAACGCAATTTGTGCAGCGTTGAAAGCGGCCATTCCTGGGGAAATTGCCAAAAATGTAGACAAAGCAGCTCGAGAGGCTATTGAAAAAGAAGGTTTTGGAAAATATTTTGTTCATAGAACTGGCCATGGACTTGGTACTGAAACGCATGAGCCACCTTTCATAACATCATCTTCGGAAACTATTTTAGAGCCAGGAATGGTTTTCTCCATTGAACCAGGCATTTACATGCCAGGTAAATTTGGCGTGAGGCTTGAAGAAATTGTTATATTACACGATGATGGACCAGAGATACTTTCAAAAATTCCCCGTGAATTAAAAGTCGTCAATTATTGATAAATAAAATTTTATTAGTCATTTTCACCCAAATTCCAGTATAGATTTGTCATCAATAGAAGAGCATCTCTAAGTAACTTGATTGGTAAATGTTCATTTGGAGCATGCTGTGAACACTCCTTATATGAGTGTGGTATCCAAATTGTTGGAACGTTTAGAATATCAGTAAAGCAATTATTCGGAAGGGAGCCAGCTAAGTTCGGGATCACATGAATTTTATCTCCGTGAAATTCCTCTAAAATACGCTCAACCTTTTCCAACCAAATATTATTCAAATTAGTCCTTGTTGCTTTGAAATTTATAGCGTTATCCGTGATAATTTTTATATCTTCAAAACCATGTCGATCAAGATGGTCTCGTAGAGAGGAAATGATCTTGTCTGCATCAGTTCCGACAACAAATCTCAGCTGACATAATGCTTTTGCCGAAGGTTGAATTGCATTTACGGGTATATTAATATCGCCTGATCCCAGAGCAAGAATAGAAAATGAGTTCCATCCAAATAGTTTTTCATTTGCAGACAGTTTAGGTTCTCCCCAATTTTCATCAATTTCTAAGGTTTCAGAAATAGTGGATGGTAACAATTTCAAACGAGCACGCACTTCTGCTGTAAGAGAAGTTGGCTTCCAATTCTCTATTAAAATTTTTCCATTTTTATCCGCAATTACGCTCAACGCATGTGACAACCTGACTCCAGGATCTCTTAAAACGCCCCCCCCAATTTCCTGAATGATGGGCACCCTCACGGTATTTAACTTCAAGTTCGAAGTTTATTGCTCCTCTTGAACCCAGAAACAAGGTCGGCACATCAATGGCGACCCTAGGTCCATCTGAAGCAATTAAGACATCAGATTTCAGATAGTCTTTGTGCTGCTCGCAAAGTTCAAATAGCCCTGGCGAACCAATTTCTTCACCCATTTCAAAAATAACTTTTAGATTAAATCCAAGTTTTTTGCGCGTTTTTAAGACAGAACGCAGCGCCAGTAAATTTATCAGGTGTTGACCTTTGTTATCGGCGACGCCTCTGCCATAGATTTTTTCTCCAATGATTTTTAATTCATTCGGGCATATTCCATCATTCCATTGCCCCTCTTGTAACGGGACTGTATCCCCATGTCCATATAGAAGCATTGTTTTTAATTTGGATGACTCTATTCTCGTTCCAATTAAAAACGGTGGGCAATTTTTAATAGGGTTATCAATAATTTTTGTTTGGATACCCAACTCCACTAAAATACCTAAGAGTCCTTTAGAGTAATAATTTGTCAAGTCATCGTTAGACATAGAATTTTTACTATCAGTGACGAGGCTTACTAAGCTTGATAGCTTTGTAATAAATTCACCATCAGAGAATAAATTTCTAGATTTTTCTAGGGCTTGATCGAGTAAAATCATTAAAAGGCTTTGTTAAATACAGACATATTAAAGTTAACTTTGCGACAGTTAAAAAAAAAACTATAGACACTAAAACCTAACAAGCCTAGCCTTTTTATTATTATGATTTTTAGGAGGTATATATGAACTTTTTTAATATAGCAAAGCTGTTTTCAGTTGGCCTCATCATGGCAACCACTGCAAACGCTGAAAACGTCCTTCGTTGGACAAGCCAAGGAGACGCATTGACAATGGACCCTCATTCCCAAAATGAGAGCCCGACAATTGCATTCAATGGACAAATATACGAGGCACTAGTTGCTCGTGATATTGAAATGAACCTTGTTCCAGAATTAGCTGAAAGTTGGACAGCTTCACCAGATGGGTGGACCTTCAAACTGCGTCAAGGAGTGAAGTTCCATGATGGCGCTGACTTTACAGCAGAAGACGTTGTTTTTTCATTTAATAGAGCACTTGAAGAATCTTCTGATTATAAGGAGCAGGTAAAAACTGTTGCTAAAATTGAAGTGATTGATGACTTTACAGTGAAACTCGTCACTAATGGAGCTAATCCAATTCTTCCCAACACACTTACCAATGTATACATTATGGATAGTGGTTGGGCAAAAGCTAATGGAGTTGAAAAACCGCAGGATTTTGCAGCAGAAGAAGAAACATTTTCTGTACGAAACTCTAATGGAACCGGACCATTTATGCTTACAAGTAGAGCACCAGAAGAGCTTTCCGTGCTTACTCGGAATTCAAATTGGTGGGGAGACTCTATGTTTCCTGGAAATGTTGATCGCATAGAGTACAGACCGATTAAAAATGCAGCAACACGTGTTGCTGCATTATTATCTGGTGAAGTAGATTTCGTATTGGATGCTCCTTTACAGGATTTAAAGCGAATTGAAGCTACAGATGGTCTAACGACAAAAACTGTTGCGCAAGTTCGTTCTATTTTCTTTGGTATGGACCAAGGCGTCGATGAATTACGAAGTTCAAACATCAAAGGAAAAAATCCGTTTAGAGATATAAGAGTTAGAGAAGCATTCAATCTTGCAATAGATAAAGATGCCATTCAGAGAGTTGTTATGGACGGATTATCATTTCCTACTGGTATTATTACACCGCCAGGTGTGTTAGGAAATACCCCTGAACTCGATAAGCAGTACGGTTTCGATTTAGGCAAAGCTAAAAGCTTAATGGAACAAGCAGGTTATGCAGATGGGTTTGAAATTCAGCTCGATTGTCCAAATAACCGCTATAATAACGATGAAAAAATCTGTCAAGCCGCTGTTGCAATGTTAGCGAAAATTGGAGTTAAAGTGAACCTAGACGCTATACCAAAAGCACAGCACTTCCCAAAGATTCAAAAAAGAACCTCCGACTTTTACATGTTAGGATGGGGTGTGTCCACGTTAGATAGCCACTACGTTTTCTCCTACCTGTTTGACGGAGAGGGATCATGGAACGGTATTGGTTACAATAATGCTAGAGTAAATGAAATTACCAAGCTGATTGAGACAGAAACTGATATTCCAAAGCGTACGGCTCTTATAGATGAAGCTTGGCAAATAATTAAAAAAGAGATGCCATATCTGCCTATTCACCACCAGGTACTTGGCTGGAGCATGAAAGATAATGTTGATGTGCCAATTGCTGCGGACGACCATTTAAGACCACGCTATGTAGTCTTCAAATAAAATTATCAATATTAGGGGTGCCCTTTTTATGGCACCCCTCTTATTAAAAGGTCTCATGTTTTATTTTATTCTTAATCGGTTAGCCCAGGCTCTTTTGGTAATGGCAGTTGTTTCAGCCATCAGCTTTTCGTTGTTTAATTTTGTTGGCGATCCCGTTAATAATATGGTTGGGCAAGACGCAACCAGAGAACAAAGAATTGAAATTAGGCAACAACTTGGATTAGATGATCCAATTCTGGTACAATATCAGAGGTTTATGCTTAATGTTGTAAAAGGGGATTTTGGACTTTCATACCGAATTAAACAGCCAGTAAGTCAATTAATATTAGAGAGGCTGCCAGCAACACTAGAGTTGGTTTTTGCTTCAGCCGTCATCGCTGTGTTCATAGGGATCGTTCTTGGTGTATATACAGGTATCCGACGTTATTCTTGGGTAAGTAAGATAATAATGAGCGTTAGTCTAATAGGTGTAAGCTTACCGACCTTCATCATCGGTATAGGTCTGATTTATCTTTTCGCGGTGTATCTACGATGGTTGCCTTCTTCTGGTAGAGCGGGAGTAATTGAACTAGGTGGGTGGAAAACATCCTTACTCACTGTCGATGGATGGAGGTCAATAATTTTACCGGCAGTCACATTGTCGCTTTTCCAGCTCACAATGATTTTGAGGCTTGTTAGAGCAGAAATGCTGGAAGTGATGAGATCAGATTATATAAAGTTTGCGAGAGCTCGGGGGTTAGCGAACAGAGCTATTCATTTCGGGCATGCTCTGCGTAACACACTTGTTCCTGTAATAACAATCATTGGCTTAAATATCGGGGGACTTATAGCCTATTCCGTTATCACGGAAACGGTTTTTCAGTGGCCAGGAACTGGTTTGATGTTTATCCAAGCAGTAGATTTTGTGGACGTGCCTATAATGGCAGCCTATTTAATTTTCGTTGCTTTGCTTTTTGTTGTGATAAATCTTATAGTCGACATTCTTTACTTTATTGTTGACCCCCGGATAAGACGCGGAGGATCATAAATTGGAAAAATTAGACCAATTAAAATCTCGTTGGAAGCGATTTCTAGACAATGATATTGTCTATTCTTTTTTTACTACGCCAGGAGCTATAATAGCAGCATGCATCACTTTTATAGCGATTACCGCTGCTTTTGCAGCACCTTTAATTGCACCATATAATCCGTTTGATCCCGCACAGATTTCTTTATGGGATGGGAAACTTCCTCCAGCCTGGGCAGATGGAGGATCGTCTGCATACCTTCTTGGAACGGACAATCAAGGACGTGACATGCTTTCGACCATTCTTTACGGTGGACGCATTTCAATTCTTGTTGGCATAGCAGCTGTTTTTTTAGGAATGTTGCTAGGAGTAACCTTAGGGGTGATTTCAGGATATTTTGGAGGCTTTACAGACACAATTATTATGCGAATAGCGGATGTGCAACTTACCATCCCAGGGATTTTAGTTGCAATACTCATTAATGGGATTGGTAGAGCAGCCCTGCCTCTAGAATTACGCGAGGAGTTTGCAATCTATGTTGTGATTGTCGCTATTGGGCTTACAGATTGGCCTCAGTTTGCAAGAGTTGCACGAGGCGCTACACTTGTGGAGGCTGAAAAAGAATATGTTCAGGCAGCTAAGCTCATTGGATTGCCAAAATTTACAATAATTCTGCGACATATTTTACCAAATACACTTCGCCCTGTCCTCGTTATCGCCACTATCGGTCTCGCACTTGCGATTATTGCGGAGGCAACTTTAAGTTTTCTTGGCCAAGGTATACCACCAACCACACCATCGCTAGGTACCCTTATAAGGGTAGGAAATGAATTCCTTTTCTCTGGACTTTGGTGGATTACTCTTTTTCCAGCTATTGCTCTAATAATATTGGTTTTTTCTGTAAATTTATTAGGGGACTGGATGCGAGATGCACTCAATCCAAAATTACGATGACCAATCTTCTTGAAATCAATAATCTCAGTGTAGATTTCCCTTCACGCAGAGGGCAAGTCTCAGCTGTAAATAAGGTCTCACTTGCGGTCGCTAAGGGTGAGGTCCTAGGTTTGGTAGGAGAAAGCGGTGCTGGCAAGTCAACTGTAGGCAATTCTGTTATAAATCTTTTAGAACCCCCCGGTATTATTTCAGGAGGTGAAATTATTTTTGATGGAACACGAATAGATCAATTATCTAACGAGGAGATGAGAAAGTTAAGAGGAACAAAAATAGGTACTATTTTTCAAGATCCTCAGACTTCATTAAACCCACTCATGACTATTGGCAAACAGTTATCAGAAACACTTATTGAAACTTTAAAAATTTCTGGAGCATCCGCTCGAGAGAAATCAATTGAGCTACTTGACTCAGTTGGCATTCCAGATCCTGAACCACGTTTAAACGCCTACCCTCATCAATTTTCCGGCGGAATGCGGCAACGAGTTGTTATTGCTCTTGCGTTGGCTGGTGACCCTGACTTAATAATTGCAGATGAACCTACTACTGCGTTAGATGTATCGATCCAAAAACAAATTTTGGATCTAATGAAATCGCTGTGTAAGCAGCGCAACTTAGGGGTTATAATTGTAACTCACGATATAGGAGTTATAGCAGAGATCGCTGATCGGGTCGCGGTAATGTATAACGGACAACTTGTTGAGCAGGGAGAAGTAACTCAGGTTCTTCAAAAGCCAAAACATGACTATACAAAAAGTTTAATATCTGCAGTACCCAGTGGAGATCAAAAGCTTCATCGGTTTACTGTTGTTGACTACATTGATGGATCAACAGAAAAAGTTACTCTCGAAAATGTAAGCGATCACTGGCTTTCAAGAAATAAACCCTCCAATACCCATGATATAGCTGTTTCCGTAAAAAATTTATCAATTGAATTTTCTATTCGGAAGGCTTTATTTCGCAAAAATCGTATTTCATTAAAAGCTGTGGATGATGTATCGATTGAGATAAAGACAGGTGAAAGTTTTGGACTAGTAGGAGAGAGCGGGTCAGGAAAAAGCACTCTCGCCCGTCTAATTGCAGGATTATACACACCAAAATCAGGTGATATTAATATATTCGGCCATAACGTTTTGCAGAAAACCGAAAAAATTAAAACCTCTCTAATAAGAAGAAAAATGCAAATGATTTTTCAAGATCCATATTCTTCTCTAAATTCTAGGATGACCGTTGAAGATATAGTATCTGAACCAATTCGTTTTCATCGATCAACTAGAAATCAAAGTGAAACAGCCGTAGTTGTACGAGATTTGATCTCTTTTGTTGGCATGCCAAGCACCTCTCTTAGAAAATACCCACATGAGTTTTCTGGTGGTCAGAGACAAAGGATTTCAATCGCTAGAGCACTTGCATCAAGACCAGAAATCCTTATTTGTGATGAGCCAACCTCAGCATTAGACGTCTCAGTGCAAGCTAACATATTAAATTTATTAAAAGATTTACAAGAGGAATTAAGTCTTACAATGCTATTTATCTCGCACGATTTACCTGTAATCAGACAAATGTGTGATCGAGTTGCCGTGATGCAAAATGGTCGAATATGTGAAATAGCAGAAACAGATACGCTATTTGACCACCCGAATCATGAATATAGCAAACATCTTTTGGGCTTAATGCCCAGAATGGATTTATTTCGACTTTAAACGCAAATATTTTTTAGAGGATTTTTGAGCTTAATAAGAGGTAAAAAGGATATGTGGGTAAAGAGATTATCTGGTAAAATATAGACGTGATAACATAGGATTACAGAGGAATGTGACAGAGGGCCTATCCGCCATGATACAAGAATCTACAAAAGCCGCTCTTTCTATGAGTGGAGGAAAAAACAAACGTTTTATTTAAGTGATTTGGCTAGAGAGTATAAATATAAGGTAGAAAAATCGTTTATTGATTTTAATGGCCATCTAGCGGAATTTGGTTATTACTATTATGGTGTCAATGGGTTAAGGAAACTTTGTGAAGATAAAGGCTGCACTCCAAAGCTTTACGAAGAATTGGAGATTGGTCCCATTACCTTTCAAACAACAGTATCTTTTAAAAGGGAGGTTCGAGAGAACTCAATGATTATTGTAAATCCGAGAATTACTTCAATGTCAGAAGATTGCAAAAAGTGGTCTAGTCAATCTGATATTATGAATGAAACGCGGGAACTTTGCGCTTCAATCGTAAGTAAAGGAGCATTCATGGACCACGTGAGCAGAAAGGTGGCCCCGCCTCCAAAAGAATTACAAGAAAAATGGAAATTATTATTAGAAATCGACTAAATAAATCTCCGATCTTTTACGTAAACTAATAATTAAAAAATAACAAAGTATACAAAATATTTTAATACAGAGAGCCGTCTTCCCAGACATAGTTGCGTAAAATATAAAACACTTGCGGGTGAAAAATTATTCTTGAATAATCTAAATAAATAATCAATTGGTATGGGCATTGGGAAGATAAACAGGAATCTTCGCCCCTGTTTGTTTAGATAGTGCGTTTGTAATCGGAAAGGAAAAAGCAGATGAATATTTTGCCTGAAATTAATGTGAATTCTAAATACCTAGAAGAGATTTATAAAGATCTGCATTCTCACCCCGAGCTCGGTTTTGAAGAAGAGAGGACATCAAAAATTGTTCAAGAGAAATTGAAGGAATACGGAGTAGACGAAATACATACAGAGATCGGGAAAACTGGTGTGGTAGGTATCATTAGAGGTAATGATGGAGTAGGAAATAGGAGAATAGGCTTAAGAGCTGATATGGATGCTCTTCCAATTCAAGAAGATACTGGCCTTTCCTATGCATCAAAAGTTGATGGGAAAATGCACGCATGTGGTCATGATGCACACACAACCATGCTTTTAGGAGCGGCCAAGTATTTAGCTAAGACCAGAAATTTCAGTGGAACAGCCGTTTTAATATTCCAACCAGCGGAGGAGGGTCAGGGTGGTGCAACAAAAATGCTCGATGATGGATTATTCAAAAAATTTCCATGTGATGAGATTTATGGCATACATAACGACCCTATTGGAAAAAATGGAGAGATAGGTATTTGTAAAGGTAAAGCTATGGCGGGCGCAGCCATATTTGATATTGATATCGATGGAATAGGTAGTCACGCTGCAATGCCTCATCAATCAAAAGATCCGATCATTATTGCACATGAACTTATTACCCAACTTCAAAGCATTTTAAGCAGAAATGTTCCTCCTTTAGAAACAATAGTGCTATCAGTAACAAAAATTCATGCAGGATCTGCGTTTAACGTGATACCCAATAACTGTGCTATTGCTGGGACTATTAGATATTTCTCAGATGAAGTATATGAAATGGTTGAAGAGCGTTTTAAAAATATATGTAAGGGTTTAGAACTAAGTAATGGAGTAAAAATCGATCTCAACATCAAACAGCTTTTTGATGTTTTAGTGAACGATGATGAAATATCGGATTATTATATGGATGCTGCTGAAAAAATTGTTGGACAAAAAAACATTAAGAGAAATCGACTACCAGCTACTGGCTCCGAAGATTTTGCCGATATGCTACGGTATGTTAAGGGTGCATATTGCTTCATTAGCCATTCTGGGAAAGCGCCTCTTCATAGTCCTCACTTTACTCTCGATACGAGCATACTTCCAATTGGGGCGTCAGTGTTAGCCAAAGTAGTTGAAGACAGATTAGTAAAAAGCTAAATAGCAAACCGAGCTTCTGAAAAGTGTAGTTTGAGGAGACTAGGTTGAAAGATCTTGAATATATTGATCTATCAGAAAATCATTCCATAATAAGTCATCAGAAATTTATAATAATTTGATAGACTGAGTAAATGTCAGAGCTTCTACAATTAAAACTTGAAGATGCATCATTGGATGAAATCGCAGAGATAGCATTAAAGGCAATTGGGCAAAATGCTTCAGCAAAAAAAAACATAGATGTTAAAGATGTTTCTGGAAATAGCGGTGCTAAAACGTATGTCTGTTCTCTCCACAAGGTTCCAAAGTGCATAGTCAAAGTTAGCAGTTCTAAAAGCATTATGAGCTCACAACCAATAACGCAAAAGAGAGTGTCTCTCGCTACCGAAGTTCTTCGACATCAAAAACTTGCTCCCCCAATTATATTGAAAGGAACTGACTTTCATATTGAGCGCTCAGCTGGAATTTCTGTAATGAAGGATTTCTTTCATTTTAATGAAGAGTTAGCACCTCCTGATAAGATAGCTGAAGTTTTAGCAAAATTGCACTCAGCACCAACTAAATGGTATGATGACTTGAGAGTTGAATTTTTAGATGGAGATAAATTTTTGTCTTCAGCATTACATTCGGTTCCACCTCACGCTCCATTTTGGTGTCTGCCATGGTCCGGGATTGATACAAAAATGCCAGTACTTGGAGTAGGCAACCCAGATCCGAGAATTGCAAAAAGAATTTTTGACCTTGGTGTAAAAACTGGAGTTTATGAAAAAGTGATACAGTGTGATGCCTTTTCACCTGTTTCGGAAGCCGCAAGACGGCAGGTGGTCGTTCATAATGATTTCAAGCCAGATAACATATTATATAATCCTGAATCCAAAGAGCTTACGGTAATAGACTATGATCTGGTTCAAGTCGGAGCGGCAGTTATGGATTTTGGATTGCCATATATGATGTGGCTAGGGTCGAGGTTTACAGATTTTAAATATAGACGAGATTTTATAAAATCATATCTTCATCATTCTAGCCTTCCAACAGACGAAAAGAGTGTTAGAGCTATGATGCTTGATTGTGAAATAAATACTATCGTGGCATTTCCTGGACTATTAGCAAATATTTATGATGCTGAAATCCCACTGCTCCGTGGGGTTGATCACCCTACAGCTAAATCAGGATATATAGCCCGTTCTTCTAAAGCTTCTCCTACAGGATTGGAACTGATAGACCTTCTGGCTGACACTGTTTTAAAAATTAAATCAAACGCAGATTTAATCACTTCGAGCCTTGAGCATGGGCTAGTGGTAACGATTTTCAAGAATAAGGGCTTAGGATCAAATTTGCTTTATTCTTGGCTTAAAGAAATGCAAGAAAATAATATGCTCCGGCTTTTTGGGATCGCGGAGACTGATGGAGCTGAACTATTTATTTCAGATCACGCCAGAAAGAAAAAATAAACGATTATTTTTTGGATTGAAACTCAACAATGATATTAAAATTCAACTGACTTATTTATTCGCCGATACGTAATTGAGGCATGCCTTATATATAATTTCTTTGCCAATTTTTCGTTTTTCACATAGATCAATGATTTCATTTTTTATCATTGATATTTGTTCGCTTGATAAATTTTCTTCTGATAACATTCTTGCTCTTGGACCGATCCCCATGAGCAGTTCGGCATCTTCCTCGGCGCTATCTTTCGTTGAGATAGAAGTATAAACCTTATCAACATTTATATTTTTGAATCCAGCCGATTGTAAGATTTCGTGAATATATTCAGGCTCACTGAACGCAAAGGGACCTGGATCATTTGTTACCTCTGGAAGAACTTTCTGAGTATATTTAGTGATAATATCCATACCTTCAATTATAAACTCATTCTCCATCATATTTGTCCAACACACAAAATTTAGAGAACCACTTGTCTTCAAAGAACCATAAATATTTTTGAAGGCTTCTAAGGGACTTTCGAAAAACATTACACCAAATCGAGATATAACTTTATCAAAGTAATTTTCATCAAAAGAATAATTCTGAGCATCACAATGCACAAATGTCATTGTATCGATATCTGAAAATTTACTTTTTGCATGATCAAGCAAAGTTTTAGAAATATCCGCTCCAACAACATGTCCAGCATCAGCCAATAATTTTGATACTCGAAAAGTTGTATCGCCACCTCCACACCCGATATCTAAAACTTTATCCGATGCCTTTATATTCACTCTCGAAAAAAGTTCGTCAGTTAGTATTGATAATCGCTCATTTAGTGCATCCTCATTTTTGACCCACTTAGGCCCAGATTTTTCGTTCCAATATTCGGATTGTTCAACATTGATAATTTTTTGTTTCATATCGTGCCCTGACTTTGAGCTTTCCGAATCCAGATATAGCTATCTGCTTCCTGCGTAGGAATAACTGTAAGTGGCTCGCAATCTTTTTCTACTTCTTTAGGTTGTAATCCAACCCATTTTCTGACTTCACCTGATCTAAAACAAAACTCACTATTATGATAGGGACATAAGATAGTTCCTTCATCTGTTATCTGACCTATGTCCAATGGTAAATTCATATGTGGACATATATTCTCAATAGCAAAGATGCCTTCCTGATTTATAAGAAGAAATTCTTTTCCATCATATTCAAACTTTTTCTTTTCCCCAACATCGAGCTCGCTAATTGGCAAGGTCCTTATCCAAGTATTGCCATTAATCTCTTTTACCTTAATATCAGCGTGATCTACTAGCTTATCTTTATTAAGACCGCTAACCTCATGCAAGGTGATTAAGTTACTAGATCCCCTTAATTTTAATCGAACAAAATTTCTTACATCAACTGCATCTTTAATTCTTTCATAAGCAACATCGGAAATAAGGAAACGTGTTCCCGCCTCTTTATTTATGGCTTCAATTCTACTGGCGATATTTACAGTGTCTCCAATTATGGTAAATTTTTTGTCTTCGCCAAAACCAACAGAACCTAGAATGGCTTCACCATAATGAACACCTATTCGTATATCAAAATCCCTACCGTAAGCTTGAGACAGATAATCCTTAAATTCGTCCATAGCTTGTAGCATTTCTAATGCTGTATTTGCTGCTCTAAGTGTTTGTTGTCTTGAGTCTTTGAGACCAAAGATAGCCAAAATTGCATCACCAATATAATTATTTATCTCTCCACCATTTTTAATAATGATTTCGCGCATTATAGAGATGTATCTATTTAAAATGAATATCACATCATAAGCAGCAAGCGCTTCAGAAAAAGGGGTAAAACCCTTAATATCGACAAACATCACCGTCAGATTTCTTATAGTACCAACAGACTCTAGTTTCGTATCGGACAATTTATTCGAATTACTCAAATCCCTCTTGTCAAGGAGAAGTCTTCTGTACGAAACAGGTCCACTTATTGTGGTTTGGCAGGCAAGTCTTATATTTTCCGGAAAGGAAAGCTTATCCGATAGCTTTCTCTCAGCATCTGACCTAGGAGAACAATTTTCTAATCCTTCTGTAATTTCAACTCTGCAAGTCGAGCATTTTCCAGTACCTCCGCAAGCACTTAAGTGAGATATATTATTTCTTATTGATGCTGTGAGTATTGTTTCATTTACACCTACCTCTATTTTTTTCTTGTCAGGTTGTACTATTGCTGAAAAGAGATCTCCATCATTATAACTTTTTTCTGGTCTATTATGACTTCCATCACAGAAAGGTTTGTTTTGTGTTTTTTTACATGTGCAGAAATATTTCGTTTCTGATTTTTCCGCTACATATTTTAAGGGTGTGAATTCACTGCCCGCATGACTGCCATCACAAAAAGGCTGGTTTTTACTCTTTCCACAACTACACCAAAAGTAGCTTTTATCTTTCTCGACATCATGAGGTATAGGTTTAAATTTCATAGTTTCTCAATCCTTAGATCCTGCCTAATCTCTTCTTAACTTTTTGACAACAATTCTATATCGCGAATCAAAT
>CACJWR010000042.1 GCA_902596985.1 uncultured Alphaproteobacteria bacterium
TTAAATAAAACCAACAATTTCACCGTAAATATAGCTTTCATTAATAATCGTGAACCTGAGTTGGGGGTTATTTATAGCCCAATAAGCGGTGAACTTTTTTACACCTCACCCGATCGGGAAAGTTTCAAATATAATTACTTAAAAAAAACTGAGAAAGTAAAAATATCAGGGAAGTTAGAAAATAGAGAGGCTTGACGAAAATATTTGGATTTTTTTTAAGCTTAGAGCGCCCTATTGACTTTGAATCAGCTGACAAGCAGCCAGTAGATCTTGTGTTTACCTTGTTAGCTCCAGAAGATAATAATGGAACTGAACATCTTAAAGCACTTGCAATCATTTTGTTCGCTTCTTCGTCAGCAGTGGTTACAGGAGTCCTGTCACTTTTAATAGTTGTAGTAAATTTGCCACTTTCATAAATTTTACGTATCGTCATACCTGCTTCGATGGCTAATTCAATCAGTATATCAATCATGCGCTAAACCTAAATCTGTATACCGTCTTACAACAAAAATACATTTTTAGCACCATCTAATCTTGCACGATAAAATTAATTGCCTATATACCATAAAGTTAACGATATTATTTATTCGAAAGGTCAAATTATGGGTAAGGTCATTGGTATAGACTTGGGAACAACAAATTCATGTGTAGCAATAATGGAAGGTGCAAACGCCAAGGTTGTTGAAAATTCCGAGGGCGCTAGAACAACACCATCAATTGTCGGATTTACTGATGATGAACGTCTGGTAGGTCAACCGGCTAAAAGACAAGCTGTTACAAACCCATCGGACACCCTTTTCGCAGTTAAAAGACTAATTGGGAGGCAATATAACGACCCAATGGTTACAAAAGACAAGAAGATGGTTCCTTACAATATAGTCGAGGGGAGCAATAAAGATGCTTGGGTGGAGGCAAAAGGTGAAAAGTACTCCCCAAGTCAAATATCAGCTTTTATATTGCAGAAAATGAAAGAAACCGCGGAAAGTCACTTAGGAGACGAGGTAACACAGGCGGTTATTACTGTGCCTGCTTATTTTAATGATGCACAAAGGCAAGCAACAAAAGATGCAGGGAAAATTGCCGGGTTAGAAGTTCTTAGAATTATCAATGAACCTACCGCTGCTGCTCTTGCATATGGATTGGAAAAAAAAGGCGGTAAAACTATAGCAGTTTATGACTTGGGGGGGAGGCACATTTGATATATCTATTTTAGAAATCGATGATGGGCTTTTTGAGGTCAAATCAACTAATGGAGATACGTTCTTAGGGGGCGAAGACTTTGATCTAAGGATTGTTGATCATTTGGCAGAGGAGTTCAAAAAAGAAAGCGGCGTTGATTTAAAGGCCGACAAAATGGCCTTACAGAGGCTAAAAGAGGCCGCTGAAAAGGCGAAAATAGAACTATCATCTTCAAGTCAAACCGAAATTAACCAACCTTTTATATCTATGGATCCGAAAACCAGTCAACCTTTGCATTTAGTGATGAAGCTGACAAGAGCAAAACTTGAGAGCTTGGTGGCAGATCTAATAGCTAAGTCACTAAAACCGTGTCAGGCTGCTATAACAGATGCAGATGTTAAAAAAGACGACATAGATGAGGTTGTTCTTGTGGGTGGAATGACAAGAATGCCTAAAGTTATTGAAGAAGTAACCAGTTTCTTTGGCAAGGAGCCTCACAAGGGTGTTAATCCTGATGAAGTTGTTGCAATGGGTGCTGCTATTCAAGCTGGGGTTTTACAAGGCGATGTGAAAGATGTCGTTCTTTTAGACGTTACGCCATTGAGCTTAGGAATAGAAACATTAGGTGGAGTATTTACGAGATTGATTGACCGAAATACAACCATTCCAACGAAGAAAAGCCAAGTGTTTTCAACTGCTGAAGATAATCAAAGTGCTGTAACTATACGAGTATTTCAAGGTGAACGAGAAATGGCTACGGATAATAAAGAGCTTGGAAAATTCAACTTAGAGGAAATACCTCCTGCACCCAGAGGTATGCCACAGATAGAGGTTACTTTCGATATAGATGCAAACGGCATTGTTTCTGTATCTGCAAAAGACAAAGGCACAGGTAAAGAACAAAAAATAACCATACAGGCATCTGGTGGACTTTCCGAAGAGGAAATAGATAAGATGGTTCAAGACGCGGAAGAAAATGCCGAATCTGACAAAGCCAAAAAAGATCTTGTTGAAGCGAAAAACCAGGCTGAAAGTCTTATCCATAGTACCGAAAAATCGATTGAGGAGCATGGTGATAAAGTTGACCCATCTACAATTGAGGCTATGGAACTTTCCATGAAAGCTTTAAAGGAAGTTTTAGAAAGTGATGATGCAGAAAAAATTAAAGCAAGAAGCCAAGACTTAACCGAAGCATCAATGAAACTGGGTGAGGCTATTTATAAAGCAGAAGCAGAAAAAAATCCTGCTGAATCCGAAGCTAGTGATGATAATCTAAATAAAGATGATAGTGATATTGTGGATGCTGATTTTGAAGATTTGGATGACCAAAAGAAATAATTGAATATATTTGTTCCTTCTAAATATGGAAAGCTAAATGGCAAAAAGAGATTATTATGAAACGCTTGGTATTTCCAAGGGCTCTTCTGATGCTGACATAAAAAAGGCGTTTAGATCCAAGGCAAGAGAACTTCACCCAGATAAAAATTCAGGAAGCGCTAAAGCGGAAGAAGAGTTTAAAGCCGTGAATGAAGCTTATGACGTACTTAAAGATCCAAACAAAAAAGCGGCATATGATCAATACGGTCATGCTGCCTTTGAAAACGGTGGTTTTGGAAACTCTGGGGGTAGTGGCGCTGATTTTTCATCAGCATTTTCAGATGTATTTGAAGACCTTTTTGGAGACTTTATGGGCGGTTCTTCTCGTCGAGGAACTAGCTCTTCCTCAAGAAGAGGGTCAGATCTAAGGTATAATATGTCCATATCATTAGAGGAAGCTTATAAAGGAAAGTCGACTACCATTACAGTTCCATCCTCTGTTAAATGTGAGCAATGTAGTGGAACAGGTGGTAAGGATGGAACTCAACCTTCTTCATGCCCTACATGCGGTGGAATGGGAAAGGTTAGAGCACAACAAGGATTTTTTACAGTTGAAAGGACTTGTCCAACCTGTTCTGGAAAAGGTCAGATGAACAAAAACCCATGTCGTTTTTGTTCAGGTTCAGGAACAACCCAGAAAAATAAAAATCTGAGTGTAAATATTCCGGCCGGAGTTGAAACCGGGACACGGATTAGATTGACTGGAGAGGGTGAAGCTGGATTACAAAATGGCCCAGCAGGAGATCTATATATTTTTACTGAGGTTCTTGATCACTCAATATTTCAGAGAGAAGGGGCTAATCTATTTTGTCAAATACCAATATCTATGGTGGCTGCCACGCTTGGTGGTGATATTGAGGCACCAACTCTTGACGGAGGAAAGACAAGAGTGAAAGTTCCCGCCGGAATACAAAGTGGAAAACAGTTACGATTGCGAGGCAAAGGCATGCCTAATATCAGGGGTAGTTCATATGGTGATTTATACATAGAGCTAAATATAGAGACGCCGGTTAATCTCAATGAAAACCAAAAAGATCTACTAAGAGAGTTTGAAAAGTCACTTCAAGAAACTGCTAATAATCCAAAATATTCTAACTTTTTTTCAAAAGTAAAAAGTTTTTGGGAGAAAAACAGCCATTAAACCTTTGTTTACTTATTTCGAATTCTACAGTATTGAAATATAGAGAAACCCTTAATTACGAGACCTATTGCGGTGCAAACAACTCCCGTGATCCAGCAATACCTAGAAATAAAGGCTAGTCACCAAGACTCGCTTCTGTTTTTTAGGATGGGTGATTTTTATGAGCTTTTTTTTTCTGATGCCGAGATAGCATCAGATGCCTTAAATATCATACTCACTAAAAGAGGGCAACATAAGGGAAAGGACATACCGATGTGCGGAGTTCCTTTTCACTCGGCAGAAGGCTATATAAAAACACTTCTAGATAAAAATATGAAAGTTGCCATTTGTGAACAGCTTGAAACTCCAAAAGAGGCAAAAAAAAGGGGTTATAAGGAAATTGTGAAAAGAGATGTGGTAAGAATAATCACTCCAGGAACAAAATTAGAAGAATCTTTTCTGGTACAAAAAGAAAACAATATATTAATGGCCTTATTTTTCTTTGATAACATTTGGGCCTCTTGCTGGATAGATATTTCAACCGGCTTATTCAAATCAACTATAAGCAATGAGTCACAGTTATTATCGCTTATCGATCAAATATCACCAAAAGAAACTATCTCATATGCAAATAAAAAAGAACTATCGATATTAAAATCATACACCCCCATAGAAATAACCTGGCTAGAAAGTAAAAAAAAATTTACTAGAGAAATTTTAATCAGTTACTTATCTTCTTTTTTCGATCCTGAACGTCTTCAGAAACTTGATACCGCGTTGTTAGGGTCAATTTCCCTCCTCGTCGAATATCTTAAGAAAAATAAAAACCTATTTTTTGACCACTTCGATGTCCCAGAGCAGGTTGAGCTTTCAAATATAATGACAATCGATCCTTCCACCCGGAAGAATCTTGAAATAAATACCTCGCTAGACGGAGAAAAAAATTTTTCCCTCTTAGGTGTGGTCGATAAGACTTGCAGTCTTCTGGGATCAAGACTACTTAAGAGGCGAATAAATGCTCCATCCACGCAAATAGACCAGATTTTAAAATGGCAAAGGAAGACTGCTGAATTTTATAATAATTTCCAAATTACTGAGAAAGTTAGAGCTTTAATAAGTAAGTTTCCTGATACAGAAAGGTCATTATCCCGGTTAATAAGACTTGGACCAAATCCTAGAGACCTTTTCTCATTGAAAATAGGTGTAAACCTATTTTTTGAATTGAAAGAAATATTAATACACCTCGAGGAAAACAGCATTAATCAAGGGAATTTATTCGAAGATAACCTTAAAAAGGTACTTAAAGAGCTTGACTTGGCTATTAAAGAGGATCCACCCCTCACTATGAAAGAAGGTGGATTTATTAAAGAAAGTTTCAGCGATGAATTGCATAAATTAAAATCAATAGAAAAAGGAGCTTATTCCGATCTTCTAGAATTGCAAACAAAATACTCACAAAAAACTGGAATAAAGTCATTAAAACTAAAATATAACAATGTTCTAGGTTACTTTTTTGAGACTCCAATTTCTTACAAGGATAAATTATTAGAAGACAAGGAGTTTTTTCATAGACAAACAACGGCTAACACCGTTCGGATAAAAAGCAATAGCCTTGATCAGATAGAAAAAACGACTTTTAATGCCAGAAATAATGCATTGGAGTTAGAGATAAAAATATTGAAAGCATTACACCAGAAGGTAATAGAGATTAGTAAAGATATCATAGTTTTATCAAGGGAAATTGCCTCTTTAGATGTTTGCTCTACGCTCGGCTTTATTGCCGAAATACATAATTGGTGCCGCCCCATAATAGATAATAGCAAAGATTTCATCATTAAAGATGGTCGCCATTCTGTGGTTGAAAAAACAATTTTCAAAAAAAGCCTAAATGGCTTCGTTCCAAATGATTGTTCGTTAAATACAAATGAGCATCTATGGCTAATAACCGGACCCAATATGGCAGGCAAATCTACATTTCTGAGACAAAATGCGCATATCATTATTTTAGCACAAATTGGGTCCTACGTTCCTGCTAAGCAAGCTAAGATTGGGATTGCAAGCAAGCTATTTAGCAGGATAGGAGCATCAGATAATATTTCTAAAGGTCAGTCTACGTTTATGGTAGAAATGCTAGAAACAAGTAATATCATTAAAAACGCTGATGATAAGTCTTTTATTATTTTGGATGAAATAGGAAGAGGTACATCTACCTTTGATGGATTAGCTATCGCGTGGGCTATTATTGAAAAAGTTTTGCGAAGTAATAAATCCAGAACCTTGTTCGCAACACACTACCATGAGCTTACAGATATTGAAAAAACCAATTCCAAAGTTAGAAACGTTTCTTGTGAAATTAAAGAATGGAATGACGAGATAATTTACTCTTACAAAGTAGTAAAGGGGAAATCAAAAGGCTCCTTAGGGATAAAGGTCGCAGAGCTAGCCGGTTTTCCAGGCGATGTCATCGTAGAAGCTAACGCGTTACTAGGAAAACTTCAAAGTAAAGGAGTAAATCAAGAAGATATTCATTTAAAGGAAGAAGATTTTGAAATGGAAAGGCTCATCAGGTTCAAAAATGAGTTAGAGGGGATTGATTTGGACTCTATCACGCCTTTGGAAGCACTGAATATTCTTCAAAAATTAAAGAGTGACAGCTAAAAATTAGATTTCCTAACTTTCCTCTTCTTTATTTTCGATAGCTCCTGAGGACACACCTACCTGCGTGGCCCTTAAAAGTCTATCTCCTATTGTAAAACCATTTGCCATTACTTGAATAATATTTCCTTTTTCAATATTTGGGTGTGGACCTTCAAACATTGCTTGGTGAAACTTAGGGTCAAATTTCTCTCCCACTTCAGGGGCCAGTTCATTGATTTCGTGGTTTGAAAAAGTATTTAGCAGTTCCTTTTTTGTTAGCTCAATTCCCTCGAGAACGGCATTTTGCTTCTCTACCATTTCATCGTCTACACTTTCCAAAGCTCTATTTAGATTATCAAGTACGGACAATAAGTCCCTAGCTAATTTCGTGCCACCATATATTTCTGCATCTTTTTTTTCCTTAAAAAATTTTTTCCTTATATTTTCTGTTTCCGCGAGCGCTCTCATCATTTTGTCTGAAAGAATTTTATTTTCCTCTTTAAGTTCCTCTAATGTTTTTTCTTCCTCCTCAGTTTCCTCATGTATATTTTTTGCGTCTTTTTCTTCATTATCAGTTGAGGATGCAACTTCTTCGTCTTGTTTCAGCGTCTCATCATGATCCTCTGGCTCCATACCTATATCCTCTTTACCCATTTTAACGACCTTTCCGTTCTTCAGTGTACTTTTTGCTGATAACATAATAGCAGCGTTACAGATTTCATCTTTACTCTTTTATTCATGGTGATTAATAAAATTTGCATCTCTGTATATAAGATATAAGTGTAAATTTAAAGAATTTAAAGGCGTGTAGATGTAAAAATTTAAAATTTTTCCTTTTATTTTCAAATTTTAAACTTGCATTATTTAAGTGAATAATTTTTTATGAAGGCATAAAAAAAACAGCTTACTGGTGAAGAAATGGACACGTTAAGTAAAGACATGAGAAATGTTTCAATATCTTTTGATTTATTAACGAACGTAGAAAATTCCTGTCTTATAAAATTTGGCAACACTATCGTCATTTGTAAAGCAACCATTGAAGAATCTGTTCCTCCTTTCCTAAGAAAAAGCGGTATGGGGTGGGTGACAGCAGAGTACGGAATGTTGCCAGGTTCTACAAATGAGAGGATGAGAAGGGAAGCTAAACAGACTGGCCAAAGTGGTAGAACACAAGAGATTCAAAGATTGATCGGAAGAAGTTTAAGGGTAGCTGTTGACAGAGTTGCGCTAGGTGAGAGACAAATAATAGTTGATTGTGATGTTATCCAAGCTGACGGTGGCACTAGATGTGCCTCAATATGTGGAGGTTGGGTCGCGCTAAAACTAGCCACCAACACCTTGAAAAGAAATGGGCAGATAAAGTTTGACCCTATTATCCGTCATGTAGCAGCGATATCATGTGGGATTGTTGATGGAGAAAAAAAATTGGACCTAAATTATCAAGAAGATAGTGCTGCGGAGACAGATGCTAATTTTGTTATGGACGATGAAGGGGAGTTAATTGAAATCCAATGCTCTGCTGAAAAAAAACCGTTTTCAAAAGAGGACTTCGAAATAATGTTTTCTATGGCTTCAGAAGGAATAAAAAAATTAGTCGAAATACAGAAATCAGCTTTAGATGAATAGAAAATTTCAAGAAAAAGATCTAGTTTTAGCCACCCACAATTTTGGAAAGATAGAAGAGTTCAAACATTTGTTTGGCGACGTTGACTTCAATATTACGGATATAGGCCAATACTCTGGCAAAACGCCTGAAGAGACTGGGGGATCGTTTTGGGAAAATTCTTTAATAAAGGCGAGAGAAGCTACAAAATTAACTGGTCTAGTAAGCTTAGCAGATGACAGCGGGCTATGTGTTGATATATTAGATGGCGCGCCAGGGATTTACTCAGCGGATTGGGCAATTAAGAGTGATGGGTCTAGGGATTTTAAGTTCGCAACTAATAAGCTCTTTAGAGAAATTGAAAAATATAATTTTGAGGGGCTTTGCACTGCTTATTTTATTTGCTCATTAATTTTGTATTGGCCAGATAATCATTTTGAGAAGTTTGAGGGGAAAATATATGGTGAAATAATTTGTCCTGGTAGGGGTGAAAAAGGTCACGGCTATGATCCGGTTTTTCTTCCAAATGGATACGAAGAAACTTTTGGGCAGATGGATAGATGGAAAAAAAATAAGATAAGTCATAGGGGACTAGCTGTAAATAATCTATTGGATTCTTGTTTTTGAAATGGAAGAATCTTCGCTCGCCTTATACATACATTGGCCATTTTGTAAAATAAAGTGCCCCTATTGCGATTTTAATTCATACAAAAGAGAAAGCACTAATGAGACTTATTGGTTAAAAGCCTATTTGAGAGCATTAGAATTATGGTCTTCAAGACTGATTGAAAGAGAAATTAAGTCCATTTTTTTTGGTGGAGGTACACCTAGTCTTCTTAATCCTGATTTTGTGGGAATGGTATTACAGAAAATCGATAACCTATGGGGTATTAGTGGTAATTGTGAGATTACTATCGAGGCCAATCCAAACAGTGTATCTGAAAGTAAATTTAAATTATTTAGGGAAGTCGGAATTAATAGGGTGTCAGTAGGTGTTCAAGCTCTTAGTGATAAAGATTTAATTAATTTAGGACGCGATCATAGTAAAAATCAATCTATTGAAGCTGTAGAAGTCATTAAAACTTGGTTCAAAAATTATAACCTTGACTTCATATATGGTAGGCAACATCAAAGTACAAGTGAGTGGAGGGATGAGCTTTTAGAAATACTTTCCCTAGATGCGCCGCACCTTTCTCTCTATCAACTTACAATAGAAGAAAACACTAATTTCCAAAAGCTTTTCAAAAGAGGTTTATTAAAAGGTTTACCAACGCAAGAAACTGTATCTGATATGTTTGATATCACAAAGCAACTTTGTAAAGACGGTGGTTATAATCAATATGAACCATCAAACTTTGCGAAAAAAGGCTTTAAGTGCAAGCATAATATTTCGTACTGGAAGTATAGTGATTACCTTGGTGTAGGGCCGGGCGCACATGGTCGGATAACAATGTCTGGAAAAAAATATGCAACAGAAGAAGAAAAGAACCCTGATATTTGGTTTGAAAAGACAGTTTCCTTAAATTCAAGTACACCAACGATAACCCCAATAAAAAACAAAGTTGTGTTAGAAGAAAAATTAATTATGAATCTTAGAATATCCGGAAACATACCAGTTTCCATTTTCAATTATGAAAAACTTAACCCTGTTGTATTCCATCTAGAAGAGAACAAATTAATAAAAACCAAAGACAATGAAATTGTTATAAGAAAGAGAGGTAAAAAAATGTTGGATTACATTGCTAGGTCATTAGTAGATTGCTTCTAACAAGTCAGATCTTCATTATTTTTGAACAAAATATATCTAATTGTTCTAAGTCTTTGTATTTAATAACGATACGTCCTCCCCCAGAATTTTCATTGTGATCTATAGATGTCTTCAAGCCTAGAGCTAATTTAAGATCTTGTTCTAAATTCAGAGTATCAACATCTTTTTTGAGTGATGTCTCTTTCTTTGTTATATAATCATTTTGGGTTAGTCCTTTTTTTACGATATTTTCTATATCCCTCACCGATAAACTCTCTTTTATTATTTTCCTTGCTAAAAACTCTGAATCTTTTACTCCTACAAGAGCTCTAGCATGTCCGCTTGTCAATTTACCTTGATTTAAAAATGAAATAATGCTTTCTGGTAGTGATAATAGTCTTAAAGAATTGGCTATATAACTCCTTGATTTTCCTAGCGATGCTGAAACTTTCTCTTGAGTATAACCAAAATCTTGTATTAACTGCTTATAAGAATTAGCTTCCTCAATTGGATTTAAGTCTACTCTTTGAATATTTTCAATAATGGAAATTTTTACAACTTCTTCGTCAGTTAACTCCTTAATTAAAACCGGAACTTCATGAATCTTCGCAATTTGTGCAGCTCTCCAGCGCCTTTCACCAGCTACTATCTCATAAATATCATCGTTTTTCCTTACAAGAATGGGTTGTATTATTCCCGTTTCTTCGATTGAAGAAGCCAGACTGTTTAGTTCATCGGTCGAAAAATCTTTTCGAGGTTGATTCAGATTTGGAACAAGATGCTCTATTGGCAGATAACTTGAGTTATTAGGAAGCCCTTTATCCTTACCATCATCTTTTTTCCTTTCCACGATGTCATCGAAGCCGTCAACATCTAGAAAGGATGAAAGCCCTCTACCCAACCCTTTTTTTCGTTCATTTTTTGAACTCATTTTTCCTTCTTTCAAAGTGATCTTCTCTCTTTAAAAACTCTGCTGCTAATTTTTGATATGCAATAGCACCTGAGCACTTATGATCATATATTAAAGCAGGCATTGAAAACGAGGGGGCCTCACTGACTCTGACATTTCTAGGTATCACTGTGTCGTAGACCAACTCTCCTAGATTTCCTCTTACGTCTTCCTCTATTTGTTCTGACAAATTGTTTCTTTTGTCAAACATGGTTAACACAATTCCATGAATTTTTAGGTCTTGGTTAATTTTTGATCTAATGTCCCTTACTGTCAATAGCAATTGACTTAATCCCTCAAGAGCGAAAAACTCTGCCTGTAAAGGAACTAACACAGAACTTGATGCCACCATTGAGTTTATAGTCAGAAGATTAAGTGAAGGTGGGCAGTCAATTAAAATGTAGTCAAAATCAAAGCTTTCTTTTGCTAACAAATCTCGAAGCTTAACAACTCTCCCCTGCTCTTCAAATAGATCAACATCAATAGACGATAAATCCGTTGATGCGGGAGCAATAAAAAGAGATGGTATATTTGTTTTCTTCACCACGTCTTTTAAACTCGCTTTGCCAGTCAGCAAATCATAAGTGGATTTTTCTCTGTCATCTTTAGGAACGCCTAAGCCAGTTGATGCATTTCCTTGAGCGTCTAAATCCATAATCAATACTTTATTATTCACAGCGGCTAGCGCTGTAGATAAATTTATAGCAGTGGTTGTTTTGCCTACACCACCTTTTTGATTGGCAATAGATATAACTGAAGGATTAGAAATTTTGTTCCCCTTTATCGTTTAAAAATTTTTTTCACTCTGATTATCTTTCCAGAAGAGCTGGTTAAGCTACCAATAATATCATAATCAAAAAACCAATTATTTAAAGTTTTATCTAATTCGATTCTATAGTTTTCACCCTTCAAAAATAAACATATTCCCTCCTTTTTTCGATGACGGAATGCTATTTCAATTAAATTGTTTAGTTTTGAAAATGCTCTCGCTGTTAAAATGTCAGCATTCAAGGTATCTAATGTGTATATGTTATCTTTGACAACCTCAACGCTCAGGTGGAGTTTTCGAATAACCTCATTAAGGAAAAGAACTTTTTTTGGGTTTTTTTCCACTAAAACTAGATCACAGTCTACTTTTCTGTCTCTTAGCAATAAAGCAACGACCAACCCAGGGAAACCAGCTCCGGAGCCCACATCTACCCATCTTTTTCCCGATGCCTCCACGTTTTTTATAATTTGGCCTGAATCTAAAAAATGTCTTTGCCATATATTTTCTAATGTATTTTTTGAAACAAGGTTTATTTTCTCATTCCATTTAGACAGTAAGGTCTTGTATTCATAAAAATCGTTAAGTGTTTCACGTGAAACATTTAGACTTTTAACAAATTCGTTCTTTTTCAAGCTGTCTTCTTGTAAGAATTAATTTTTGATATTAGTAACATTAATCCACTAGGTGTCATCCCGTCAATTTTACTAGCTTCATGAATGTGTTGGGGTTTTGCTTTGCTCAGCTTGACTTTTAATTCTGATGACAATCCGTCTATTTTTTTAAAGTCAATATCCTTTGGGATAGTAGTATTAATGTTTTTTCGCATTTTATCTACATCGCTTTTTTGTCTTTGGATATAATAGTTATATTTAGCATCTGCTCGTACAAACTCACGAACATCTAAATCAAAATCAAAAAAACCTTTCCACAAACCTCGTAAAATTTCACTTGAAACCCCATTAAGCGATAAAACATCGTGAAAAGATCTCTTTTTACCATCTTTTTTCTGATTTACACCCA
The DNA here is from genome assembly GCA_902596985.1 of uncultured Alphaproteobacteria bacterium. Taxonomy (GTDB): domain Bacteria; phylum Pseudomonadota; class Alphaproteobacteria; order Rhodobacterales; family Rhodobacteraceae; genus CACIJG01. The sequence goes on from CACJWR010000042.1 coordinate 12,402, forward strand.
TATTTTCTAATTCTCTGTTAGAGTATGTTAACTTTTTGGCTGATTTAGTAAGCTCATTTATTAACCTTATTTTTTTGCTTACCAACCTCATTCTATTATCTGATACAATTTTAATCTTGTGGCCCTTCTCCGTAAGTCTAATGTCAGCGTTATCACACCTCAAGCTTAGTCTAAACTCCGCTCTCGATGTAAACATTCTATAAGGCTCAATTACACCCCTGGTGACCAAATCATCGATCATCACACCAATGTAGGCCTCTGATCTATCTAAAATAAATGGGTCTTCTTTCTTTACATATTGATACGCATTGATCCCAGCAATCAACCCTTGAGCGGCAGCTTCCTCATAGCCAGTGGTGCCATTAATCTGTCCAGCTAAAAAAAGACCATTGATGCTCTTCAATTCCAATGATGTTTTTAGACTTTTGGGGTTTATGTAGTCGTACTCTACTGCATAGCCATAATTCAGTATTTTTACATTTTCTAGACCTTTAATAGACTTAATATACCTTTCCTGAATATCTCTTGGTAAAGAAGTTGAGATACCATTAGGATAAATTGTGTCATCGCTTAGACCCTCCGGCTCCAAGAAAACCTGGTGTTCCTCTTTACCTGAAAATCTTACGACTTTATCTTCAATTGATGGACAATATCTTGGTCCACTCGAAGTTATTGACCCGTTAAATATAGCTGATTTTTCAATGTTTTCGCGTATTATCTCGTGCGTATTTTTATTTGTGTATGTTATTCCGCAACTAATTTGCCTTTGAAAAGGTTTTTTGTGTAGGAATGAAAAAAGCGTCGGTTTTTCATCTGGTTTCTGGTAATCGATCACATTCCAATTTATAGTTTTAGATGAGAGCCTCGCTGG
>CACJWR010000043.1 GCA_902596985.1 uncultured Alphaproteobacteria bacterium
GTTCTTTTTAGAACAGGTACCTCTAGAGCGTCGGAGTTGGGAGGCTTGTATAGGACTATGCCTTTAACAGCAACCTTTTGCCTTATTGGAGCCGCATCGATATCTGCTTTTCCTCTGTTTTCAGGATTTGTCAGTAAATCGCTAATTATGAGTGGAGCAGGAAAGGAACACTATCAGTTTATTTGGTTAATTCTTGTTTTTGCTTCGGCTGGTGTGTTATCGCATTCTGGGATAAAAGTTCCCTACTTTACTTTTTTTCATCATGACTCGGGCAAAAGACCGAACGAAGCACCTGTTCACATGTTACTAGCGATGGGATTGACGGCTACCCTTTGCATTTATATAGGTATTTCCCCAAATAATTTGTATGCAATAATGCCTTTTGAAGTGAAATATAACCCATATACGTTTGAACATATTTTAACGCAGTTGCAACTATTATGCTTTGCTATTTTAGCGTTCATTATTTTGAGCAAACTTAGGCAGCTGCCTTCTGAAACACGCTCTATAAATCTTGATTTTGATTGGACCTATCGCGTGTTTCTACCATTATTATTACGTAAGCTAATATTTATTCTCGAATTAGTAGAACAAAAAGGACTAAAGCTTTTCAACAAATCGTCGCGTTCTTTTATAGATAAAGTGTATCACGTTTCTGGGCCAGAGGGTGTTATGACAAGAATACTGACCTCGGGAACCATGGTTCTATTTATTGCCATTCTATTATTGCTTGTTTTGGGAATTATTCTGTTTTAATAGAACCTCTTTTTCTCTACCAAACCTGAGGGCTGCAACCCTTTTTTTATTCTGTCGATATTTATCAGAATAGATTTAATAGAACTTCTCAATCGTGTCGGAGCAGATATATGAGGAGTAACAGTCACTTTATCATGGAACCAAAAGGGGTGTTCTGGTGGCAAAGGCTCTTCGTTAAAGACGTCTAAAGTACACCCAGAAAGCTTCCCACTATCAAGTGCTTTTAAAAGGTCATTATCTTCGATCAATCCTCCTCTACCAGCATTGATCAAAATTGCTCCAGTCTTAACGATTTTAAGCGAAGCCGAGTTGATGATGGTTTTTGTTTTCTCCGTGAGTGGTAGTAGTAGTATTAAGTAATCGGAAGTGGAGAGTATTTTTGTCAAACCTTCCGGTCCTATTAATGATCGTACTCCCGGAATATTTTTTTCTGTTGCAGACCAACCTGTTACCTTAAAATCAAGTTTCTGAAGTTTTTCTGCGGTGGCTGATCCAAGAGTCCCAAGACCTAAGATTCCTATGTCAATTTGATTTGCAAGTAACCTTTCTTTGTTGTGAGCTTTCCATTCTTTTTTTACTGGCTTAATATATTCATCAAGGTCAAGATGATATCTCAATACATGAGCGGTGCACCATTCGGCCATGCATTCGGTCATTTCTAGATCAATTAATCTCACCAACGGTTGCTGGATTGTTTTGTTTAAAAGCGTTTTTTCAACACCTGCAAATATAGAGAATATTACGGTATCATCTGGGAAAATGGAAAAGTCGGTGATGTCACTATCATCAGCATATATTATTGCATTAACCTCAGTGCTTCTGGATATGTCTTCTACTATCTTATAGTTCAAAGATTGGGCTTCGATTTCTTCTGCAAGAGCCTTCTTGTATTCTGCTGTTTTAGATCCAGTTGAAATAAAAATGTTCAAATCAGAAGCCAACATTCTTGTGCACGTGTGCACTTTGAATTAGTCCAAAGCTCAACATAATTACAATCATTGAAGATCCTCCATAGGAAACTAGCGGTAAAGGGATACCCACAACTGGCAATAGGCCCATAACCATTGCGATATTTATAGAGAAATAAGTAAAAAAAGTCATGCAAAGACCTGTTATCAATAATCGAGAATATTTGTCCGTAGTTGCTAGTGCTGAAAAAATGCAAAAAGCAACAATAAGGCTATATATGATAAGAAGACCAATTGTACCAAAAAATCCAAACTCCTCTGCAAGGGTAGTAAATATAAAATCGGTATGTTTCTCTGGTAAGAAATTAAGCTGACTTTGTGAGCCTTGCATATAGCCACGTCCAAAAAGACCCCCTGAACCTAAGGCAATTTTTGATTGTGTAATGTGATAGCCTGCTCCTAAAGGGTCAGCTGATGGGTCTAGAAATGTATCTATTCTTCTAAAGTGATAATCCTTAAGTAGCTGCCAATCTGTACCTCTACTCTGAAATAGGATAAAAAGTAGAGTAAAGAAGCTAAATCCTCCAAATAAAAAATATCCAAAATGTACCCCAGCAATGAACATTACAAAAATACCTATCATAATTATAACCAACGCAGTGCCAAGGTCTGGCTGTCGAAAAACTATTAATGCAGGAATTATTATTAGTAAAAGTGGAACTAAAACATAAAACGGATGTGATACCTTACTGACAGGAAGCTTATGATAATAATAAGCAAGGGCCATCACCATTGATATTTTGAAAGCTTCCGATGGCTGTAATTTTATTATTCTTAAATCCAACCACCTTTTTGCACCCATTCCCGTATCACCATAAAAATAGACAGCTATTAGTAATGCTAAACCTAGTATATAGCAAAAAGGAGATAACTTCTGCCAAAAGGAAATACTGATAGCAGACATTACAAAGATTAATATGAAGCTTATAAAAAACCTATTTATTTGAGGTTTAGTCCAAGGCTCCCAACTCCCACCACTAACGGAATACAGCATTAAAAATCCAAATAAGGCCGTTGCCAGAATTAGGATCTGGAGTGGCCAATTAATGTAAATTATCTTTATGAATGGGTTCATCTTAAATATTTGTATTTTTGTTAGTTTTAGAACTTATTTTTTTTTCAATATCCATAAGCCTATTTCGTGCCTCTACTTGTTGTTTTTCTGGATAAGCAGTGACAGGAGGAATACCTCCGTAAAGTTGAAAAAGCATTATATCCCGTGCAATTGGGGCAGCTACCTTGGAACCACTTCCTCCATGCTCAACTACCACGCTGAGCGCGTATTTAGGATTTTTAAATGGAGCAAAACATGTGAACAAAGCATGATCTCTCATTTTCCATGGCAGATCTTCATTTTTGATCACGCCTTCCTCTCGCTCCTCTCGCGTTATTCTCCTTACTTGAGAGGTACCTGTTTTACCTGCAATTAAGAAATTCTGATCAGTAGTTCTAAAGTTAAATGCTGTACCCTCTTTTTCATTTAAAACATCAAACATTCCCTTTCTAATAGCAACCAGAGTATTTTCTTTTATCAAAAGAGCTTTGGGGTTATCTGGGTTTTTATTAGAATTTTTAATAATGTTTGGGGTAACCTCTTTCCCAGATGCCAGTCTGGCTGTCATAACAGCTAACTGTAAAGGCGTTGCTAAGCTAAATCCTTGTCCGATGCCCACATTGAGAGTGTCTCCGACAAGCCAGCTAGTGCCAAATCTTTCCTTTTTCCATTTTTTTGTGGGTACAAAACCCTTACTTAAACCGGTCAATGGTAGGTTGTATGCTTGACCAAGACCTAGCCGTCTTGCCATATCCCCGATTCTTTTCACTCCGACTTTACGAGCAAGTTCATAAAAATATACGTCGCATGACTTCTGAATAGCTTCTTGGAGGGTTAGTTTCCCGTGCCCACCCTTAAGCCAGCAGTGAAAATTTCTGCTTCCTAACTCATAGAATCCGGCACAAAATATTTTATCATTTAATCCAATAAGCCCTAGTTCGAGAGCTGCCGCAGCTACTACCATTTTAAATGTTGAGCCCGGGGGATAGGCTCCAGAAGTAGCTTTATTCAGTAGAGGTTTTCGCTCGTCATTCAGTAAAGCGTTCCAATCAGACTGTGATATTCCTAATACAAATTTATTTGGATTATAGCTTGGGGTTGAAACTAGTGATAAGATATCGCCACTCCTTATATCAATAAGAACCGATGAAGCGCTCATCCCCTTCAATCTTTCTGATGCAAACTTCTGAAGATTGGTTGCTATAGTCAGGTGTATGTTTTCTCCAGATTTACCTTGAGTTCTGTTTAGTTCTCTCATTACTCGTCCTGAGGCGTTAACCTCAACTTTACTGACCCCTGCTCTTCCTCGTAAATGGGCCTCTAATTTTTTCTCAACCCCTACTTTCCCTATTTGAAACTTTGGGATTTGAAGAACTGGGTCAACTGGTTTCTCAGATTCCAGGTCTTTATCAGATATCGGTCCAACATAACCTACAATATGAGCGTAAGACTCGTATTCTTGGTAGTGGCGGGTTAACCCCACCTCTGGAATTATGCCTGGAAGACTTGGTAAATTTACTGATATGTGCGCAAAATCTTTCCAAGTAAGGTTTTCGGCGACGGTAATCGGTATAAAAGAGCTTCTTTTTTTCATATCTTGCAATATTTTCTCTTGACGCTTTTGGTCTAACTCTATGATGCTTGCAAGTTTCTTTAATACTTTTCTAGGATCACTAGCTTGTTCTCTAATGAAAACTATTTTGTAATTTTGTTCATTTAAGGCAATCGGTGTACCCAATCGATCAAAAATAAGCCCTCTTGAAGGAGGAATAAGTCTTAGGTTCACTCTATTGGCATCTGCTAGTAACTTGTAATCCTCAGAGTCTTCAATTTGTAGTTTTCTGATATTCCATCCCAAAAGTGCTACCGTGCTCGCTTTTAATAATCCAGCAAGCACTATCCTTCTATGTACTCGCCTGATTAGCTTTGATTTTAGGGTGGTGTCTTTAAATTTTGACATTATCTTTTATTCGTTCTTACCAATTTATAAGGTATATCAAATAAGGGATAGCAAATTAAAGTAAAAATTGTCTGATTGACAATTGTAAGCAAGCTAAGTTTTGGTAAAAATAGTAAGTGGTGCAGGAAAAGATTGAGTGTTTGAACACAAGAGATCAAAATTAAAAATATCAAATAATGAATGTAGAATGGTGACTGCTCTATTTGTAGTTTATAGCGTCTTATAATCACAACACTCGTAAACATAAGAATTGTAAATAGTCCAATAGGCTTCATATGTAGAACATCTGAAAATAGCAATAAAATCAAAATTGCATACAAGTTTATTATCTTTGGTCTATTTAAAGCAGAAGCAAAGATTAAACATAAAAAAAGATCTGGGTAAAATGAGTTAGTGTTGTTCAAACCCGTACTTGTTAATGCGGTAGGGAAAATAATAAATAAAAGTCCTAAAACAAAAACAAGAGTATTAGTCAAAAGGTTCGATTGATAAAATTTCATTTTCTAATACTAAAAATTTTCCATCCCTACCAAGTCGGGTTCTGTCCAGTCCACAACTATCTTTTTTGTATTCAAAATTCGCAGAAATTCCAAAGACTCAAAATTAGCAACTGGCTTTACTCTCAACTTTTTTTTATTATCAATCAAGATAGTTCCTATAAGAATATCGGATGGGAAAACATTGCCGTCACCTGACGTGAATACCCTATCCCCAATATTAATAAGACCTTTTTCCTCAACAAACTCTAACAAAGGCCACGGACTATTATCTCCGATCATAAGACCTTTTTGGTTACTTCGCTTTATCTTTATGGGTATTGCAGAGGAAATGTCCGTTAAAAATAATACCCTAGCGACCTTCTGTCCAACGCCAGAAATTCGACCAACAAGCCCAAGCCCGTCTACCGCCGCAGAGCCATTTTTTATCCCATCCTTCGATCCAATATTTATAACACCCGATTGATAAAAGGGACTACCACTGTCAGCCATCATTTCTCCCGTTACCCATATTAGATCTTCACTCAGCTTTACATTATTTAACGCTCTGAGCTGTGCATTTTTTTGTTCCAGCTGTAAGGCTTTTTCTTTCCAACCAGTCATATTCTGCAGATCTCTTTTAAGTTCTTTATTCTCTTCTAAAAGTGTTGAGTAAATTTCAAAATACGTGACTAAGTCCCCAACCACTTTAATCGGGTAATTTAGAGGTATTGTAAGGGGGGAAACAAAATCAATGATTTTTGTTCTTATTAACTCTGTTCTAGTATTATCTATTCGCCACAAAATAAAAATAAGAGTGAGGCATACAAATATAAAGGTGGTAATTGGTATGCTCCATGACTTAGATCTATGGGGTTTAGACTTATTAGCCATTTTCCTTAATAAATAAGCTTTTAACTACCGTAATCTATCACATGAGCCAGTTGCTTTTCAAACTCTAAAGATTTTCCGGTGCCTAAAGCAACACAATTTAGCGACTCATCAGCCACTGAAATCGCTAAACCAGTCTGCTCTCGTAATGCCAAATCCAAATCACCCAAAAGTGCACCACCTCCTGTAAGCATGACTCCTCTGTCGACTATATCTGCTGCTAAGTCAGGAGGTGTACTCTCCAGAGCGGTCATCACTGCTTCACAAATCTGTTGTACAGGTTCAGATAGCGCCTCTGCTACTTGAACTTGAGTAACTTCAGTCTCTTTTGGCACTCCATTTAAAAGATCTCTTCCTCTTATATCCATTGAAGCCCCTCTTCCGTCTTCCGGCATGCGAGCGGTGCCTATTTGAGTTTTTATTCTTTCTGCGGTAGCTTCTCCAACCAATAAATTGTGTTGCCTCCTAAGATATGAAATTATAGCCTCGTCCATCCTATCTCCTCCAACTCTCACTGATCTCGCATAGACGATATCTCCCAAACTTAAAACTGCAACCTCGGTCGTACCACCTCCAATATCAACAACCATAGATCCTGTTGGATCAGTTATTGGCATTCCTGCTCCTATTGCAGCCGCAATTGGTTCAGCAATAAGCCCAGCTTGCCTCGCTCCTGCTGATAAAACAGACTCTCTAATTGCTCGTTTTTCCACCGGAGTTGCTCCATGTGGAACACAGACGATTATTTTAGGCCTAGCAAACATTCCTCTTTTATGGACTTTTTTAATAAAATGTTTGATCATTTCTTCTGCAACATCGAAATCAGCGATTACTCCATCGCGCATAGGTCTTATTGCTTGTATTGATCCAGGTGTTCTTCCAAGCATAAGCTTGGCATCTTCTCCAACTGCAAGGACCTGTTTCTTCCCATCTCTCATATGGAACGCAACAACAGATGGCTCATTAAGAATTATACCCCTCGATTTTACATAAACAAGTGTGTTAGCTGTGCCCAAGTCTATAGCCATATCGGAAGATATAAAACCACTCAAAAAAGAAAACATGTGCGACACCTATAATTTTTTATCACTTATATTAATTTATCAAAATTTATCAACTTTCAAATTAAACATTTGAAAATTAGTCTCTATCAATTGAACTGCTTTTATCTGTCTGTATCTCTTTACCATCTTTCCAAATCGCATCAATTATTTTTCCATCTTGGAAACTCATTACACCTTTTCCTTCTCTCTTACCATTGAGAAAATAGCCCTCATATCTATCACCATTAGCATAGATGGCAATGCCTTTTCCACTCATCTCCCCAGATACCCAGTCTCCACTATATGAGAAGCCATCTTCCATTTCCATACTTCCTTTTCCATGTCTTTGATTATTTTTAAATGTGCCTTTATAAACGGTACCGTTTGGAAATATTTCTTCTCCCTCTCCCTCTTGAATTCCGTTTTTCCACTTCCCTTTATAGACGTAACCATCCGAGTAAGTCATCGTTCCAAAACCGTTGTTTTTTCCACGGGAAAATTCACCCTCATACACTAATCCATTAGCATATCTTGCTATACCTTTACCTTCAATAACCCCATTAACCCAGGAGCCCTCATACGAACCTCCATCACTGAAGAAAATTTTACCTATTCCATTTGGCTGATTGTCTTTAAAATTTCCCTCGTACTCAGACCCTGAAGAATAAGTGATTTTACCAGATCCATTCATTTTCCCGAGCAACCAATTCCCTTCATATCTGAATCCGTCCGGACCTGTAAGAATACCTTGTCCATGTCTTAGGTCATCTTTGAAATTTCCGTCATACTTTTCCCCAGTGGTGTAGATTGATACTCCCTTACCATTTCTCTTCCAATTTACTAAGCTACCTTCGTATCTATCTCCATTTGACTGGATAAGTTTTCCAATTCCATTAATTTTCCCGCTTTTCCATTCTCCCTCTAGAACTACTCCATCTTTTGTGGTCAGTTTGCCAAACCCTTGCTGTAGACCTTTTTCCCAATTTCCTTCATAAGTAGATTTATCTGCGTAAATTAATGTTCCGTTACCCTGTTTTTCGTTATTTTTCCAATTACCTTTAAAAACGGAACCATCTGAATAATTCATCTCTCCATAACCGTCTCGATTATTATTAGAGAATTTTCCCTTAAATATGGATCCATCTGTCATAGAGAGTATACCATCTCCCTCCATTTTACCGTCTAGCCAGCTTCCTTCATATTTTGTTCCGTCCGAAAAAGTCATCGTTCCTTCTCCGTCGGGTACACCTTGCTCGAAAAAACCTTCAAAAATTTGACCAGTTGGATATCTGGCAACTCCCTTTCCCTGGATCTGATCGTCTTTCCATTCCCCTTCATATGTAAAACCATCCGGCATCGTATACTTTCCTAATCCATTTCTTAGCCCATTTTTAAACGATCCTTCATAAACGCTACCTTCATCATATTGTTTGACTTGATCTTGAGCTAAAGTTGTTGCTGGATTTTGCAAAATAAATATCAAAACTATGAGTGACCACAACTTCCCAGTATAAATTTTCAATAGAACCTCCGAGTACATTTTTTCTTCTGAAGTTTCGATTTCAAAATGAAGGAAAACCCTTCACTACTTCTGTACATCATCAAAACTAGATAGACTTCGAGAGCCATTTTAACTAAAATTAGGAAAACAGCAAATTTATTTTGGATCGTTGGTGATGGGTGTTTATCAGCTTAAAATTTCTTTAGTCCAGTCTAATCCTACTGTTGGAGGAATAGATCTCAATTCGCAATGTGTTTTGGCCAAAGCTAATGAGGCAGAAAAAAAAGGATCAGATCTGATAGTTTTTCCTGAAATGTTTCTAAGTGGATACCAGCCTTTAGATCTCGTTAATAAACGTTCTTTTTTGGAAAATATCTCTATTCAGGTTCAACAAATTGCTCAGAAAACAAAGGGTCTTGGTGTTAGAATTTTAATTGGAGGTCCATGGCTTTTGGATGGAAAGATTTATAATGCATTTATCTCTATTCACAAAGGATTTATAAAAATAGTTAGCAAGAAATCGCACTTGCCTAACTATGATGTTTTTGACGAGAAAAGGTTTTTCGTCGCTGGAGATGAATTGGAACTTTTAGACCTAGGTGCACTAAAGATTGGGTTTCCTATATGTGAAGATGCGTGGCATCCAGATATTATTTCCAAACTGAAAGAAATGGGAGCCGATATAATAATTATTCCCAACGGTTCGCCATATGAATCCAATAAGCTATCTGAAAGACAGCTGATAATTAAAAGTCGATGTGAAGAGTCTAACCTGCCTATCATTTACTTAAATTTGGTTGGTGGCCAAGATGATTTAGTATTTGATGGTGGCTCATTTGTATATGACAATAGAGGTACTAGTGTCTGTCAATTTCCACAATTTTTAGAAAAAACTGAGCAAGTTATTTTTGAGCAAAGAAAAAACGGTTGGGTTCCATTACCTGAATTAGCAGCGGAAATTGGTTCTCCTGAAAGCCAAGACTATAAAGCCGTTGTGCTTGGGCTAAGAGATTATGTTTTGAAGTCAAATTTTCACAAAGTTGTTATTGGCTTGTCAGGAGGAATTGATAGTGCCCTGGTGGCGGTTATGGCAGTGGATGCATTGGGTGCCGACAACGTAGTCTGTTTGGCATTGCCTTCAAAGTTTAATTCGAGTGCCTCCTTAGATGATGCCAAACAGTTGTCTGAAAATCTTGGCATTACGCTTGAGACAATAGGTATACAAGAGATTATAGACAAAGTGGATCAACGTTTAGCACCTTTGTTCCAGGGTAAGAAAAGAGATGTCACAGAAGAGAATATCCAGTCCAGATTAAGAGCTGTTTTGTTGATGGCGTTTTCAAATAAAGAAAAGCACCTACTTTTGTCTACTGGTAATAAGTCTGAAATTGCGGTGGGTTACTCAACTATTTATGGAGATATGGCAGGCGCTTACAATCCTCTTAAAGATATATATAAGACAAAAGTTTACAAACTGAGTAAATGGAGAAATCTTGTTAAAAAAAGCGATGAGTTCAGAGTGGAAAAACCCATTCCTGAAAATATTTTACTTAAAGAGCCTTCTGCTGAGTTAGCCTTTGATCAAAAAGATACTGACTCTCTACCAAGTTATGATGAACTTGATACCATTTTGGAGTATCTTATCGAGGATAATCTAGCGGTTCAGGAAGTTGTAAGGAAAGGCTTTTTAGAAAAGACAGTTGTAAACGTTAAAAATCTTCTTTACTTGAGTGAATACAAAAGATACCAAGCCTGTCCTGGACCCAAAATATCTAGGAGGCCCTTTTCGCTTGGTAGACGTATACCAATAGTAAACCATTGGAGAGATTAGATTTGACAAAAAGAGTTTTGAGATTTGCCCCGTCTCCCACAGGTTATTTGCATGTTGGAAATATCAGAACAGCTTTGTTCAATTACTTGCAAGCAAAAAAAGTTGGTGCTGAGTTTGTGCTAAGATTGGATGATACGGATAAGGAACGATCTTCTCAGCATTTTATTGATCAAATAAAGAGAGATTTGGAGTGGTTAGGTATAAATTGGGATAGAGTTGAACAGCAGTCTCTTAGAATAGAAAGATATAGAGAGGTCTTGAATAAATTCAAAGAGCAAAAAGTAGTTTATGAGTGCTTTGAAACTTCTTTAGAGTTGGAGCTTAAAAGGAAAAAGCAGCATAATCAGGGCAAGCCTCCAGTATATGATAGAGCAGCCTTAAAATTGGATGTTGTGGAGAAAAATGCTTTAAGAGACAAAACTGACAGTTATTGGCGATTTTTGTTGAGCGGTGAAACTATAACTTGGAGAGATGAAATTGCAGGAGAAATAAATGTCAGGACTTCTGTAGTGTCAGACCCTATATTGGTTAAGGGAAATGGTCAGTTTCTCTATACTTTAGCCTCCGTTATTGATGACTCAGATTTTGGTATTACTGACGTGGTTAGAGGTATTGATCATTTGACTAATACGGCAGTTCAAATAGAAATTTTTAGGAATTTATCTGCAGGTCTGCCAGTTTTTGGACATCACTCTTTGATTGTAGATAACTCTGGAGAGAATTTTTCCAAGAGAAGCGGTAGTTTATCAATTAAAAGTTTAAAAGAAGCAGGAATAGAAGCAGGAGCTATTATTTCGAAATTAGTTTCTCTGGGGACCGGAGATGGCCTCGACTTAAAAAATAATATTGATGAGTTAACCCCTAAATTCGAATTAAGAAAATTTAGCACAGCTCCGGTCAAATTTGAGAAGGAAGTTTTACAAACCATTTCTCGTAAACTTATAGCCAATTTGTCTGTTAGCGAAATTTTTCCCTATCTTGACTTGATTGGTGTCCCAGACAATATAAAAGAAAATTTCTGGATAATGGCAAAAGACAATATAAACTCTAAGGACGACTTAGTTGAGATATGGAAACTTTGTAAAGAGGGCACTAATAACCCGATAATAGCCCCTGAAGATAAGCAATTCATAGAAGTAGCAATCACCTTAATTGGTGAATATCCACGTGACAATGACAGTTGGAAAACATTGACGGATAAGTTAAAAAATTTAACTGGAAGATCAGGTAAAAATTTGTTTATGCCTCTTCGTTATTTCCTTACGGGAAAGAGCGACGGACCTGATATGAAGAAGCTTTTTCCTTTAATGCAAAAAATACAAAGATATGGGCTAAGTTGAGAATTTCCTGTATTTGACTCTTTGTGGAATAACCGCAGCATCTCCCAACCTTCTTTTTTTATCGTCTTCGTAATCATTAAAGTTACCTTCAAAGAATGTCATATTGCTCTCTCCCTCAAAGCCTAGGATATGTGTGCAGAGTCTATCCATGAAGAATCTGTCATGTGATACAACTATTACGCAGCCTGCAAAATCTAGTATAGCGTCTTCAAGTGCACGAAGTGTTTCAATGTCCAGATCGTTAGTTGGTTCATCTAATAATAATACATTTCCGCCTGATTTAAGTAATTTTGCGAGATGCACTCTGTTTCGTTCTCCACCTGACAATTGACCTACTCGTTTCTGTTGGTCAGGGCCTTTAAAATTGAATGCACCAACATATGCTCTGGAATTTACTTCTAAATCACCCAATTCAATTATGTCTAAGCCACCTGAAATTTCTTCCCATACAGTTTTTCTATCGTCGAGCTTATCTCTACTTTGATCGACATAACTTAACTCAACGGTCTCTCCTATACTAATTTGACCGCTAGTGAGAGAGTCACCGCCTGTTAAAATTTTTAAAAGAGTCGATTTCCCAGCACCATTAGCGCCCACTACTCCTATAATCGCTCCTGGAGGAATAGAAAAACTAAAGTCCTCAAATAGCATTTTATTCTCAAAAGTTTTTGTTATCTTTTCAGCATCTATAACTTTTGAGCCTAAACGTGAGCCATTGGGAATTATAATTTGGGAAGTTGATATTTTTTCTTTTTTATCTTCATTCAGCAAATCCTGATAAGCACTAATTCTAGCCTTCTGTTTAGCCTGCCTAGCTTTAGCTCCTTGTCTAATCCACTCAAGTTCTTTTTTTAATATGTTATTCTTAGCTTTTTCAGTTTTTTCTTCCAATTCTAGTCTCGTACTTTTATTTTCTAACCAGCCAGAATAATTTCCTTCGAAAGGAAAACCTTTTCCTCTATCGAGTTCCAGTATCCACCCAGTGATTTGATCTAGAAAATATCTGTCATGAGTTACAATCAAGATTGTACCTTTATAAGCTATCAAATGTTGTTGAAGCCAACTTACCGTTTCTGCATCTAGATGGTTGGTAGGTTCGTCTAGTAAAAGCAAATCAGGTTCTTCCAACAGTAACTTGCATATGGCAACTCTTCTAATCTCACCTCCAGATAGTGAAGAAACAAGCGAGGAGTCATCAGGACATCTTAATGCCTCCAT
>CACJWR010000044.1 GCA_902596985.1 uncultured Alphaproteobacteria bacterium
AAAGCTAATTTGGTCATTGGCATAAAAATCGCCAAATTTTTTTGTGATTTTTTCTACTTTTAGAAGTGTAGTCATTATCAAAATACCACTCCCACTCTCTTGAATGGGAGTGGTGTTTTATTTAGAAGGTAGACTTAGGTTCGGCGTCATTTATTTCTACTGTGAACTTACCCTTCTTGATGTTATCCGCGAGGGTAGCCACTTGTTCTTTTACTGCAGAAGGTATCTTACTTTCAAACTCGTAGTATGGAGCTAAGGATGCACCTCCTTTTGCCATCATTGTCCAATCGTGATATTCTTCGGAAGAAAAGTTTCCTGATTTCACCTTTGCAATAGCATGATCTATTGCACCTTCCATATGCCAAAGGGCCGAGGTGACAACTACATCTGTACCATTTTCTTCTTTGTTCATATCATTTACATTACCGAATGCTAAAATGCCTTTTTCTCTGCACGCGTCAACTACACCTGCTCTTTCCGCGTAAAGAATATCGCAGCCAGCCTCAATCTGTGCAAACGCGGCTTCTTTCGCTTTCGGTGGGTCGTACCATGATCCAATAAAAGTGACTTTAAATTTTATGTCTGGCTTAACAGATTTTGCTCCATTCATAAAAGCATGAAATAGTCTGTTAACTTCACCGATGGCATATCCACCAACCATACCTATCTTTTTAGCTTTTGTCATATGGCCAGCGACAATTCCCATCAAATAGCAAGGCTCATGTATGTAATTATCAAAAACTGAAAAATTATTTCCATGTGGCTTGAATGGATCTCCCATCAGAAATGCAATTTCTGGATAATCATCGGCGACTTTTCTGGCTTCTTTACTGATACCAAAGGCTTCGCCAACAATCATGTTTACGCCACTGTCACAGTATTCACGCATAACCCTAACATAGTCTGTATTAGCTGTGCTTTCTGAATATACATAGTCAATTTCACCGCGCTTTGCTGCTGCATCTAATGCTAGGTGCAATCGAGCTACCCATTTCTGTTGTGTCGGCACTGTATATATACCGGCTACCTTAAGTTTACCGCTTGCCATTACCGGCAAAGAGCTCATTGCAGTAACCAAAGCAGCACTTCCAACGGCGAACTCTCGCCTGTTTAAAATCAATTTAGGCATGATTCTCTCCTGAACTTGTTTTAATATGACAAAATGTTACTACACTTAGGCCAGATTCTACTAATTAAATGTCTATACTTAACCCGAGATCAAGTTACGCCGATCATTAAAGTTTAAAACTTATCCTGATAACTTTGGTGGGTCCTGCTGAACAAGAGTCAAAAGCCAATCAATTTGTTCCTCTTGGTGTATATTCCAGCTCTTAGGTGCTAAAGATACTTTTTGGGCCCTGCATCTAAATACAAATGCTTTAAAGGAGCTTACGAGTTTTTTAGAGGTTACTGCCGCTTTCTCCCCTTTGAATTGATTAAAAAATACATTAAATCGTCTCGTACTTCCGTTTTCTTTAAATTTAATCCTATTGAATACAAATGATTTAACAAATCGAGCAGTAAATTCATCAATTCCTATATCATTCAACTCCGAAATTATGTCGTTTGCGGTATCATTCAAAAAATCCTTACTAATTTCTTCATAATGTTTGGATAAGCCATCACTAAATTTTTGGGAGTTGGCTAGGATTGAGGTGCTCCCCGTTAGAGCGTCTCCTACTATTACTCCTACCGCTACGCTCAATATCCATTCAGGGCAATAGTTTGACATAACTTAACAACCTAATCTTCGAGTTTTGAAGGATAAGAACTTAACATTATAGTTATAAGAATCCAATTAATATTGATAAAATATAGAAAATTTTTTTAAAAAGGGCTTTCCAGAGAGCTTATGGAAAAGGAACTAAAAATATTGAAACGAAATTATAAATCTAATTACTATACATCCATTATGGAAACTTTTTGCATCATGACTTCACCAACCCAATCTAAATCTTGAACCTGATCGACTTGCCAGCCTGGAGGAGGGAGGCCTTTTGCTCCTGATCTCATTGAAAACAAAAAAGCTCTAAAGTTGGTAACAATATATTTTTCAGTTCCTGTGGGTGTTCTTTCACCTTTAAATTCTGAAGAAAATATTCCCGACAACTTTCTAGCCGAACCATCATCTTTGGACTTTATTTTCTTATGAATATATCCACGAATTATCTCTTCCGCTGCGCTTCCTGCATCAACTTCTACAAGTGATGCAAGCATTTTTTCTGCACATACTTGTATAAAATCGGGTGATATTTCGGAATAATGTTCATCTATGGCAACCGAATACTTTTTGACTATTGTGTTTATAGGGGCTGAGTATAAGAGGGTTTCCCTAGCGGCATTTGCACAAAAAATACAGAGTATCCAGCCCGGGCAGTGTAAAGCCATTTATGTATTATCCTTACCTCAATAATTGTTACCGATATTGTTAGCATATTTTTCTAAACATGAAAAATAAAAACCGATCTAGCCTACGCAATTTATAATAAAAAAACTAATTAAAACATTTAATTTTTTCAGAGATTTTTTCAGGAGATTCTCTTCTGTTAAAATAAGATAGGACTTCTCCATTCTTGTTAACAAGATATGAAAAAGTTGAGTGATCAACTAAATATGATTGATCTTCATAATCAATCTTATTTGATTTTCCAAAAACACCATATGCCTTCTTGAGGGCTTCTATTTGTTCGTTAGAACCGGTTAAAGCAATCATTGATTTATGTATGTATTCTGAGAAATCTTTCAATCGCTCTGTTGTATCTCTAGATGGATCAAGGGTAATAAAAACTAAATTAATATCTAATTTCTGTTCATCCATAATATCTTTTACATAAGCATTTCTTTCTAAATCATAAGGGCAGATATCAGGACAATAGCTGTATCCGAAGTATAATAATGAAAGGGAAGCCTTTTGTTTTTCTAAAGAAAAAGTAGTTTCATTCTGATCAATTAAATCTATTGGTCCCCCTAATCCCTTAACAAAATTGGTTGATTTATTACAGGTTCTAGATTCTGATATATGCGTGTAGATGTTGTAGGAAAAAGAAAATATTATAACGATGCCAGAAAACAGCAATAAATAAAAAAATTTTTGGTTTTGGGAGAACATTACTGATGCCCTTGGTTAATCATTATTAATTTTTCTAAGTAATTTAAATCACTTGTAACTCAGGATCCCAGAAATTCTAGATATCATTCTTTTTTATTTTATTGGACGCATTTGACAATGGAAGTTTGTATGTCTCGAAAAGGTATAAATGTCAAATAGAATTGCACCAAACAAAGAAAACCAATAAAAGATAGAATACAAATAGAATTCAAGAATTTAAATTGGAATTAAGGAAACAATTATATAATGGTTAAAGAACTAGTGAATGGATTTAAAAATTTTCGGGACTCCTATTTTGAAAAAAGGAGTCAAGTTCTTCAACAGCTGGCTAAAAAAGGCCAGTCACCCAAGACGATGGTCATTTGCTGTTCTGACTCGCGTGTAGAACCATCTATTCTGTTTGGTACCGGGCCAGGTGACTTATTTGTTGTCAGAAATGTAGCAAATCTGGTGCCTCCATTCACATCAAAAGATAATGTAAGCATAGGCTCAGCATTAGAATACGCTGTAAAGATTTTAAGAGTAAAGGATATTGTTGTGATGGGGCATGCTCACTGCGGAGGCGTTGCAGCCCTGTGTAAAAGCATTAATAATGATAAAAAAGGAGAAGTTAAAGATAATCCGAGCGATTTTATAAAAAGTTGGGTTGATATTGCAAAACCGGCCTTATCGAAAATAGACTTAGATCACAATGATGCAAATATTGAGGTTACTTCAGAGAGAGCGGTGGTACTATATTCCTATAGTAACTTGCTTACTTACCCTTGGCTAAATGATGCAGTAAGTAAAAATTCCTTAGAAATCCATGCATGGTGGCTAGATTTCAAATCAGTAATGCTCTGGAAAAAGGCTCAAGGGTCTGACTCTTTTATACCTATGGATTTTTGACTTTAATGAGCGTTGATCAAAAAACTATAAATGTGTATGACAAGTGCATTTCGGAATATGAAAAACTAATATCAAAAGAGCTGAAAGATGCAAACTTAGATATTTTTATGAAAATGATAGAAAGAGATGGAAAGGTACTTGATCTTGGTTGTGGTACCGGAACTGCATCACTCGAGCTTTTGAAGAATGGCTTTACACCTTTTCCTGTTGATGCTTCTCTCGAGATGGTAAAGGTGGCACAAACATTACTGAAAATTAAGCCAAAACAAATATCTTTTGATGAAATAGATGAGCATGATTTTTATGATGCAATCTGGGCTAACTTTAGTTTGCTTCATATAAAAAAAAATAAATTTAGTGATATCTTGAAGCAATTATTTTTTTCTCTCAAGGAAGGAGGAATTCTATTTTTTAGCGTCAAACGAGGCGTGGGCGAAAGTCGTGACAAGTTAGGTAGGTTTTACAGCTACTATGAAAAGAGCGAGGTAGAAAAACTTCTTGAAAAAGCAAGCTTTCGAACTAAAACTTTCTCCGAGGGTGCTAGTATTGGTTTGGCTGGCGAGAAAGAAAATTGGATGGGTTTTTTTTGCGAAAAGATAGGATGACTAAAGTTGCCATATTGTTACAACTTGTACTTATATTCTTTATTGGAATGGTAGGGTGTATGAGCAATGAAGAATATAATGCACAGTTAGAAAACACGTTTTCGGCCGAATGCCAGAGAGCAGGGTTTCAATTAGATACGAACGCCCATAAATTATGTATGGAAAACAAGAGAGACTTAAATAAAATAGACCAACGGAACAGATTGAACTCGTCATTAAATGCTTCTACAGCACTACCGACTACTTCCGGTAGTAACTTCTCTTTTTCCTATACAGTTAGACTAAAATAAGAGTTTTTGGATAGATTCTCGCAACGTTAATCGTATAATCGGACATTTAACACTAGTGGCCATAGATGCGAGCAAATAATAATCAAATAGGAATGATTTTCATTGTTACTGGTATGCTAATTTATAGCTTTCATGATTTAGCTGTAAAAATGATGGCTAATGAAACAACTATATTCCAGCTCTTTATAACGCGAGCATTTGTTGGTGTAATGGTGACTATAATTTGCTTAAAGTGTCTTAAATATAAAATTGGAGTAGTTCCAGTTTATCCGAAGTTAACATTAATCAGGTGTGTGTTAATGCATTTTGGGTTCTTTATATTCTTTATAAGTTTGGAAAAACTATCACTTTCCACGGTCACGGCTTTATTCTTTGCTGCTCCGTTTTTCATTACTATTTTATCTGCATTGGTTTTATCAGAGAGAATAGGCCTTATTAGAGTTTTGATCATAGTTCTTGGTTTCATTGGGGTATTTCTTATAGTGAAGCCTTTTAAGGAATCTGAATTCAGCTTTTTTATGTTAGCTCCTTTATTCACTGCGTTTTCTTATGCTGTTGCAATGGTGATTTCTAAATATACCAAAGAGAATGAAAATGCATTTCTTCAAGCATTTCAGCAGTATTCTGTCAGCCTTCTTCTTTCAGTAATTACTTATACTATTATTTTAGTCTTTCCGTTAGACATGATAGACAAAGAGGAGTGGAGGTTTATATTTGGTTCGATAAAATTTGATGACTATAATATTTTTATTTCAATAGCTATATTATCAATTTTTGGGACACTCGGTATGACCTCGTTAATACATGCCTACCAAGTTGGGTCTCCAATTACCAATGGGCCGACGGAGTACGTCTTGTTAATTTTAGCTATAATAAATGGCTATTTCTTTTTTGGTAATATTCCAGATTACTTATCTTTAGCAGGAATTATTTTAATAATCCTTGGAGGATGGGCTTTATTTTTTCGGGAACATAAACGAAATAAAATGGCTGGCAAAAATTTCGGCTCACTGTGACTAATGTTCAGATATTCAGCTCGTTTTTAGTCTAAAAAATCCAAATTGACGAGAGAAGAATATTAAACCTAAGACCGGCCCAGGCAACAAGATCCATACAAAATATAGGCCAAGAGATTCATGAAAGTGAGTGGTAAGAAAAATAGTTATCATACTGATCGAGAAGCCAACACAATTCTGGGTAGTTAAAGCGGTTCCAACTAAATGTTTTGGACAAACACTTGCAGAAATAGCCGAAAATTGAGGCGAGTCAGAAATAACAAAAAATCCCCATAGCATCAGTAGAACTAGATCAAGAAAAAAGCTAACGTTGCCCAGCAGTGGATAAATTAAACAGATGGATAGACTAAAGGTCAAAGATAGTGAGGCAACTCTGCTGCTCTTTAAAGATTTTGCTAAAATTCCACCTAAGACACAACTTATAAAACCTAATCCAATAATAAGAAAGCTTAATAATGAAACAATAAATTCTTGATCATGAATTTGATGCTGGGAGACCGATATTGCTATTAGTATCGGAACACAAGTCCAAAAAGCATATAACTCCCACATGTGTCCAAAGTAGCCAACTGCAGAAGCTACATATTTTTTGTTTTTTGACAGTTCGCTGAATTGGTCTAATAGTCGAAAAGAAGGTCTTCTGTTTATTATTAAATGAGGCCCGTCACCCATTAGATATATTGTAATTCCTGCAATGTAGCATAGCCCAGAAGTAAGTATAACGGTATATTGCCAATCAAATGAAATCCCTAAAGCTCTAATAAGATAAGGTAAAGATGAACCTAGGACTAACATGCCTACAAGGAGCCCCAACGTGTTGGGCGCCCTCTGAGGGTTCCAACTAATAATGAGTTTCATACCAATTGGGTATATTCCTGCCAGTGCTGCTCCTACAATTAATCTAGAAAAAATAACAAAGGTAAAAGAAATTTCTTCAAATACGACTACGGCATTGGATGTTGCCCCTAAGAAACAGCAAAGCATTACAATTCGTGATGGTCTAAACTTATCCGCAAACCCAGTAACTGAAAAGAGCAGTGTACCAACAATAAAACCAAATTGAACAGAATTTGTTAACAAACCCAGATCACTGGTTGAAAGCGACCATATTTGTTCAATCTGTGTCAAGACACCATTAGTGCTGAACCATAACGAAGTGCCAAACATTTGGGCTACAACTATCAGAAAAATTGGATTATTCATTTATCGAAAAACGTTTATCTCTAAATTTTATAGCTTTTCGCATTCCTTCTTTTCTCGCTATTTCCATAAATTTTTTTTTGTCCGGTGATCCAAGAGATTCTATCTGGTAATCTATCTCAAGACTATTTTCTAAAGACTCATGAATTCCTGCAGTCTCAAAACTTTGGTTAATAGCTTTTTTTGTTCTTTTGACTAAGTTGGGGTCAATAACGGAGATGTGTTTCGCAATTTGCAACGACCTTTCCAATACCTGATCATTTTCGGTCATCTCGGTAACAATTCCTAATTCTAAAGCGGTCGATGCTGATATATCGTCTTTCCCTAATAGAATTATTGCTTTTGCTGCTTTCATGCCGATTACCCAGGGCAATAGCATTGTAACAATTCCCGCTCCAAACTTTAGTTCAGGTTCACCAAAAAATGCGTCTTTAGAACAAATTGTAAAATCACAAGCAAGAGATAGTTCAAATCCGCCTGCCAAACAAGCGCCTTCTACTGCTGCTATTGTTGGCTTTGGGCTATTCCAAAAACGCATGATAGTTCGATGGTCTAATTCAAGGATTGGTTTCCATTGCTTACCTCTAGGCGCTTTTTCCATTTGATCTTTTAAATCAAATCCAGAAGAAAAGGTATCGCCTTGACCAGTAATTAATATAACCCGAACCTTTTCATCACTTTCTGCTCTGTCCATCAAGATATTTATCTGTTCTAAAGATTCTGCATCAAGAGCATTCCGTCTTTCTGGTCTATTTATGGTAAGTTTGGCTATGTTACCACTAACCGAATAAAGAATTTTATTAGAATTTTTCATCAACTAACCATAACCCTTCTAAATGATAAAAGCCATGTTAACCGATTCAAAGATTAGTTTTTGGTTATCAGACTATTTAAATCCTTATTCTGCTTGGCAGAGGAGGTATATGTAACATACAGGGATGATAAAATAATCAATGCAGCGCCTACAGTGAACCATAAGCTAATTGTTTCTCCAAAGAAAATAAATCCTATACAGGATGCCCAAACTATTTGGACATAGGAGATAGGTTGAGTAATTGTAATAGGAGCCATCTTTAGGGCCATGGTCATTGTGAAATGTCCGGCAGTCGCAAACAATGCCACAATACCTAAAAATAATACTTCTTGAAGGCTTGGGGTTACCCAAAAAACTATTGCAAATGGAGCTAAGGTAAGGGTCACAATGAAATTCAGTGCAACAAGAATTTCCAAAGTGCTCTCTGTTGCCGATAATTTTTTTGCTAATATATACGATCCAGCAAAAAACAGTGTAGCTATTATCATCGACAACTGACCTGTAGCTATACCACTAGTTGTAGGTCTTATAATTATAATCATTCCTATCATGCAAATAGCTAATGCACCAATAATACTCGTAGAAAAGGTTTCCTTTAGAAAAATAAATGCAGCTATTGAAACAAAAATTGGAGTTATATAACCTATTGCGGTAACTTCAGAGACGGGAATTCTTGCCATTGCAAAAAACCAAAGAATAACTCCAAAACCGTGAGCTAAACCCCTAGACCAATAAACCCGTCTATTGCTTCTTTTTCGTTCTAAAATGAACATTTTTACTATTAATGGAATAAAGAATAGCGTGCTAATTATGTATCGAATAAATGCAGCTACAGGCGCAGGAATATCACTACCAATATATCTTACTATGCCCGTAACAATTGCAAAAAGCAGTGTAGTAACTACCATCCAAAAAATAGCCTGTAGATTTTTCATTTATTTTCTTTCTGCTTTGTTGTTATTCTCTTTTACACAAATGGTCAAAGTTTAATATTAGGGGTAACAATGTGTGGAAGGTTTGTGCTTTCAAATTATACAGATGTTAAAGACTTTCATAATGTTTTAATTGAACCTTCCTATAATATTGCCCCCTCACACTGTACATTAATATTGAATCAGGAGATGAGGCCAGATTTTTTAGAATGGGGTTATTCTCCTATTTGGGCAAAAAAGCCCATGAATTTAATAAATGCCAAATATGAAAGTTTGGATATTAAACCGAGTTTTAAGGATTATGAAACTTGCGTATTTGTTGCGGATGGCTGGTTTGAATGGAAAAAAAACTCTAGGGGTGAAAAGCATCCAATATTCATTCATGCTGATAATGAAATTTTTTATTTTGCCGGTATTAAAAATGCTTCTGGAGCAGCTATAGTCACGATAGATGCCCACCCAAGCTTGGCAAATATTCACCACAGACAGCCTATGTTCTTAGATCGGATGGAAATATCTGATTGGCTTACAAACAGGCAAAGAATTTCTTCCTCTAATTTATTAGAAAACATTAAGTCGCACCCAGTCAGCAAATATGTAAATTCTCCAATAAATAATGACCAAAGATGCATTTTGGAAACGCATATGGAAAGATGAAAATCATTTTTACAGTATTTTCTTTAACGTTTCAGTAAAACGTTCAAAATCAGTTGAATTATTCCATAAGTGAGGTGTAATTCTTAAATTGCCACCTCTCTCAGAAACAAATATTTTGTTTTCTGCCAAAGTTTCAAGAATATTTTTTGGAGCTTTAGAAGGCAGTTTTGCACCTATAAAATGAGGCCCTCTGTTTTCAGGCCTTGGAATTTGCAACCCCAAATCGCTAAGCTTTTTACAGAGATCAAGATTGGAATTATGGAGAGTGCTCTGAATGTCGGGTATACCCCATTTCTTTATTTGACGGAGCGCCTCTAGTACACCAGGAATAAGAGAAAAATTTGATCTTTGCCCCATATCATACCTAATTGCTCCAGGTTCATAATAATCCTGGTAATCGACGAGGTTTGCAAAATCCTTACTGTTTTTTCTTGTTATCCATCCTTCTTCAAGTGGCTCCCCATCATGGAATTTAGGAGAAGCATAAAGAAATCCAGTTGAGTAGGGGCCAAGCATCCACTTATAATTTGCTACAATTGCAAAAGCAGGATCTATTTTACTTAGGTCTATATCCAAAGCGCCTGCCGATTGAGTAAGGTCAATAACAAGTTCGGTTTTACATTCCAAGCATTTTGCTTTCACTTTCTCTAAATCTATTAATGATCCATTTGTCCATAATACATTCGCCGTTGCGCAAACACTAACCCGTTCATCTAAAGCGTCGATTATATGATCTGTCGCTGCTTCACCATCAGGGACATTTACAGTTTTAATCTCTGCACCTTTTTGCTTAGCTATACGCCGCCACGGATAGACATTAGATGGAAACTGATCAGATAGAACAAGAATTTTTGAGCCCACGGAAATTTGTAGATTTTTTGCGGCTGTTTGAACACCATAAGAAGCCGAGGGAATAATAGCTATATTGGTTCCAACTGTATGCATAAGGTTTGAAAATAAATCCCGAGCCTCCTCTATATCATCAAAAAAATTACTTATCTTGAGTTTCCATGGATTGGCCTTTAAACGACTTCCCCTATCTATTGCAGTAACAACGCTGTTTAAAAGGGGAGACATGTATGCGGTGTTTAAATATGCGACGTCATCAGGAATATCAAAAAGATGTCTTTGGCAAGGGATCATGGATTCTTAATAAAACTAGGATATTGCTGCAATGCCCTCAGCCGCTTTTTTAAATGCGCTATCAGTTATCTGAAGATCTTCTTCAGTAAGCGCGAGGTGTGTATAAAGTTTGGCGTCGGCTTTGAGTATTCCGTTTTCTCTAACTATTTGATTGAAAGTTTTTGAATATTCAGCTTTATTTTTCTTTGTATCACGGTAATTAATAACAGGTGTTTCAGAAAAAATTATATCGAAAAGTGTTGGGTCGCCAACAATTTGAAACTCTATATTATTACTTTTAAGATGGTTTGATACGCTATCGATTAAAAACTGCCCGTTTTCTCTTATCCTATTATAAGCACCATCTCTCCTAAGTATCTCCATGGTTTTTAAACCAGCTACTGCTGCCAAGGGATTTCCACTAAGGGTACCGATTTGGAAAGTAAACTTTTCTTCGCCAACAATATTTTTGTCAAAATGGTTCATAATTTCTTTTTCACCGGCAATAGCCGCTAGAGGTAAGCCACCTCCTATGATCTTCCCAAGCGTGCATAAATCAGGCACTACTCCATACAGCTCCTGTGCCCCGCCATACGCCAACCTAAAACCAGTTACTATTTCGTCAAAAATCAAAAGCGCACCAATTCTTTTTGTTTCAGCCCTAAGATGCTCTAAAAATCCTTTTATTGGCGGAATTATTCTTTGAAGTGGCTCTACAATTACCCCAGCAATTTGGTCTGAATACTCATTCATTATTTCAGTAGCGACTTGAGGATCGTTAAATGGTGCAACCAAAATATCATCTCTAACGGCTTCAGGTATTCCTGCGGAATCCGGCACTGCCAATGGAAAATTTACCATTTTGTTAGGTGCAAGACTCATTAATGAGTCTCCACTCATCCCATGATACCCTCCCTCAAATTTGAGGATTTTATTTCTACCTGTATGTGCTCTCGCCAACCGCATCGCATACATATCAGCTTCACCACCAGAGCTTACAAATCTAATCTGCTCGGCACATTTCACTGCGTTACAAATTTCTTCAGCTAACTCTATTCCTTTTGAATTATTGGTAAAAAAAGTAAGACCTTCACCGAGTTGGGCCCGTATAGCATCCAATACTTCTTCATTTCCATGGCCCAGTATCATTGGCCCTGAACCAATTAAAAAATCTATATATTCTTTATTGTCTTCATCCCATACACGTGAACCCGAACCTCTTTTTAGACTGATGCTAGGATCAAAATTGCCAAAACCTGCACCTGGGAGAACCTTCTGTGCTCTGCTTTGCCATTCTTTTAGGGATATATTTTTATTCATTTATTTCTTCATTTGAAAAAGGGCAGACTATTGGTTCTGCCCTTTTTACTTAATATTAGTTTGGATCTATTTTAAAGCAGCATCCGTAATCTCATGAGTCCATGCGCCAACTGGTTTTTTAGTAATAACGGGATCGGACCCTCCCTTAAGAAGTGTTGCCACTGTTCTGTCAAAATCGGCAGGTTCAAGTGCTCCATTTGACCCAGCGGTAAGCTTAGCAATTTCGCCCATCATCCTCTTCTGGTGTTTCTCGGTTTGAGCACCGGTAGCGTCATTATCTAACACTATTTCAGCGGCTCCGTCTGGATTACTCTCTGCCCACTTCCAACCCTTCATAGAAGCTCTTACAAATCGTACCATTTGATCTTTAAAACTTGCATCCTTTAAGCGATCTTCAAGAACGTAAATACCATCTTCTAGAGTAGCTACTCCCTGGTCCTGATACTTGAAAACAACGAGATCATCTGGTGTTAAGCCGGCATCAATGACCTGCCAATATTCATTGTAAGTCATCGTTGAGATGCAATCGGCTTGTTTTTGCAAGATTGGGTCAACGTTAAAGCCTTGCTTAAGTATCGTAACGCCATCAGATCCTCCGTTTGTAGGAATCCCTAGCTGGCTCATCCATGATAGGAATGGATATTCATTACCAAAAAACCATACTCCTATTGTCTTTCCTCGGAAATCTGCAGGCGATTTAATTCCAGTCTCTTTTCTGCAGGTAAGCTGTAAACCCGAAGACTTAAATGGCTGAGCGATGTTTACAATTGGAACGCCTTTTTCTCTAGCTGCTAGCGCTGAAGGCATCCAATTAAGCATTAAATCTGCACCACCACCTGCGAGCACCTGTGGAGGGGCGATATCGGGACCACCAGGCTTAATAGTTACGTCTAAACCTTCGTCAGCATAGTAACCTTTATCTTTAGCTACATAATATCCTGCAAACTGTGCCTGAGTAACCCACTGTAACTGCAATGTGAGCTTGTCAGCGGCATTTGCAGTGATGCTACTTAAAGCTAAAAGCAATGCACCTAAAAGGCCTCCTAAAACTTTTTTCATATACTT
>CACJWR010000045.1 GCA_902596985.1 uncultured Alphaproteobacteria bacterium
TGTTAATTCTTCCATAGAGTTAGCAGTTGTTCCAATGAAGCCACAAGCATCTGCCATTTTTGCGTAAGATACCTTGGTGTCTAATTCCGTGCCTACAAAATTGTCTTTAAACCAAAGCGTAGTGTTTCTTTTTTCAGCTCCCCATTGATAATTTCTAAAGATAATCATAGTTATAGCTGGCCATTCAGACCTACCAATAGAAGTCATTTCATTTACCGAAATTCCGAATGCGCCATCCCCTGCAAATCCAACTACAGGAACAGTTGGCACTCCAATTTTTGCGCCTACGATTGAAGGCAACCCATATCCGCACGGCCCAAATAAACCCGGAGCTAGATACTTTCTCCCTTTTTCAAAAGTAGGATATGCATTACCTATTGCACAATTATTCCCTATGTCTGATGAAATAATAGCATCTTTAGGCAATGCCGATTGAATAGCTCTCCAAGCCATTCTAGGCGACATTTTTTCGGGATCTCTCTTTCTTGCTCTCTCATTCCAAGTTGTTCCTGGGTCGTCCTCTTCGTGATCTAAAGAACTTAGCTCTTGAGCCCACTTTGACTTAGTTTGCGAAATATAATCAGTACGTTCTTTAACTTTATCATCAATCGCTATTTCAGGCATAAAATTGAGAATTTTCTTGACTACCTTCTTTGCATCACCAACAATTCCCAAAGACACTTTTTTTGTTAATCCTATGCGATCACTATTTAAGTCTATTTGGATTATTTTCGCTTTCTCTGGCCAATAGTCGATGCCGTAACCAGGTAAAGTTGAAAAAGGGTTAAGACGCGTTCCAACGGCCAAAACAACATCAGCTTTCTTTATTATTTCCATAGCAGCCTTCGATCCATTATATCCAAGAGGGCCACAATGAAACGGATGTGAGCCTGGAAAAGCATCATTATGTTGGTAACCGGTACATACCGGTGCGTGTAACCTTTCTGCTAATTGTATAGTGTCATTTATTGCATCGCTTAATACCACTCCAGCCCCATTAAGTATTACAGGAAAATTTGCATTAATTAGCAGGTTAGCAGCTGTTTTTATAGTGTCCTCGCCTCCATCAGGTAATTCAAATTCAATTAACTCCGGAATATCTATATCAACTTCCTTGTTCCAAAAATCCCTAGGGATATTTATTTGGGCGGGAGCAGATGCCTTTTTTGCTCTAGATATAACTCTATTCAACGTCTCAGCTATTCTTTGAGGATCTCTTACTTCTTCTTGATATGCCACCATGTCTTTGAATAGTGCCATTTGCTCAACTTCTTGAAAACCTCCTTGACCTATTGTTTTATTAGCAGCCTGAGGAGTTACCAAAAGAAGAGGGGTGTGGTTCCAATAAGCTGTCTTTACCGGGGTAACAAAGTTTGTGATACCTGGTCCGTTTTGAGCTACCATCATAGACATTTCTCCGGTTGCTCTTGTGTAACCATCAGCCATCATTCCAGCGTTACCTTCATGAGCAGCGTCCCAAAATTGAATGCCAGCTGAAGGAAATAAATCGGAAATTGGCATCATAGCAGAGCCAATAATTCCAAATGCATGAGCGATTCCATGTTTTTGTAATACTTTTACAAAGGCTTCTTCAGTGGTCATCTTAGTCATATCGATATCCTTTTTTTTGAGGAATATAAAATTGATTAAAAAATTTAAATTTAATATTCTAACATGTACTTAATTTATAGGAGAATTTAATAAAGGTGCAAAGTTTAAAATCAGGATTAGAAAATATTCATTTCGATGACAGGGGTCCCAAGGATGATTTTGCAATTGTTTTTCTAAATTCTTTAGGAACTGATTTTCGGGTATGGGATAAACTATTATATGTTTTAGGAGAACGTTTTAGAACTGTCAGAATAGATAAAAGAGGTCATGGATTATCAACGAATTTTAAAAACGACATTTCTATTGAGAGCCTTGCAAAAGATGTGAGTAATTTAGTTGATTATCTAAATCTTAAAAATATTTGCCTGGTAGGACTATCAATAGGGGGCTTGATTGCCCTAGAATTCATTAAGCAAAAACCAAAAATTTGTAATAAATTAATCTTATGTGATACAGCACCAAAAATTGGTTCAAACGAGATGTGGACCGAAAGAATAAAGCGTGTCAAAGAAGGAGGGATAGAAGCAATTTCAGATGATATTTTGGCGCGATGGTTTTCTACTTATTTCTTAAAATATAGTGCTGATGAATTACAAATGTGGAGATCAATGCTCACAAGGACAACAAAATCTGGTTATATTGGATGTTGTGAAGCTATTGCCCGCTGCGATCTAACTGAACAGGCAAAAACAATTGATATGCCTACTTTAGTGCTAGTAGGGGAAGAAGACGGCTCTACTCCGATTAATCTTGTTCAAAATGCTGCGAGTTTAATTAGAGGTAGTATTTTTAAAGTAATAAAAAAGGCTGGACACCTGCCATGTGTTGAGCAGCCAAATGAAGTGGGCTCTATATTTTTGCAGTTTTTAGAGAATAATAAGTGAACTATATATCTAATCCTTTTTTTCCTGTTGGTTTAAAGAAGCCCTCCAATGTAAAAGATTTGAATGACAGTACAGATATTTTGTTGAAGCTTTTAGATTTCTGTCCAGAGTACATGCCGACAGACTTCTATAACCAAAAGACATTTGCAGAAAATTTAGGTTTAAACTCTGTTCTTATAAAAGATGAAAGAAAAAGGTTTAACTTAGGTAGCTTTAAAGCAACAGGCGCAACATATGCTATAGCAAAGATGGCCTATTCACGCTTGGGCGCAAAAGTCGAAATTTCATTAGAAAATTTAAGAAATACGTTGAGAGGTGTTACTTTTGTGACAGCAAGTGCCGGGAACCATGGTATTTCAATGTCAGTAGGAGCTAAATTATTTGGTGCAAATGCGATTGTTTTTCTTTCAAAAAACGTACCCAAAGCTTTTGCAGATCAGCTTGAAAACATAGGGGCAGATGTCAAGTTTGAAGGGGATAACTACGAGGCAAGTATGATTGAGGCCGAAACATATGCTTGTAATAATAATTATGTTTTATTATCTGACTCAACTTGGGAAACTTGTCAGTCGGGCGTTGATGTCATGGAAGGCTACATGATTATAGGTGAAGAGGTTCGCAAGCAATTATCATCACATAATTTAAATCAAATAACACATGTTTTCTTGCAGGCAGGAGTTGGTGGATTTGCGGCTGCCATTGCGTTATCCCTTCGAAAGTTTTTAAGGCAAGATGCCCAGATAATTGTTGTTGAACCTAGTCAAGCAAAGACCTTGTTTGTGTCTTTACAAAATGAAAAACCAAGTGTTGCCGAAGGCCAAGTGTCAACAATGGGGCGTTTAGATTGCAAAGAGCCATCCTGGTCTGCATTTTATTCGCTTTCAAAGACAGCCAATTATTTCATGCACTTGGAAGATGATTATGTCGAGAAAAAACTGAAATTTATAAATGATTTTGGAATTACAACTAGCCCTTCCGGGGGTGCAGGCATTGCAGCCTTGATATATGCCACAGAAAACCAAATTTTCGAGATAAATGAGGATTCGTTTGCTCTTGTGTTTTTAACAGAAGGTAAAATTTAAAGAGGATTAATTTAGAAACTTTTCATCGAATGGATAAGAGGTAAGATTTTCAAATCCACTATCTGTCACAAGTAATTGGTCTTCAAGCTTAATTGAAAATTCGCCGTTTTCACGGCTGATTAATGCCTCTACACATAACGTCATTCCTGGCTGAAGGACATAGTCAAATGCACCCTCTTCATAGTCCTCTGGATATGTTATCAGAGGAAACTCGTCGCACAGCCCAACACCGTGAAACCTGCAACTGTATTGTTGTTTTTTATACATATCATCAAGTTGATGTCCTTTAAAGGTTAAATCTTTAAAGTGAACACCAGGAGCAACAAGTTCAGCATTCTTTTGGATATGTTCCAATGCTATTTGATAATCTTGTTTCATTTCCTTTGTTGGCTCTTGGTCTCCTATCCACCATGTTCTAGAAATATCAGTGCAAATCGAGTAACAACCAACTAGATCAGTATCAAAAGCCACTATTTCATTATTCTGAAGTATTCTAGAGCCACATTCCTGAAACCAGGGGTTTGTTTTGGTACCGGACGAGAGTAATCGAGTTTCAATCCACTCTCCACCTCTTTTAATGTTTTCCGAATGAAGAATTGACCAGATATCATTTTCAGTCATACCTGGCTTTGTTTCTTTCTCCATAACATGTATTGAGGTTTCACATGCCGAAATAGAGCATCTCATAGCTTTTATCTCTTCGGCAGATTTTATCGATCGCGCATGCTCCATTATTTTTTCTCCATTTTCGATTTTAAAGTCTCTACTTTCTAGACTTTTAAACCCATCGAGCATTATTTTATCTATCGCCAATTTCTTATTGTTTTTTCTTTTTTTTTCGAAGAATTGACTTACTTGATGAGAAAAATCTTCAGCGGCAGACTTCACATTATCTCCTTTTGCAAAATAAAACATAGATGCGCCAGTTCTAACTTCATCGACG
Organism: uncultured Alphaproteobacteria bacterium; assembly: GCA_902596985.1. GTDB lineage: Bacteria > Pseudomonadota > Alphaproteobacteria > Rhodobacterales > Rhodobacteraceae > CACIJG01. The sequence continues at coordinate 4,521 of CACJWR010000045.1, forward strand.
TACAGATAATTGGATTCTAAATAATGCGTGCTTTCTTGGTAATCCCAAAGAATACAGTGGCCGTCATCAAAAATTAAGCAGGATCTAAAAGGGTTATGTGTATTCCACAAAAGCATATTTGATGTGCCAGTTGCGTACCTAATATTTAATGGGTCAAAAAGCAAAATGGCATCGACTCTGTTCTTCTTTAATTGCGTTACGACTTGTTCTTTTCTATATGAATTAATTATAGATACGTCCGGCAATTGTAAGCCTTTATTATTCCATTCTTTTAGAGCTAGTTCTGTCGGTTCAGAAAAAACATTGATTTTTTCTGGGGCCTTGCCAGGATTAATTTTATTTTTAAAAGAAGGTGCCTGCATTTGACTCTCCCAATACAATTTTTATATTAATATTTTTTTTAAATCTTTTAAATATTTTTTAATTACGTTAGTTTGTAATTCATTTATTGAGGGGATACACAATGGGAAGAGCTATTCTTTCGTCAGAAATATCAGGATCGATTTGGAAAATTAATTGTAAAGTTGGGGATGTTGTTGAATCTGGTCAAGACGTGATAGTTATTGAATCTATGAAAATGGAAATCCCCGTTGTTTCAAATGTTTCTGGCTCGGTTGTCTCTATTTTTGTAGTTGAAGGCGAAATGGTCGATGAAGACCAAAAATTAATAGAAATAAATACTAAAGATTAATCTAAAAGAAAAATATGGATAAAGAAATTTACGCCACTGAAAGCCTTGTAAAAGTTTCTAAAACGACTTGTTATATGTGTGCATGTCGCTGTGGCATTGATGTGCATATAAAGGACAATGAAGTCGTTCATATAGAAGGTAATAGAGATCATCCAGTAAATAAGGGTGTTTTATGTGCAAAAGGTGCTTCTGGTATTTTTCAGCATAAAGCAGCCTCTAGGCTAAAAAAGCCACTACGTAGGGTTGGTGAGCGTGGAGAGGGGAAGTTTGAAGAGATATCCTGGGATGAGGCTCTTAAGATAGCGGTTGAGTGGTTATCTCCCATTCGTAAAAAATCGCCAGAAAAACTTGTCTTTTATACTGGTCGAGATCAATCTCAGTCATTTACTGGTTGGTGGGCACAAAAGTTTGGCACACCCAACTACGCAGCTCATGGTGGCTTTTGTTCTGTAAATATGGCTGCTGCAGGTATTTATACTATGGGAGGTTCATTTTGGGAATTTGGTTCTCCCGATTGGGATAAAACAGAGCTAATGCTTCTTTTTGGTGTGGCAGAAGATCATGACAGTAATCCTATTAAAAGAGGGTTAGGAAAGTTGAAAAATAGAGGTGCAAAAGTTATCGCAATTAATCCAGTAAGGACTGGCTATAATTCAGTTGCAGATCAATGGTTAGGTATACGCCCAGGAACCGATGGCCTCTTGGTTCTTTCGATTGTGCATACGCTGCTTAAAAAGAAAAAAATTGATTTAGATTATTTGCAAAGTTTTACAAATTCACCATTCCTTGTGAGTGTTACATCAACTAATGATAGCAAGGGATTGTTTTTAAAGGATAAAGAAGGCTGTCCTCTTGTGATAGATCATTTTTCTGGTGAATTAAAGAGATTTTCAGATAAGGGAGTGAGGCCGTCTTTGACCAAGTCTTATTCAAATGAAGATGGTTCCTATAAGACTGTATTTAGTTTGTTAACTGAAAAATATTTGGATAACGCATATTCTCCAAAATTAGTTGCACCGCAGTGCGGATTGAAGGAAGAGCAAATATTAAGGTTGGCCGATGATATAGCTTTAACTGCGTTTAACAAGTCAATATACATTGATCAAAGTTGGGTGGACTTTAGAGGGGAAAAAAGGTCGGGGTTCACCGGCAGGCCGGTTAGTTTCCATGCGATGAGAGGTATTTCAGCGCACTCCAATGGATTTCAAACCTGCCGAGCTATACACTTGCTTCAAATTTTAATTGGTAGCGTTGATGTTCCAGGTGGATTTCGGTATAAACCGCCTTATCCTAAGCCGTTTGATGCGCACCCTAGACCACATTTTAAATTTAGCCCTGATAGTGAATTAGATGGACCTCATCTTGGATATATAAGTGGGCCCGAAGACTTAGCTTATACAGAGGATGGTAAGCCAGCAAGAATTGATAAAGGTTTTACATGGGAAAACCCTATGTCTTCACATGGATTAATGCATACTGTAATATCTAACTGTCACAGTGGAGATCCTTATAAAATAGATACTTTATTTCTCTACATGGCAAATATGGCATGGAATTCCTCTATGAATACCGAGGAAACAATCAAGAAATTAACAGAACGAGACCCTGACTCAGGCGCGTATAGAATCCCTAGGATAATATACTCCGATAGCTATTACTCGGAAACTGTTGCCTATGCTGATCTTATTTTGCCGGATACGACATATTTAGAAAGATATGATTGTATATCGTTATTGGATAGGCCTATAGGTGAGCCCGATCAAGTTAGTGATGCAATACGCTGGCCAGTTGTTAAGCCAGATAGAGATGTAAGAAGTTTTCAAGATGTTTTGCTACAACTTGGCGTAATGCTGGAGCTACCAGGAATGGTAGACAGCGACAAGCGGCCATTATATGAGGATTACGCTGATTACATGCAGAGGCATCAGAGACGCCCGGGCATTGGGCCTTTAGCAGGATTTAGAGGTGAGACTAATACAGATTGTGGCCGAGGAGACATCAGCTTAAATCAAATTGACAATTATATAAAGAATGGTGGTTTTTGGAGTGAAAAAATCCCCGACGAAGCCCAATATTATAAACCATGGAATAGTGCATATCAAAAGTGGGCTGTAGAAATGGGTTTCTACGATAAAGAAGAGCCTTTTGTCTTTCAAATCTATTTAGAGCCACTAGCAAAGTTGCAAAATTACCACCAATTGCCAGATAATTTGAAACCTCAGAAGCATTTGTTTGAAAGAATTGACGAAAAAATGGATCCATTACCAATTTGGTGGTCAAATCATGATCCAAAAAAAGTCAAACAATATCCAATACATGCAATTACACAGAGACCCGCAGCGATGTATCATAGCTGGGGCAGTCAGAATGTTTGGTTGAGACAAATTCATGGTTCTAACAAATTATTTGTGTCCAAAGGTATTTGGAAAGAAAAGAATTTTAAAGATGGAGACTGGGCTAGATTAACGTCGGAAAATTCATCAATAGTTGTTCCGGTTGCACTTATGAAGAGCCAGAATGAAGATACAGTATGGACATGGAACGCAATTGGCAAAAGAAAAGGATCTTGGGCTCTAGATGAAAATGTGGAGGAGGCTAATGAAGGTTTTATAATAAATCACCTCATTTCTGATCTCTTGCCCAAGAATGATAGCGGCTACAGATATAGTAATTCTGATCCTATTACTGGACAAGCTGCATGGTATGACCTATTGGTTAACATTGAGAAGGTGGACAACCCCAGTAAGGTATCTCTCCCACAGTTTCCAGTATTGAGCTCTCCTGTAAATGTTGGGGTAGATAAAAAGAAATGAGTAAGAATTGACAAAATTACCTAAATGCGAAGATAAAAAATTAGGGCTTTTAATTGATCTTGACACTTGTGTTGGATGTCATGGATGTGTAGTGAGTTGTAAAGAGTGGAATTCATCAGGAGACGAAAAGCAGTTAAGTGATATCAACTCTCATCAGAAGGATCCAGTTGGTACCTTTTTAAATCGAGTTCATTCATATGAGAGAGAAAACAGCTGTACGAATGAAGCTGAGACGTTTTACTTCCCAAGATCTTGCCTTCATTGTGAAGATGCACCTTGTGTGACTGTTTGCCCAACAGGAGCAAGTTACAAGAGGGAAGAAGATGGGATAGTTCTTGTTAATGAAGATGATTGCATGGGCTGTGGGCTTTGTGCTTGGGCGTGTCCCTATGGAGCTCGAGAGCTAGATTTAGTAAGCGGTGTGATGAAAAAGTGTACTTTGTGTGTTGATAGAATTTATAGTGAAGAACTTCCACCAGAGGATAGGGTGCCTGTGTGTGTAAAGAGTTGTCCCACTGGCGCAAGAGCATTTGGTGATTTCAATGATCCTAATTCAGATGTTTCAAAGAAGGTCAAAGAGAGAGGTGGAGTTGATCTTATGCCTGAAATGCAAACAAAACCAGTTAATAAATATCTACTTCCTAGAATAAAGTCTAAAGATTCTGTCAGCTCTGTTGGGTCAGTTGTTGAGGAGGAAACAGATGCTACAGGGCTACTTGGTTGGGTGGATAGAGCCCTTAGTAAATTCTAATGCATCCTGCTCCATCAATAATCCTTTTTACTGTTCTTTCTGGTTTCGGTTTTGGGCTGATTTCAATTATTGGACTGCTACAATTTTTGAATCAGATCAGCACGGTTGATATTGTGATTTTTTCTGTAATTGGTCTTTTTTTTTCAATTATTGGATTGATTTCCTCTTTTTTTCATCTTGCAAACAAAAAAAATGCAATCAAATCCATGTCTCAATGGCAAACTAGCTGGTTAAGTCGAGAGGCGATTTCCTCGATCTTCTGCCTATCGATTGTTGTAGGAAACATTGGTTGGGTTTTTGTACAAAATCGATATTTCAACGAGGTGGGCATTATATTATTTCTTTTATCTTTATTTACTATTTTTACTACTTCCATGATTTATGCACAGTTAAAAACCGTGCCATCTTGGAATAATATGTTAACGCCTGCTCTTTTTACTTTTACAGCTTTGGCAGGTGGCTCAATTCTATTATTGGATTACGCTAGCTTAGTTTTGCTATTGATTTTTGCAGTTCTTCAAGTCTTGTTTTGGTATATTGCTGACCAAAGTTTTATATATAAAGAAACGAGTGTTGGTACCGCTTTGGGATTTAGTAAAAATGAAGATATTAGAGCTTTTGATGTCGCTCATACTAATAGAAACTATTTGCTTAATGAGATGGTTTATAAAGTTGCTAGGAAACATGCGATAAAAATAAGATATATCTCTTTCTTTGCGGCATTTGTTTTGCCTATGTTATTAATTTTAATGTTTCCTAGTAACTTTAGTGTAAGCGTTTTTGTAATAGGCATTCATTTTGTAGGAATTTATTTTTCAAGATGGTTATTTTTTGCTGAGGCTAAACATTCGGTTAGTTTCTATTACAATTAAATACTGATTGAGTATGAGGGTTGCTTTATTAATGTTTGTTTAGATAAACTAACTTCGTTTACTTAATAAAAAAGTTACTTTAAATAAATTTGAACGTATAACATATTAAGTTGTCTAGGATAGATAGTAAGAAGGTTGCTTAAATAATGGAAAATGATCAAAAATATCTAACAGAAAATAGAGAAAAATTTAATAATGATTTGTTAGATTTTATATCTATACCTTCGATTGCTGCTTTGCCAGAACATTCTAAAGACGTTCAAAGAGCTGCGGCCTGGTTAAAAGAGCGAATGTTAAAAGCTGGCATAGAGAATGTGGAGCTAATGGATACTGGTGGGCAACCTGCAGTTTATGGTGATTGGTTGCACGCTGGGAGTGATAAACCTACAGTACTTATATATGGTCATTATGATGTTCAACCTGTAGATCCGCTTGAATTGTGGCATATTGATCCCTTCAAACCGATTATTAAAGATAACAAAATTTTTGGGAGAGGAGCTTCTGATGATAAGGGTTCCATGTTCATACCTATCGTTGTGTTTGAGTCAATATTTAAAACGTCGGAGACTTTCCCCTTCAACATCAAATTCATTTTTGAAGGGGAAGAAGAAGTGGCCTCACCAAACATGCCTGAATTTGTTTCCAAAAATGTCGACAAACTGACCTGTGACATGATTTTTTCAGCTGATGGTGGCCAGTTTTCTGAAGATGAGTGTGAATTGGCAGTAGCTTATAAAGGTATTTTAGGTTTTGATATTGAGGTAACTGGTCCAGATACCGACAAGCATTCGGGAATATATGGTGCGGCTATTGCAAACCCTGTAATGGCGTTATCACAATTGATCGCTTCCATGAAGAATGATGACGGAGAGATAGCTGTTGAAGGTTTTTATGATGAAGTTATTCCTCTTACTTCTAAAGACAAAGAGGAGATATCAAGAGTTCCTTTTGATGAGAAAAAATTTGTGGAACAGACAGGCGCCATTTGTTTAGATGGTGAAATTGGCTATACACCATTAGAGCGAGTAAGCGCACGCCCTACTATTGATTTAAATGGTATTTCGGGTGGTTATCAAGGAGCAGGTACTAAAACGGTTCTACCTTCGAAAGCCTTTGCAAAAATAACTTGTCGTTTAGTGGCGGATCAAAAACCAAAAGAGATACTTAAAAAGATTGAAAAACATGTTGAAAAACATCTGCCATCGGGAGTCACTGGTAAGGTTATACCGCTTCAAGATGAAGGCGATCCCTTATTAATCCCCAGTGACTTGAATTCAATGAAATTGGCAAAAGAGGTGCTTAAACAGATTTATGGAAGAGATCCATATATTATAAGAGTTGGAGGCTCAATTCCCATTCTCTCTGCTTTTTACCGATTTTTAGGCGTCTATACAACAACCTTTTCTTTTCAACTTAATGACGAAAACTGGCATGCGCCTAATGAATTTTTCCGGTTATCTAGTTTTTATAAAGGGCAGGAGGCATATCGGCAATTATTTCATAAGATTGGGAGTCTTAGTTCCTAATGCTTATAAAGCTTAAATGTATCTCATACACCCTCTTATTCGTAGTTTATGTTTTTGTAACCATACCTTTATTTGCTCAAGATAAAAGAAATAACAGCTTTTCAGAAAATGAGATGGCAACAATAAAAAAGTTAGCACTGGAAGCATTGCTTGAAAATCCTGAAATACTGCGAGAGGCTTCTAAAATTCTACAAGCTAGAGAAGAACAAAAAAGAAATGATAATGTCTCAAATCTTATCAGAGAATATAGTTCAGAACTGACTGACACTGAAGATACAGTTGTTATTGGTAATCCAACCGGAGATATTACGATTGTTGAATTCTTTGATTATAACTGTCCGTATTGCAAAACGGCCGCAAAAGATCTTCAAAATTTAATTAAAGCTGATGAGAACATAAAATTTATACCCCGTGAGTGGCCTATTTTAAACAATAATAGTATTACTGCTGCAAAAGCCGCTTTAGCATCAATTGCACAAGGCAAGTACAAAGAATATCATTGGCGGCTTATGAAGGAAGGTAGTTTAACTGAGACTAAAATTTTTGAAATAGCAAAAAATTTAGAGATTAATATCGCTAGCTTGAAAAAAGACATGGAGAGTGAATTCGTTATAAACCATATAGCAAAGTCAAATGCACTAGCAAGACGAATAGGTTTTTCTGGCACACCTCTATTTATTATTGAGGGTAAATTTTTCCCGGGCTTTGTGCCTTTAGAGGAGCTTGAACTAATTATTTCTGATATCAGAGAAAGTAGAATGTAAGCGATTATATCGCATACACATTTATAATTTATCAAATGCCTAACGTTGAATAGGTGCTGGCTACTCTACTTATCGAAACCATCATAGCAGCAGTGCGCAGGTCAGGAATATCTGTATCTGAGTTCCAACGAGCACTTATTACATCATACGTAGTTCGCATGGTATCTTCTAGTCCTGATCTTACTAAATCAAGCTCTGAATCGCCTTTAACAATTTCTTTTTTAAACTCGTCAGAAAACTTTTCCTTAGTCATAGACTCAATTCCATTGATTAAAGAAGACAGTTGGTTTTCTTGCGCACGTCTTTGTAGTCTACCAAATCTTATTCTGCTTAAATTTTTGATCCATTCGAAGTAGCTAACTGTAACTCCTCCAGCATTAGCATATAAATCTGGAATAATGATTTTACTATTTTTATTTAATATCTTATCAGCATTGGACGATATTGGTCCGTTTGCTGCTTCGATGATTAGAGGAGCCTTAATTCTTGCAGCATTTTCTTCAGTTATTACCAACTCCATTGCTGCGGGGATCAAAATATCGGCATCAGCTTCCAGAAGCTCTGGCCCTTTAGTGGTAAACCCCGGATAGCCTTTTATTGAGCCATTTTTTATTATATGGTCTCGTAATTTTTGGATATCGATCCCTTGTTCATTTATTATAGCTCCATCCCGTTCCAAAACATGAGTTATTTTTGCACCATCCTCTTTCGATAAAAATAGTGCAGCATGATAACCAACATTGCCGAGACCCTGTATTATTACTCGCTTTCCACTTAACCCTGGTGAGAGCCCAGTTTTTTCTAAATCAATTTTACAGTCAAAGAATGCGTTTAGTGCGTATTTTATACCACGCCCTGTAGCTTCAGTTCTGCCAGCAATTCCTCCCTTGCTTACAGGTTTTCCAGTAACGCAGGCCCATGCATTTAAATCTGTGGGGTTCAATCTCCTATATTCATCTGCCATCCAGGCCATTTCTCGTTCCCCAGTTCCCACATCAGGTGCTGGTACATTCTG
>CACJWR010000046.1 GCA_902596985.1 uncultured Alphaproteobacteria bacterium
TTAACTTTATCTCCATAAGCACACGAAATAGTTAGTAAAAATAATATAAAAGTTGAAATTGATTTTTTAAACATAGCACCCCCTCGTCTCTACTTTGACAAACAGATTAGCTTATAAAGTTAAAAATAAAAGAAAAAATTAAATATTTTTATCTATTTGGCTGAGAAAATGTAATACGGCCATATTAAATTCATGGGGATTTTCGATGTTAGATAGATGGCCAGCGTTAGGAATTATTTTGAAAATACTTCCATTTATTTTACTGCAAATTTCTTTGGCCATTGACACAGGTGTTAAATTATCAAGTTCACCCACTAAAACAAGCACTGGGATATCTAGCATTGGAAATATATTATAGTGGTCGGATTTAACAAAGGTATCAATTGCTTTAAGATAAGTTTTTTTGTGTAATTTTTGCATTGACTCAACTAATTGATTAAAAGCTAGCTTATTCGATTTTTTGCCTATCAATGTATCAGCAATATTAGTAGCCATTGTCGTTAAATCCATACCATCCTCAATTGGCTTTCTTCTTAACCTGATAAATTTCTCACGTTCATTTTCAGTAAAATCTTGAAAACCCAAGGGCGCATCACATAAAACAAGAGATTGTGTTAGATCGGGATACTTTTCATAAAAATAGAGCGAAATTTGTGCTCCCATTGACAAACCAACGACGTGACACTTTTTCTCTCCAAGATATAAAATTAACTTTTGAATATCGTCAGCAACATCCGAAAAGTTCATAGGTCCTAGAAAATCTTCACTTTCGCCATAACCACGCAAATCAAGTGCCACGACATTAAACTTTTTTGATAGAACCTCCATATTCTGATACCAGTTTTCTTTATTCCCACCTATTCCATGAATAAAAATTACCAGATCTCCGGCACCAACTTGAGTAAAAGCTATTTTGGGACTACTAGGTAAGAATTTTGTTACAAGATCTATTTTCAATTTATATTCGACCTTTATAAATTATGAGAAAATGCGACTTTTGTTTAACTAACTCATTAAATAGTTTAGAAAAACACTAGCGCTTCTCTAACGTTAAGTTAGGCATTGCTTTAAAAGCATTTTTCAGCGCATGACTCCAACCACTAGAAACATCGGCTAAATATTGATCTCCAGACTCGAATCGACCGCTAGGTCCTTGAATAAAGGTATTATTTTCATATATTTGAAAATCGAGAGGTAGGCCAACAGATAAATTGGCTTTAAGTGTGGAATCAAAAGAAAGAAGCATCAATTTAATTGTTTCCTCAAAACTTAAATATGGATCGTAAGCTCGTACAAGTATTGGTTTTCCATACTTCGTCTCGCCTATTTGAAAAAAAGGAGCGTCTGTTGACGACTCTATGAAATTGCCCTGAGGATAAATGAGAAACAACTTAGGTTCTTCGCCTTTAACCTGCCCTCCCAGGATTAAATTTGCATGAAATGAGGTATCCGCTTTCTGTCCTATTTCCGCATTTTGGGCAATTATTTTTTTTAATTCTTTTCCAACTTTTTTAACTAGATCAAATAAACTTAGATTCTGAAAAAAAACTTTACTTTTATCCTTATTTTTTTCCCTAAAAATATCGTTTAGAGAATTAACCAGAAACCTGAGGCAAGAATTGTGATATAAACTTTTTCTCTATAATTAAATGTGAATATTTTTTTAAAAGTTGATATGTTGTCAACACCTGCATTAGTACGCGTGTCAGACATAAATAGTAAACCCTTATTTATTTTGATACCTAAACAGTAAGTCATAATTTCCTAACATTCTTATTGCTGTATACTTATGGCTGTTTTTATACCGCTATTCTCGCTTTCAAATTGTAATCCGTGTATCGGTTTTGCATCCTTATAGTCAAATCCGGTTGCTAGAACAACGTAATTTTCATCTACTATAATATTATTCGAAACGTCAATTCCTACCCAACCTAAATTATTTACATAGACTTCGCACCATGCATGTGTTGCCTCTTGTTCTTTTCGGTCATTAAGCTTCAAATAACCACTGACATATCGGGCCGGAAAATTTAATAATCTCATACAAGAGATATATATATGTGCAAAATCTTGACAAACCCCTTTTTTAAGTAGAAAAGCCTCCTCGGCTGCCGTTTCTACTTTTGTTGAACCAATTTCATATTTTAGTGTCTGCTGAAGCTTGTTTGCAACTTTATAAACTAAGTCTAGGTCGGGCCCAGTAAAGCCAGTAAAGTCACGACAAAACTTTTTAATAGCGGCTCCAGGTTTTGCTAATTCCGTATGCCTTTTAAATAACCATTTTGGAATCAGCGATTCTTCATTAGTTACCCCGTTTGTTTTATTTATTTCAATATCTCCCTGCGCTAATACTGAAACTGATTTAGTATCCTTCTCGAACGTTAACAAAACACAGACATTACCATGATGATCTACGTACTCAATTTCCTTTTTTGCACCCTTTAAGATTATTTCCCAGCTTAATATTTTTTGTCTTTCACTCTCTTTAGGTGTCATTCTAAGACGCTGAATTCCATAAGTAGGATTTGCTGTGAATTGAAACTCGACAATATTTTGAAGTGACATTTTCATTATTTATAAAATCTAAAGTCTTTTTCTATTTGATTTGATATTGAATTCAACTTAACCAAAAATGTGGACAAAAACTCGTGAAGCCCATTTTTAAATATTTCTTCAATCCCAAGCTGTTTCAAATACAAAGATTGACCAGAACTCATTTTAACACTGCAAAAAGAAGTATTATAGCTCTGACTTAGGCTTTTAAGATTGAGAGAAATATTTTTACTACAAAAATTTAAGGATCTTGGGAGCCTATCGTCTAGAATAAGATAATTACAAATACCTTGTGGGTTAAGTTCATTTTCATTAAGCCACTTATATGACTGATAAGCTGAAACTGATCTTAATATGTTTTCCCATTGGCTAATATCAACGCTAGAACCTACATAGCTTACAGCTGGTAGAAGTATATGATACTTCATATCTAGAATTCTGGCAGTATTGTCGGCCCTTTCAACAAAAGTTCCAAGCCTGGCAAAGTCGTAAACATCGTTTCTGAGCATTGTTCCGTGCAAGCATCCTCTGACAAGAGCGCTTTGACGTTGGATTATATCGATAGTTTTGGGTAAAGACTGTTCTGTTACTGGTCTCTTTAAAAGCCTCTTCAAGTTAAAATATATTTCATTTATGGATTCGAAAACCTCTTTAGTCAGAACAGTTCTTATCATGCGGGCATTTTGTCGAGCTTGATCAATAGAAGAAATAACAGATGAAGGATTTTCTTTTTCTCTTAAAATAAAGTTTATTACAGAGCTGGCGTTACATTCGTTGTAAATTTTGTCAAAAAGCGTCTTGATTGAAGTTGCCATAAGAACCGACTCCCAATCTTGACTAGCATGGTCGTACTGGGTCATAGAAATTCTTAATCCAGCTCTCAATAATCTTGCATTATTCTCACACCTTTCTAAGTATCTGAACATCCAATAAATTCCAGCAGCATTTCTACCTAACATTAATTAGTCTCCAAAATCCATGTATCTTTTGTTCCCCCACCCTGAGAAGAATTCACTACCAAAGATCCTTTCTTCAGAGCAACACGTGTCAACCCCCCAGCCGTTACAAAAACATTGTCTCTGGACACCAAGGCAAATGGCCTGAGATCAACATGGCGAGGCGCTAAGCCAGATTTTTTCAAAACTGGAACTGTCGATAACGATAATGTTGGTTGGGCTATGTAGTTTGCAGGGTTTCTTACTAATTTTCTCTTAAAAGCTGAAAGCTCTTGTTTTGATGCGGCAGGACCTATGAGCATCCCATAGCCTCCGGAGCCATGCACCTCTTTTACAACCAAACTAGACATATTTTCTAATACATATTGCAAATGCTCTTTATTTCCACAGAGCCATGTCTCAACATTTTTTAGAAGAGCTTTTTGTCCGGTATAAAAACTAATAATCTCCGGAATATAAGAATAAATTGCCTTATCGTCCGCTATGCCAGTTCCTGGTGCATTAGCAATTGTTATTGAACCTGATTTGTAGACATCCATGATACCTGGAACTCCCAGGGCCGAGTTTTCGTTAAACGAAAGAGGATCTAAGAACATATCATCTACTCGTCTGTATAATACATCGATAATCTTGAAACCCTGGGTAGTTCTCATTGCAACCCTACCATCTATTATTTGAAGATCTTGGGACTCAACTAATTCAACACCCATTTGATCTGCAAGAAACGAGTGCTCAAAATATGCCGAATTATACATACCAGGTGTTAGCACCGCTACGGTAGAATCGTTTACTAATTGAGGCGAAGATGCTTTTAAAGCCTTCAATAGCTTTGCGGGGTACTCTGTAACAGATCTTACTTTAATTTTTGAAAATAACTCTGGAAACATGTTATACATAGTTTCCCTGTTTTCAATCATATACGACACCCCTGATGGTGTTCTAACATTGTCTTCTAAAACAAAAAATTCTTTCTCTGAGGTTCTTACTAAATCAATCCCAGCGATGTGTGTATAAATTCCACTTGGGGGTGTAAAACCTATCATTTCAGGAAGAAAAGCTTCATTTTGTTCAATTAGATTGCGTGGAATTATCCCAGCTTTTATTATCTCTTGGTGATGATATATATCCCAAAGGAATGAATTTATTGCTTTAACTCTTTGTTCAACACCTCTTTGGATAATTTTCCACTCATCTCCTGTCAGTATCCGAGGAATCAAATCAAAAGGGATAAGCTTTTCTGTTTCTTCTTTTTCGCTGTATACGTTAAACGTTATTCCTGTACGCCTGAATACATTTTCTGCTTCTTCTCTGCGCTTTATAAGATTTTTTTGCTCAGGCGCATTTAGCCACTCCAGATATTTAAAATAGCAAAGCCTGGCATTTCCATCATCTCCGAACATTTCGTTATAAAATGACATTAAAGTCTCTATCAATCGTTTAGCAAAACGTGCCTAATTGTGAATAATTTTACTACAAAATTCAAATATGACCTTGCGTAAAGACTAAGCTATGCTGACTTGGAGAGCCGGAATATCATGACATTTTGTACACAAATTTCATGGTAAAACTATAACTTTTATTTTAGCTATAAAAGGTGCTTGTTAATGACTTTTTCGTTCCATTCTATACCAATACCCGGTTTGTTAGGAATTTGAACATATCCATCGATAATATTAAACGGATCTAAAAGGATATCGTCCGCCCAATCAAGCCATTCCAGCCAGTGTGCAGATTGTGATACTCGCATTACGTGAGAACCGACCTCGGGGTAAAAATGCGTGGAAATAGGAATGCCCCCCGCTCCGGCTATCGCGGCTGAGTTTATCCACCCGGTTACACCCCCAATTCTCATAAAGTCTGGCATCACTAAGTCTGAAGCTTTTTGTTCAATAGCTTTATATAACTCTCTAGGTCCATAAAAGTTCTCACCCAGCTGAATTGGTGTTTTTATTTCTCTTGTTAATTGTGAATAGCCTTTCAGATTATCATAAATCAGTGGCTCCTCAATCCATGTTAAATCGAACTGCTCAAGAGCTCTACATTTGTTTAAAGCTTCTTCCAATGATAAACATTGATTAAAGTCAACCATAAGCTTAACTTCCGTTCCAATAGCTTTTTTTACAGTTTCAATAGCCTTTAAATCGTCATTGAAGCTATCTCTTCCTAATCGCATTTTTATTGCCGAAAAATTACCTTGGTCTAGTAAGAGCTTTGCCTCTTTTGAAAGAACATCGCTTTTTTCCAACCATAGACCATTACTATTATATGCTTTGACCGGGCCAACTGTGCCACCTAAGTAACAGCATAAGGGTTTGGCAGCCGCTTTGGACACAGCATCCCAGATCGCCATGTCTACACCAGAGACAGCTGTCAGCGATAATCCTTCATAACCTATAAAGTGTAATGATTGTCTCATAAGCTCAAAATTATCATAGGGAGCTAATTCCTTATTTCGTAGTACCTCATTAAAGTCATCAATAATTGAACTGATATATTTTAACGATTTATCGATATAAGGTTGCAAATAGCTTCTACCAACAATCCCCTCGTTTGTGTAAAGATCTACTAACAAGATCGGCCATTTTTTAATATAAGCAATTTTTGCTTTAATAGGTCTTTTGAGCGTTAAAATAACTGACCTCGTTTTTACTTCTTTGAAGGTTAACATGTTAAAATATCCTCTCTTAGGACCATAAAAAAAGTAGTATTTGAAAAGTTTATATCATATTCTCTACCAGTAAACTTTTAAAACTCGATGCTCTTTTTTTAAAACTATTTTATATCAGATTATGAGAATATATATATATTGTATTCTTTTCCTAAGCACGTGCTCTTTTTCTTTGAATGCAGAGCAGTCACTCATAAAGATTGAGATCAGGGGAAATATGAATTGCATTACCTCTGACGGCATACCCAATCATACTATTGGAAAGTTTCCAAATAAAGCTAATCCAAACAAATTTAGAAAACAGCAGCTTACGTTTTGCTTTCCGAAAGCTCCTAAGCTTTCAAATTCCGTTACAAGAAGACTGATGACGGTTGGCGTAGCCTCAAATGGTATCCCTATTCGCCCCTATACTGCGGACTATTTTGATTCAAATTCAAAGAGAGGCTTCAGTAAAAATTCTTCAAGTGGTTGGAGAAAACAGGCGATGTTCAGTCCTCGAAGTCTCGGTATTGATCAACACTATGGTCATGTAGATAAATCTGGCCTGTATCATTATCACCGTCTCAAAACTGACTCAAATGTCAATATAAAAGAATATTTCGTTGGGTATGCTCCAGATGGATTTAAAATAATGTATAAGCTGAGCGAAAGCTCCTCTTGGAAATTAAAAGAAGGATTGCGAAGTACGGCTCCTGGCGGCAATTTCGATGGAAATTTTGAAGAGGACTTTGAATATGTAGCGAATAGTGGGTCCCTTGATGAGTGCAATGGAAAAAAAATAAATGGTGTTTACACCTATTTTGCAACTGATACCTATCCGTTTTTCCCTCGTTGTTTTAAGGGTGCTGTAAATAAAAATTTTATGCGACGAAATTAATTTAACAAAAATTTCAATTGTGAACTTTTCGATTTTTAACTAATGTTTAAATATGCAACACGCAAAAAAATATTTTTCTTCTGATGAAATCAGACCTTTAGCTCAAAGATCTAATTTAATGGGAGCGTTTTTGGTAGCCCATTGCTTCTTTACTATAGCATTAGGAGTCGTTGTTTTTTCTATTTGGCCTAACATATTCACTTTTATAATAGCGGTAATGATTATAGGTTCTCGCCAATTAGGTCTTGCAATTTTGATGCATGACTCTGCACATAGAGCTTTATTTGCAAATGATTTCTTAAATGAGAAAATAGGCTATTGGGTCTGTGGTGCGCCAATTCTAGCAGATATGTTTGCTTACCGGCATTATCACTTGATGCATCATAAACATACTCAAACTGAAAACGACCCAGATCTCAATCTATCAAAGCCATTTCCGACCTCTATCAGAAGTATAGTAAGAAGAATAATTAGAGATATAACTGGCCAAACTGGCATTAAATCAATTTACAATCAAATAAGAACAGCATTTAAATTAGCTTTTGATAAAGATGCAATCGACAGCTTAACAAAACAACCTCAAAGCTTTAAAGGAAACTCTATCTCTCAACCAATAATCGCTAACTTTCTATTATTTATAGTCATGTGGATCGCCGGTGAATGGTGGTGGTGGTTTGCTTTTTGGCTTCTTCCATTAGTAACATGGTTTCAGTTAGTGGTCAGAATAAGAAGCATGGCAGAACACGCGGCTACAGATTTTTCAGATAATGAACTTCAAAATGTAAGAACCACATATGCAAATCCATTAGTCCGACTTTTTTTAGCCCCTTACTGGGTTAATTATCATTTAGAGCATCACCTGATAATGCATGTGCCATGCTGGCGTTTGAAAAAAGTACACTCTTTGTTGCTTAAAAAAGGATATGCAGACAGAATGAAAGTATCAAAGAATTATTTTGACGTTTTCAAACAGGTTACTACAAATTAATGAACAGTTCATCTAGCTAAAATAACGGATGCCAGTTGCACGAAAACTTAGATTAAAAAACTTTAGTAATATTAGCTACTTAAATTAAATGTCTATCTATTGTGATGCTAAAGACAAAAAGGAATTTAACATCACCGAGTCATAATATGTATATTCTCCAGTATATTTCCTAAATTCATACAAAGCTTCATTAAAAGCAAAGTTATTAAGATAGTTTAAAAAATACAGCTTAACTGTCTGACTTTTGGTTGACTAAATTTCTCAGAAATTATGCGAGGCATTTCAATTATTTTAAAAAAGTTTAAAATAAATTTTCTAGTTAGAATCGCATAGGGATTTTTAAATGTCAGAGCAAGAAGTATGGAGTGTTATTAAATACAAACCTAAGATTGGTTGTGAAGAAGAGTTTATCAACGAGCTTAAAAGACTTGAGAACATTATGAAGGAAAATAAATCATATAGTTTTCTTAATACCTTTATAAGATTGGAAACCGGGGAATTTGTACAAATTGCAAAAATGCCAAATTTAGATGCTTTATTGGATGGACAAGTAGCCGGCTTAGAATGGTTGGATAGCGTTGACCATTTACTTGAAAGGTACGAAAATGACAGTAGAACAGACTCATTTTCAGGATTTGTTGTATAATTTGTTACAAATAGTTTTAGTTGAAAAATGGAAATCATAGATATTTAGGAGATAAATAATGCAGAAAACAGCAATAGTCACAGGAGCATCGAGAGGCTTCGGTAGAGGAATTGCATCCGTACTTTCTATGGAAGGAGAATATAAAGTATTTGCCACCGCAAGAAACAAAGCCGCTTTAGATCGTTTAAAAAAGGAAGTCGATGAGTTTAAAGGCGCTGGTGAAGTAATCCCTTACGTTTTAGATCAAAATAATGACAAAGAGGTTGAAAAATTTTCTGAAGAAATAACGAAGGGCAATAATAAAATAGATCTTTTGGTTAACAGCGCATACCAGGGTTTAATCGCTATGACGCCTCATTTTGGGAAGCGCTTTTGGGAAAGACCTATATCTGTATATGATGGGCATATGAATGTAGGAGTACGAAGTTCATATGTGATGAGCAAACTGATTGTTCCAAATATGATTAGCAACAAAGGTGGATTGATATTGCAAATTTCGAGTTACGGAGGCTTTGTTTACCTTTTTGATGCTGGATACGGAGTTGCTCACGCTGCAATGGACCGTTTAAGTTATGATATGGCTACAGAATTGAAGGATCATAACGTAAGAGCTATCACAATGCATCCCGGTGCAGGTCAAACGGAAATTACTGCTTTTCCTGATGGTGAAAGTCCTACTTACGTAGGTCGAGCGGTACTATCACTTATGGAGCAAGCTGATGAAAAATTTCTTGATAAGACGAATGGCAAAACAGTCTTTACTATCGATCTTGCAAAAAAATTTGGTTTCAAGGAGGATTATGACGCAGATGGCTCTGTTAACGATGCCCGTTACGAGGGTTCAAAGCAGTATAAAAAAATGATGCTGAGCACCTTACCTCAGTATGATATAGAGACTCCATTACCAAATTATAGCGACACCAATAATGAGGGATTTGCAGATCTTTTTAAGGGAGCAAAACAAAAATAAAATTAACTGTAGAATTCAAAGAACGCATTTTCACTAATATTTGACGTATCATATTTGTTTTAAGAATGATCCTGGCAACTTAGGAGTAGCGGCTCCCAAGGAAGGTTTCTAACCAACTATCTGGTGCTAGCCTTGTAATGAAGACCTTCTTTAATTTATACAAATGTAGCCCACAAGTTTGATTTTTGGATAAGTGGATAATTCTTGTTAATTTGTCAAATTATTACGTCAATCCTAAAGAACTGAGCTCATTTATAAGCTCGTCTATGAAATTTTTGTTTTTTAGCATACTTAACTCCCCTCTTATCCTCTTTGCACTTTTTCCTTTTCCATCTTCATTTTTTTGTTTCTCAAAAAATTCTTTTGCTTTTTTTTCATCACCCTTTTTCTTTTTTATAAAAGCGGAAAGAAGATACATTGTTTGCGAAAATCCTCCAAAAGCGTGTTCTTTCTTCAGCTCTGAGTCAAAATATTTCAACGCTTTATCAAAATCTCCATTTTCTACGAGAGCATAACTATAGAGATTTCTTGCCCAAGAAGAAAAATGAGGCGCGGTTCTAAATACATATTCATAGTTCGATATTGCCAACTCTAGATCTCCACAGTTATGAGCGCCAGCAGCACCCAATGCAGTATCAAATGTATTTTCCGCAAATTTAAAAATTTTCTCAACTCTTTTGCAGGCATCTTCATGATTTCCCATCATCATCTCAAGTGAGACCGCTAATGAAAGAGCAGAAGCAAAATCTGGACGAATAGACAAGCTCTGTTTTGCAAGTCTTAACCCTTTTTGTATAACCTCCTTCGGGTTTTCGGACATTCTCAATACTATTTTTTGCCAATTAACCCAGCCTAGAGTAACCATGAACCTATAGTTCTCAGGCTCCTTTTCTAGTGCTTTTTTCCAAAGTCTTTCTGCTTCGTTATTCGATGGAGGTGTCATTTTTGTAAAAAGAGATTGTGCCTTAATGTGCATCTTATAAGTCTCGGGATCTTTAGAAATTGGTTCAGGGCGAGCTAATTTAGTTTCTATTCGTGTAGCTTGAAGAATAGATAGAGCAATTTCATCTTGAAGATCAAAAACGTCTTTTGTGTCATCAAAATCATAAATATTGGAAAAAAGTATGCTCTCTTTCGTTAAATCTGTCATTTCAACGGATATTCTGATTTTATTTCCCGCACCCTGCACGTTACCTCTTAGAATAAAGTCATAACCATACTTTTCGTGGATTTGCGTATTATCATATTGATTTTTTGCAATGAAATTAGTTGTGCTTGAAGGAGGGATTTTTACACTATCAGTACTATTTAATACTGATCGAATGCTTGTTGTAATTCCATTCCCTAAGAAACCATTATCTTCATCTTTAGTTAAGTTCTCAAAATTCATA
The DNA here is from genome assembly GCA_902596985.1 of uncultured Alphaproteobacteria bacterium. Classification (GTDB taxonomy): domain Bacteria; phylum Pseudomonadota; class Alphaproteobacteria; order Rhodobacterales; family Rhodobacteraceae; genus CACIJG01. The sequence goes on from CACJWR010000046.1 coordinate 11,050, forward strand.
ACCAAAATAGATGGTTTATCAGCTGAGATAATAGGTTTCGACTCATCAGCTTCGTTTTGAAAAAAAGTGAAATAAAACACTCCCATTACCATTATCACTGCCGCAGCAACAGCGCCTAGGATAGGTAGCCTAGAGCTCGATTTTGTTTTTAATGTTCTC
>CACJWR010000047.1 GCA_902596985.1 uncultured Alphaproteobacteria bacterium
CATCCAATCAGGAATGATCACACCTTTTGAGCTTGAAAAAAAGGTTATTAAGAAATGGTGGTTTTTTGGTAAGCCATCTTTTGATATTTTTTTTAAAATATCCCTTACCATATTCAACATAGCGTTTTCTATAAGTGCTTTATAATTCATGTCTGCCATTAAGCAATCCTTTGACTCTGTAGCGTAGGCTTCTGTTGCCAGGTGCCTACAAACCCCGCCAATCTGTGCAAACAGATTGGAGTTAAGTTGCGGTATTCGTTACTGCTTACGCTGCAACTGCAACCGGAGCATAATCGTCATTTGCAATTATACAATTTGTGCCGATAACGGTGGCGTCCCGCCGAGTAAAAGCAAACATCTTTAGACGTCCGTCGATCCTATTTCGGCCCCATAAACTATTTTTAATGGTGGAGCCGCCGGGTACCGCCCCCGGGTCCGATCCGTTTATTACATGCGCGTTTATTACCATAGTCAAAAAGACGAGGTCATTATGGTATAATTTCTCAAAATTATCAACTACCAGTGACCAATATTTTCCATTGTATCCCAGGGAGATTGAATTTCTTTGGGCTCACCTCTTTGTAAAAGTTCTATAGAGATATTATCTGGTGATCTAACAAAAGCCATACGTCCGTCTCTGGGTGGCCTATTTATACTTACACTATTGTCTAGCAAATGCTGACAGGTTTTGTAAATGTCATCAACCTCAAAAGCCAAGTGGCCAAAATTTCGTCCTTCTGTATATGTTTCTGAGCTATCCCAATTATATGTTAACTCAATCATTGCGTCAGGTTGATCAGGTGGTGCAAGAAAAATTAGTGTGAATTTGCCTTGTTCATATTCCTTTCTGCGAACTTCCTTTAGTCCAAGCAGGTTACAATAAAAGTTTAGTGATGCGTCAATATCTCTAACCCTTACCATTGTATGCAAATATTTGATTGCCATTCTATTCCTATCCTTGTTAAAACTAATGAAAAGTATATTTTATGAGAAAGCGTGTAAATGACAATATCTGAAGAAGATAAAAAGTCAGTAGAGGAAGAAAGTAAAAAATCTTTCACTACTAAAAGAGCCACTGTAGAAGGGCTCGAAAATAGCCTTTTCACAATCTTTCCTGTGTTGGATCATGGCCTAGTAAGGGTAATAGACTATATGGGTGATGATGACGCAATTGTTCAAGCAGCTCGGGTTTCATATGGTGCAGGCACTAAGAAAGCTCAAGACGATAATTCGTTAATTCGTTATTTAATGCGGCACTGGCATTCTACGCCATTTGAAATGTGTGAAATAAAGTTTCATATAAAACTACCTGTATTCGTAGCAAGGCAGTGGATAAGACACAGAACAGCTAACGTTAATGAGTACTCAGCTCGGTATTCTATTCTTGATAAAGAGTTTTATATCCCTGACCCTAGTAATTTAGCTGCCCAATCAAAGATTAATAACCAGGGTAGGGGAGAAGTATTAGAAGCAGAGGAAGCACAGCGAGTTCTAGAGATTTTAAAAAATGACAGTGATCGAAGTTATACAAATTACGAACGATTACTTTCTTCTGATGGGAAACCTGGTTTAGCAAGAGAATTAGCCAGAATGAATTTGCCAACAAATATTTATACTCAGTGGTACTGGAAAACAGACCTACACAATTTATTTAACTTTTTGCGGCTCAGAGCAGATAAACATGCTCAATATGAGATAAGAGTATACGCAGAAATAATCGGTGAGATAGTACGAAAATGGGTTCCTAAAGCATTCCAAGCGTTTCTGGACTATCAATTGAATTCGATCCATTTATCAAGTCAGGCGGTCGAGTGCCTTAAAAAGAAATTGAAAGGTGAGGAGATAGCTTTTGAAAATTCCGGAATGTCAAAAAGAGAATGGAACGAATTTAGAGGGTATTTCCCTGAAATGAAATAATTTCAGCGATACACGCCGTCCCAGGCGTCAACTTGCTCCAATTTACCTTCAGAGTTAATTTTTGGCCTATTTTTAGAGAAAATATTTTCTTCACCCACCACGCCATAGTCCATATAGCCTAATCTTGCAACAGGTCTTGCTTTCTTGGTATTAAACATACCATTTTCAATGTATTCGTCATTGATATGGATGCCCACCACTTCGCCAATTATTGAGTAATTACCTGTTAAATTAGACCTATCGGTGCCCGGGAGATCAATAGTTTTCCACAATTTACACTCCAAGGCGGCACTGCAGCCACTGACAAAAGGAGATTTGACTAAATTACTTTCTTGTTTTTTTATTCCAGCTAAATTAAATTCGTCAATTTTCGGTTCAACAGGAACGGATGAAGAGTTCATAGCATCAAACATATCTTCCGTGACAAGAGAACAAGTAAAGTCACCACTTTCTTCGATATTTCGTACTGTGTCTTTATAGGTAATGGAACCAAAGATAACAAAATAGGGATTATCTGAAATTGCATTAAAATAGCTATGGGGAGCCAAATTGGCAATTCCATCTTTGTCAATAGAGCCTATCCAGCCTATTGGTCGTGGCGTCACAATTGCCTTGAACGGGTCATGGGGAAAACCATGATCATTTGCATCGGTAGTATAAAACATTTAATCCTCTATCAGTGAAGTTATTATCTGTCTAACATTTGAAGGACGGCTTCCATCGTAGATTTTACTCTGTTGACCATAGCTGTCGCAATTTGTTGAATATAATTTGATTTTTGTAAAGAAACAACCGTTTTAGCGACGTCTACATCCTCTATTTTTCCAATGGCAATTTGATCCAAGGACCTTATATGGCTCAGATTGTGCACTGTTTCTTGAAGCTGATTTGCAAGTCCACCAACTTTGCTCTGTTCAGCAGCTATTGACTTCATGGAGAACTTTATAACATCAATAGAGCTTTTTGCAGTCTCGAAGGATCTCGCTGCTATTGTTGACAAAGAAGTAAAGTCGAGATTTTTTTCACGAAGTGAAAGTATGCTATCAGCTTTAGAGGTGTTAAGAGAGAAGTGTTTATGGCTTTTAAAAACAATTTCACCAGCAATTCTAGCCGAGTCATTAGCGTTTACACCGCTTGAACTCTGGCTAAGCTTTAATGAAGAGGGAGATACTTGTCCAGACGATTTCATCTCATTTAGATACATGAAAACTTTGTTGGTATCATTTTTTAAGTTGAAATCTTCTATTAATATGTCAAAGCCCTGCCTTGTTTTTAGTGTAATTGCTTGCTTGTCATCAGATATATATGCCGTAATACCTGTTTGGCTTGAGAAATTATTGATCTCGGTTCTAAGAGGACCTAAGTCCATATCTTGATTTCCTGAACCCAAATTAATTTTAGAACTTATATGTTTCTTCGTTCCATCTATGCCGTACAGATTGAATGAAACTGTATCAGTTAAATTCGTATTGTTAGTATTTTCAAAAGACAACATTGCTTGGGTTGAGGATACTGCTTCGACGCCAGTATCACCCGCTACAGTGTTTATTTTATTTACGATTATCTCAGCTATATCACCACTTTTCACATTTATTTGTTTTTTGCCTAGGGCTCCAAATATGCTGACATCTTGCCCAGTATTTATGATCTTCTCTGTTAAGGACGCTGATGACCCAACGGACAGATTGCCTTTTGAATTAACATCTACTTCTCCGTATAGCAATGAACCTATGCTATCAATAGCTGACCCACTTAGTTTTCTCGCTGCGTTTGTTACTGACACATCATCAATAAATAATTGAGCTCCTAATACGCTGCCCCCACTATAATCATATGATCCAGCAACAAAAACGAATTGATATGTTCCAGGTTTATTTATATTTACTGTACGTGTGGCCCAATTTGTATTTCCCGAACTTGCGTTTTGAGTTTCGTTAAGTAGCTCAATTGTGTTACTGGGATTATCTACGTCAACGAGGTAAGCATAAACGTCATAAGCGTCTTGACCACCTTCTGCTCTCCATGCAAAAGATACGGAACTAGCGGTTCCGAGTGTGACTGTAGAATTACTGAATAGGTAGGGGCCTCTTATAACTGAGTGCCCAGTCGTGTCCTCTAAATTCGTACTCGTGAGTCGTACTGCTTTGTTTCCAGAATTAACTTGTGTAGTAGTGATCCCACCACTCAATGTTCCTTCATCTACTAGTGTATCTTTGTCAGTAATTCCCTTTGCCACATTACTTCCATTCACACCAAAATTCGGGTAAACCGAGTCGATAGGTGTGGGTTGCTGATTTATTTTAAAACTTCCATCTAGGAACGCTCTTTCCAACATTAAACTCCATCCCTCTAAATTATTTGCTGACTCAAAATCACCATTTGTAAAAGAGGGTTCCTCAATATTTATTCTAAGCTTCTTACCATTTGAGCCATCTAGTATACCATCTATCGTTCCTATGTGATCCGCGGTCGTTCCATTTCCAACATACACTTTGCTACCAACTACAGACACGCTATCTTTAGCTGTAGATGCCGTTGCGACCGTTCTTAGCTTAGTTGTCTCATTGTTCAACTCAGCGTCATTTAATGACAAATCTATATATGATCCAGAGAAAAATGCTTTTCCATATGACGGTACTCGGCTGTCTCCTAAATCTATCAATCTACTAGAATTTGTTGAAACATCTGTGTATATAAAGTTATCTTTATCCGCTCCATCAAAAGTATCTATGCTCAGATCGGTACTAAAATTCAAAGAGCTTTGTGAGTATAAACCCAAGTTTTTCGTATTTATATTACTTAAATCTAAGGATATTTCCCCAGTTCTTCCTGTACCCATATCGGAGTTAATTTGTTTAATAGAGCTATTTATCAACGAAGTATTGTTAAAGCCAATTCCATTAGTGATATTATCTATTTCATTAATAATATTTTGAATTTCATTGTTATAGGCAATTCGATCGGCATCTTTGTAAATCTTATTAGTGGATAGTAGTGCCAGTTCGTTTGCCCTTAATAGCAATTTATTTATATTATTATAGCCTTGGTCGGCCAATTGAGCCATAGACATCATGTCTGTTACGCTTCGGATAGCAGCTTTAGTACTTAACACTTTTGCTTTTAAGTTATTTACTTTATTAATGTTACCAGCATCATCCGCACCGGTTATCAGCCTCTTTCCGCTGGAAATTTTTTCCATTAATTCAGCAGATTGGTTTTGCTGCTTATTCGTGATATTTGCGGCGTTTAAAGCATTTCCACCAGGAAAAATTGAGGTCATTCAAATAACTTTTATTAATAAAAGAGTACCCTCAATCAAAAATCATGCCAAAACGTACTTTTTTATCCTGATTTACTACTTTGTAGGACTGTGTGAAGTTCTTACGATCTAATGTATATCAAATCGATCTAAATTCATAACCTTCGTCCAGGCAGAAATAAAGTCACTAACAAACTTGGTTTCGTTGTCATCACTCGCGTAAACCTCTGCAATCGCTCTTAGTTCGGAATTTGAAGCGAACATTAGGTCAATTCTGCTGAATGATACTGTTTTACCACTTTTTTCTAGCTCAAATGAATTTATCCCATTTGGCATTAGATCTGTATTGATGTCTAAAAGTGAAACGAAGAAATCATTGCTTAGCTTATTCTGATCATCAGTGACCAATCCAGCACCAGTTGCACTTATGCCCAGAGACCGTAAGCCACCAATTAATACAGTCATTTCTGGTGCTGATAAATTCAGCAAATAAGCCTTATCAAGTAGCAGTTCTTCGGGTGACGTTGTGTACCCATCTTTCATATAATTACGAAAGCCGTCTGCAATTGGTTCAAGAACGTCAAATGACTCAATGTCAGTTTGTTCCTGTGTTGCGTCTCCTCGACCCGGTGTAAAGTCTAACGATACGCCTGATGCTTGCTCTATACCTAAATTCCCTCCCAAAACAATAACGTCTGCTATAGACGCACCTGTTTCAGTGGAGATTTTTTCGTAGGCAGCAAGAATGTCTTCTAGATCTTGTGGTTTGTTGACTTCCCAATTCTTTTGAGGCAGTAATCTTATCCTTGAACCATTAGCGCCGCCCCTTTTATCTGTATCTCGATAAGTAGACGCGCTTGCCCACGCGGTTTCTACTAATTTTGTAACACTAAGGTTCAGTCCTTTTATCTTTCTTTTAACATTTTCTTTATCATATGATGTAAATCCACTCGGAACGGGATCTTGCCAGATCAAATCCTCACTTGGAACTTCAGGTCCAATATATCTACTTTTTGGACCTAGGTCTCTGTGAAGCAATTTAAACCAGGCTCTAGCAAACTTATCGGCAAACTCTTCAGGGTTTTTGTGAAATCTTTCAGAAATCTTAAAATACTCTGGATCTTCTCTCATTGCCATATCTGCAGTGGTCATCATTGTAGGTACTCGAATTGATGGATCCTCTACATCGGGTGCCATGTCCTCTTCTTTCTGATTTTTAGCTTTCCACATGTATGCCCCTGCTGGACTCTTTGTCAGTTCCCATTCGTACCCAAGTAATAAATCAAAGTAACCGTTGTCCCATTGAATTGGGTTCGCGGTCCAAGCCCCTTCAATACCACTTGTGATCGTATCTCTTCCAATACCTTTTCCAAACGCGTTCTTCCAACCTAATCCCATCTGCTCTATTGGCGCGCCTTCCGGCTCTAACCCTACCAGATTTGCATCGCCTGCTCCATGCGCTTTACCAAAGGTATGGCCACCAGCCGTTAACGCAACGGTTTCCTCATCATTCATTGCCATCCGGGCAAAGGTTTCTCTTATATCTTTGGCACTGGCTATGGGGTCTGGATTTCCATCAGGACCTTCTGGATTGACGTAAATTAATCCCATCTGAACGGCTGCTAAGGGACTTTCTAATTCTCTTTCCCCAGTATACCTTCCATTTTCCAGCCACTCTTGCTCAATGCCCCAATAAATATCCTCTTCTGGGGCCCAGATGTCTTCTCTTCCTCCACTAAACCCAAAAGTTTTTCCACCCATCGATTCTATAGCTACATTCCCAGTGAGTATAAATAAGTCCGCCCAGCTTATTTTGTTGCCATATTTCTTTTTGATGGGCCATAATAATCTTCTTGCCTTATCTAAATTTCCGTTGTCTGGCCAGCTGTTTAATGGAGCAAATCTTTGAGCGCCAGTGCCTCCACCACCTCTACCATCTCCTGTTCTGTAAGTTCCAGCGGCGTGCCATGTCATCCGGATGAAAAATGGTCCATAGTGGCCATAATCTGCTGGCCACCAGTCTTGGGATTCTGTCATTAACGCATGAAGGTCCGATTTCAAACTTTTATAATCGAGTTTTTGAAACTCCAACCTATAGTCAAAGCTCGAATCCATTGGATTACCGCTCTTTCCACTCTGTCGAAGTATTCCAGTATTTAATTGGTTCGGCCACCAGTCTCTATTTGTCGTTCCCGCATCTCTTTGTGCTGTTGTAATTGCCCCATGAATTACAGGGCATTTGCTTGATCCATCCATATTAAACCCCAATGTTAGCAGAGAACAACGATGACAAAATTTAACGCCTTAGTCAACAATATATAAATGCTAATCGAATATTTGCGACACTTTGTCTAGATCTTCAATTCATCTAGATTTTATAATTTTTGGAGGATCAAAAGCCCTAATTTTTGGGGGTTCCTTTCCGAAATGTTCAATTTCTACTAAGCACGTATGTGATGAAGGGCCTTGAGCCAGCCTGGATGTGCCTGCGTCTAAAGTTAACACGTTAGGATTGCCATGTATGCAGCTTAGTTTATCACTTTTTGAGGGGTCTAACCAGGCGCCGGTTGGAATATTCACAACTCCCTCCATAATATTTTCTGATATTTTTAATACTGCGAGGCAGGAGCCTCGGTCATTAAAAACTTTAACCAGCATTTTATCTGATAAACCTCTAGCGTTTGCATCGTTTCTACTTACCTCAATTATTGCTCTCCCATCTGATTTTTCATTGTCTGCAACTTGACCGTTATCTAATTGAGAATGAAGTTTAAATTTTGGTTGATTTGAAAGAAGATGTAGTTTGTACTTCGAGGCGCTGCCCAGATATTCTTTATCCCCATACCATTTGGGATGGCCAACACAATCTGCATATTGAAATCGGTCGATTTCCTTCGAAAAAATTTCAATTTTCCCACTTGGGGTTTCTAGCGGGTGTCTCTCAGGAGATTGAATGAATTTTTCTAAAAATATTTGTTGATCGAGCGGATCTGGATGTTTATGCCATCCCTTTTTTTTAAATGTTTCAAAGTCTGGGAATCTATGGTTATTTTCTTGTAAAGCGTTACTTTCATCATAAATCCACTTAATCCATTCCTTTTCAGTTTTGTTTTCAGTATAATCATTTTTGAGACCAAATTTTTCTGCAAGGCCTGAAAAAATTTCAAAATCGGACTTGCTCTCTCCAATTGGATCGATAACTTTTGACATAAAGATCATATATGGGTCTCTTGGCGCAAGTGCGATATCTTCTCTCTCCAATGGCGTTGTAACTGGTAAAACGATGTCACTATGTTTTGCCAAAGCATTCCAACACCATTCGTTTGAAATAATTGTTTCAGGCAGCTGCCACGCATTGATCATCCTGTTTAAATCTTGGTGATGGTGAAAGGGGTTGCCTCCAGCCCAGTAAATCAGTTTAATGTCAGGGTAAGTTAGTTTTGATCCATCGTAATCAAAGCTGGCTCCAGGGCTTTCTAGCATCTCTGAAATCCTTGCAACAGGAATGAATTTCTTGACATTGTTTTTTCCCTGGGGAAAAGAAACTGCTGGTATTTTTTTGTAATGGTTACCGATGCTATTCATTGCACTATAACCAAATCCAATGCCCCCACCAGGCTTACCAAGGTCTCCAATAATACAAGCTAGAGCAACTGCTGCCCAGTAAGGTTGTTCTCCATGCGATTGCCTAGTTAGCGACCAACTAACTGAAATCATTGTTCTTTTAGAATTTTTTATCTTTCTAACTAGATCAAAAATAGTCTCTTTACGTATCCCAGTAATTCGTGATGCCCAATTTGCGTTCTTAACAACCCCATCAGTATGTCCGTTTAAATACGCAGAAAACTGTTCAAAACCCACGGTATATTTGTCTATGAATTTTCTTTTTGTTGCTTTGGCTTTATTAATTTCGTAGCAAAGTGATAATATTAAAGCGACATCAGTATTAGGCTTTAATGAAACCCATTCCACATTCCCAGCTATTTCTAGATCCGATTTCAGTGGACTCACGTTAATAAAATTTACTCCTTTCGCAGACGCCTTTTTTAAGTAATCTTTTTGCTTATGCGAACCAACTCCTCCTTGATTTATCTGTCCATTTTTTAAAGGAATACCTCCAAAGGCCACTAGAAGGGAAGTGTTATCTATAATTGACTCCCAACTAGTAGTATCAAAAAGAAAATTGTAAAAATTTCCTAACACGTGTGGAATAATTACTTCTGCAGCAGCATAACTATAGGTATTTTTAGAGTAAGTATAACCACCTATTAAATTTAAAAATCTCTTCAAATGGCTTTGAGCATGGTGAAAACGGCCAGCACTAGCCCAGCCATATGAACCCGCATAAATACTTTCGTTTCCGTGAGTAGCAATAACTCGTTTGATTTCCTCGCTAACTAAGTCAAATGCGTCTTCCCATGATACCTCTACAAATTCATCATCTCCTCTTTTGATATCTTTTTGTTTTTTCTTAGACTCTAACCATCCTTTTCTAATTGCCGGCTTTTGTATACGCGAATCACCTTCTATAGCGGTTTCTATTCCCCTTCCTATATCGGATGGGTCCTTATCTTGCTCAAATGGAAGTAGTTTAAAGTTTTTTTCCTACTTTTTGTCCTACTTTATAAGTTCCCCAGTGGGCTGCTGTAAATTTCATTTTTTCTATTTCTGAGGATTTCATAGATTTCAAACGTCATGATAGCAGTAATTGATTAGTAAAAATATCTTTTTTCATTTTAAGCCACTTATTGGAAACATAGATTTTGAAAAAACTTTGAGAAATATCTAACGTAAAGAATCGTTGCGACCTCTCTCCGCTCTGATAATATATCTTAAAGCGCATCAGACGCTAACCTATCTGGCAGTATTGAGTTAAACAGTAAAAGGTGGACGCCGTGAATGTTAGATCAAAATTTTCAGAGGTTGACTTCTTAACTACTGTGCCTGCCGCAGGTACGGTTATATCAAGCGGGTCCACAATTGAGGGCCGAATAACTTCCCCAAACACAATATCGGTATCTGGATTAGTTAAAGGTGAATTGAATGCCTCAGAAATAGTTATTGAAAAAGAAGGGTCTGTTTATGGTTCTATATTCGCAGAGCACCTAATAATTATTGGGAACTTTGAAGGTGAGGTTTCTGCTAATAAAATAACTATTGCATCTTCTGGAAAAGTTAAAGGAGACTTATCCTACAAAAGAGTAGCTATAGATGATGGTGCTATTTTGAATGTGAATTTCCACAAAATTTAATTGGCTACTTTAGTTATTTCCATGCTAAGAATTTTTTCCTTAATAATTCTACTTTTCTTTATTTTGCAAGTTTCAACTGAAAGTTTTGCCGACAAATTTCCCAAAGTGTTAAGCTGTGTAAAGGGTGAATCAGACGATTTTACTTTACATTTGGTTACTCTTATAGAACAAAATGAAAATGGAACTGGAGAAGCTTTTGTAGATGACAGATCGTTTAAACTTGTCCTTGATGACGGTATCTGGCTCGGTACTAGTAAGAAAGGGACCGAATTCTTGATCCTCGAAGATGATAAGATAAAGATTATTTCAGGGAAAACTAATTGGGACGGGGTTTGTTTCAGATCAGACGATGCACTTACTCCCCTTGTAAAAACTGTTTCCCAACCCTTAAGCATTAAGATTGATAGCCTGACAAAAGAATTACATAAACTAAAGTCAGAACTTGCATTGATTGAAATAGAAAACTCAAAACTTATCGAGAAAATAGAAGACAATATTTTTGAAGAAGAAAACTTCCAAGAAAAAGTCGAGATATTTTTAGAAAGTGGTATGACCGCTAACTCAATTGTGAACAGAATTAACTCAACTGAAAATTTAACAGGATTTATCGATTTTGTTCCTGAGGAAGGAAGCCTAGCTACAGGAAAACTGTTTTTTAAGTTTGGGGAAAGCAGAGAAAAGGTTTTATCAAAGATTATGCTTTTACAAAGAGCAAATTTGGGCAGAGCATGGCTGATGCGATCGAGGAATACGATACTCAAAAGTCCTAGGGAGC
>CACJWR010000048.1 GCA_902596985.1 uncultured Alphaproteobacteria bacterium
CTTAAAGCCTATGCCGAGTGTGAGAAAATGCTTAAAAGCTGCCTTAAGAAATATAAAGGATCTATCTTTAATACCGCCGGTGACTCCGCTTTAGCAGAGTTTCCAAGTGCGGTAAATGCCGTTGAGTGTGGTGTTGCTTTTCAAAATGACATTAAGAAGAGAAATGAATCGGATAAAACAGAGGTAAAACTCGAGTTCCGTATTGGTATCAATATGGGGGATGTTGTTAAGAAAGAGGGCAATCTTTTTGGGGACGGTGTAAACATTGCGGCACGATTAGAGGCACTTGCCCAACCCAATGGTATATCTATATCCAAAAGTGTCTATGACTTGGTTGTACCTAAGACCAAAATGACGTTTAATGATCTGGGCGTGCAGAAGGTAAAGCAAAATGAGTTTCATGCTTTTGACATTCTTCTTGATCCATCGCAGAAGAGAACATTAAAAACAAAGTCTAGTTCTATGCTACCTATCATTGGGGCTGTTGCGGCGGCTTTGCTTTTGGTAGTGGCAATTTTCTATTTGAATACTTCAAATGAGAATGACAAACAAGTTGCTGCTTTAGAAACTTCCTCAAAACCGATATTGCTAATAATGCCTATTGAAACCTCTGGCTTATCAGATGATCAAAAAGGATTTGCTAGAGGGATTACGGAAAGCATGATTTCTACTCTTTCAAGCTATCAGGCAATAAAAGTATTATCCAGTAGCACTAGTTTTCATGCACAAAAAACGGAAATGCTTGATAATGCAATAAGAGACGATTATGGGGTTGATTATTTGATCAGAGGCTCAATGCAATTATTGGGTAATAATGCACGTTTGAATCTTGAAATAACTGATTTGAAAGCTTCCAAAGTCACATTATCAAAGAAAAAAGATTTTAAAATGGAAGACATATTTAAAGTTCAAGATGAGCTTGGAAATGAAATTTTAGGTGATCTCTCTATTGATCTTGGTGTTGGTAGTGCCCAGGGAAGTGATTGGGCAAAACAATGGAGGTCAATGGAGGATTTTACTAAGAGTTTAAATTGGCGTAATGAGTGGCGAAAATTTACCAAGAAGGGATACTCGAACTCTCTGAGAATATTAGAAGAGCTAAAGGCTACTTATACTGAAGAAACACGCGCCATTTTAAACTTAGAGGCATGGCAACTTTACCAAAAATTAAACTTTGGGCTTAGTGAGAATAGAAAGGAAGATTTGGAGCGCCTAAAATATACGCTGGATAGGGGCGTTGAAATTGAACCAAATTCTATCGATATGTTGGCGGCAAGAGCATTAATTGGTCAGCAATATTTTGGGAGGAATTGCAAGGAAACTCTTGCAGATATAATCAGAACAGAGCAACTTGGTAGCACGGTTGATAGTTTGACTATATCTGGCAATGTCTATGAAAAGTGTGGCGAAATGAAAAAAGCAATACAGTCATCAAGGAGTGCTTTAGATCTCGTTCCAAATGACTTAGGGTGGTTTATAACCAGCAATCTGGTTGTACGTTTATACAAAGTTGGCCAAATAGAAGAAATATACGAACTTATTGGGGACGACATTGAGTCCAAAGATATGGGTAGTTGGGTATTCGCAATCTACGCGTTTCTCGAGCAAGAAAAAGGAAATATGGTTAAAGCGAAGAAATATCTAGCGAGGGCAAAAAAACTAGATTTAAATTTGCTATTGTTTGAGGAATCATTAAGAAGCTATGATAACGAACTCCATGAAAAAACTATTAATGGATTGAAAAAAATTGGTGATCTTGAGTAATTTTCAAAAAAATTTAAATGCCTATTGCTATAAATACTCCAATTATATCATGAAATTATTTTAGTGAGGACAAGAGGTTTTTAATATAAATCTTTAAGGCAAATTATGGCACTTTATGACTATTATACCGTTATAAATAAGGCACTATATAAATATTTATTACCAAGAATAGCGCTCTGATCGTGGCTCGATCTCAACCGCTGGAGCCATTTTTTCCTTATAAAATCAATAACTTATTTTTTGAAACGACAAACTTTTTGACTGACGGTAGGAAATCAGAAACCTCCGCTATTCCAATTTGTTTTTTTGGTTAATCTAATATACCATTAAAGTTCAGAATATGAATTTATATGGGATAGAAACATGTCTAAGAGTTTTGATGCTATTATAGTAGGTAGTGGCCCAGTAGGTTGCATAGCATCGTTACTATTAGCTGAAAGAAATTTTAATGTTGCTATTATTGAAAAAAATAAACATCCATATCCGCACCCCAGGGCAATTGGCTTGAACGGGTATTCACTTAGTCTTATAGAAATTCTTCTTGGAAAACTCTGGAAAGATTTTAAATTCACGTCTGCTATCGAAGTGGGCTATATGCTAGACAAAAATAAAATGTCAAAACCATTTGGAGTAATGCAACCTCCTGAGATAAATGGAAAGTTGCTGGATTTTGATAAATATGGATTTCTAAATTGGTTTAATCAACCTAACTTAGAAGATCTGCTGAGAAAAAAAATAAAGCAAAGTAAAAACATTACAACTTTTTATAATTTTGAAGCATTGGTGATGTGGGAAACTGATAAAAACTACTTGCGCATTCAAAACCTTGGTTCCGAAGAAATGGAAACGATATCCTCTAAGTACCTGATAGGAGCAGACGGTGGAGGGAGTTTTGTTAGGAAACAGATTGGAGCAAATCTTCAATCTCTTGGCAAATCAATTTATTTTTTGATTGTCGATATTGAGGCGCCGCGATCTGCTCTCAAAAAGGGTATGGATTTCGATGCGGGTGGCCATCAAATAATTGATCCAAACGGGCAAAGACCAACCACATTCTTGCTTCTAAGTGGTAAAAATCATGGCTCATATAAAAATAGGTTTAGATTTGAGTTTGCTTTAAAAGATGACGAGAACTTTACAAAATTACAAGCTCCTGACTCAATAAAATCGTTGGTTTCACATTATCTTTCACCAGAAAAAATTAAAATTGAAAGGTCCACAGTATACAAATTTAATTCAATGATTTCTCAAAAATGGCGATCAAATAATATATTCAACATCGGCGATGCGGCCCATCAGACTTCGCCTTTTTTAGGACAAGGATTGAATTTGGGTATAAGAAATACCTTTAATTTAATAAATAAAATTGATCTTGTAGAGAAAGGTATATCGAAGCCCTCTTTGTTAAATAAATATCAGCAAGAGTGTTACCCTGACTCCAAGTTCATTATTAAACAATCCCTCTTTATGGGTGGTTTATTATTTAATGTGAAACCACATATCAATTTATTAAGAAAGATAGTGTACTTTTTTAATGGTGGAAGGGGAAAACCTTTAAATTTATTTCCGGCTTTTGTTCCTGAGACTATAACTATACCAAATGGTTTTAAGCCTAAGAAAACTAATCAAAAGGGATACCCGATGTACAATTATATATCAAAAAAAGGTTTTCCACGTTCACTTAGAGAATACATGCCGTATAAGTTTAGAGTGTTATGTAACAATTCTTCGCAAAAAATTGATAAATTAGTTGATGAGCTGCAAAAAGAAATAAGACCCCAAATTATTACACTTAGCGAAGGCTCCAAGGGTGAAAAAACATCGGATGAAGTATTAGTGTCGGCGCAAAGAAATGAAGATAAAAAAATGCATAGGAAGCTATTTAATAACGCAGATTATGTTCTAATGGCTCCCGGCTATACAATGTTGGGTACATATAAGAGTGGTCAGGAAAATAAATTGATTGCCGACTACAAGTCTGTTTTTGATTTAGTTGTAAACTAATATTCATTCAGTAGCTCTTATATTTTCTACCAGCTCTTTAACATTTGATAGGTCTCTATTTACCAGTGATTGCTGCGTTTCCTCATCAAATTTTTCATAAAATGTAGCTGCAGCAGGTCCATCAAGGTTTCTAATACCAGATTCTTTTACCGTAGGGCCCCATTGATTATGCCCATTTGGCCCTAATCCACTTATTGAGTGAATTCTCTGGCCAAAGGACCTCGTTATCCTGTCACCGTCAGACATGTGTTCATGGACATGACCATATGGATCATGCCAGTAATCATAAATATGAGATCCTAAAACATGTCTACCAACCCCCCAGGCTATCTCATATCTTTTTTCTTCAAATTCAGCTTTATTTTTAAGCTGCATATGCCCCCGCCAAACATCATCTAAATTAGATACTTCGAAGGATGCATGGCTTAACTGTGTTTGAATACCTTTCCCTTTAGGAGCCATTCTTGGATCCATATTTGACAGGATAAAAAAAGTATGATGGTCCGTAGCCGTTTCTCCTCTATCGCACCTAAAAAAACAAGCGTAAGTGGGGGAACCCTCCGCAAATGTACCTTCATATAAAGGTGAAGGGCCAGCTTCTTTGAGCTTATTAAACATTTCAGGATTGATTGCGTGACCTTCTGCAGATTTTGGTGCCTCAAAGATTACGCTATCAGTTGGAAGGAAACCAAAAGTTTCAATCATAAATTTCATCAATTTATGGTGATCTCCAACCGGTGCCGCTAAAACTACATGGCCTATTTTTATGACATCCGGTGGACCAGGATAAACAGTATTAGTGCCGTCAGCTTCTCTATTTCCAGAGGTATCCTGCAATCTGTTTGGGTCTCGTTTATAGAAATTTTTATTTCCATAGTTGTACTCTAATCTGTCTCTTGCTGACGTTAAGACCTCTACACTTCTACCCGATACAGCTTCAACTAAAAAACCGCATACAGGATCAATAAATGACACTCTTTTACCTCCGCACAATGATCCCTCAATTCCAGGTATTTCATGCACCGTGGTACATCCATCAATATTTTCCTCGAGGATTTTTAGGTCTTTTTCACTCTTCATTTGTAAAGCGAAACCTAAAAATTTAGCTGGTCCCCGGTGAGCTACATGACAAAACCCGTCTCCTTCCAAACCCCTAGAATATATTACGTTCTCGTCTTTATACATTATCTTCAATCCAAAGTCCTTTACCCAATCTTCATAGAGGTTCAAATCGGGTACTGAAAAGCGAACATAAGCTACGTCCCATGCCTTAGTTAATGGCTCAATAGGCGGGAGTGACTCTGACCCTTCAAGATGTTCACCCTTACCTTCATTTATTGCCTCAAAAAGATGAAGATCTCTATCTACTAATTTTTCTTTTTCATCCATTTTTCGGTTCTCCTTTAGAAACTATAATTTGGTTATTTTTTTCTTTGGTTATCAAGCCATAAAGTGATTTCCCCTTACAAGGCCCTTCTTCGCATATTCCAGTTTTTGCATTAAACAAAGCTTGATGGTTCATACACTGAAGTAACTTTTTCCTTTTTTCCCACAGAAATGCTGGGTCACGACAGAGAGGTCTACCATCGTGAGGACATGAATTTATCCACGCCCTAACCTTACCCTCAAATCTTGTAATTAAAACTTTAAGACCATCAGCATTTTGGGGAAGATCGACCATTAGAGCGCCTAATTCGACTAATTCTTCAGACTTTACAATTGCAATAACGTTACTCATTTCTTAATCAAAAAATTGTTTGTCTCCAGGATTTGGTACTCTTAAAATATTTAATTGAGCGGCCAAACCAATA
This sequence comes from uncultured Alphaproteobacteria bacterium, assembly GCA_902596985.1. GTDB lineage: Bacteria > Pseudomonadota > Alphaproteobacteria > Rhodobacterales > Rhodobacteraceae > CACIJG01. The sequence continues at coordinate 5,580 of CACJWR010000048.1, forward strand.
TAGTGTGAAATCGCTAGAATGAATTCTATAAGTCCTTTTTTAGACCCAATCATATCGAGGGTTTCTTTATATGTGGTGTCAGAAACTCTGTAGGTTGCAAGATATTCTTTCGCAAATAAATAAGCTATCTTTAAGCGCTTTCCTGTATCTGTCTTTTCAAACAATGGGTCCCTTTCTGCAAGTAAATCATTCAAAATGTCTTGAGAAACACCATTTGCCAGAGCAGTTTGACTGTGTGCCCAGAATTCTACATTACTTTTATAATGTACCGCAACGGTACATATAGCGATTGCTTTCATATCTGCAGGAGCATTTTTAGTATTTACTCTGATGGCAACGCCAATTTTATCCAAAGCGTCCGCCATTTCAGTATCTGTATACATCCAAGCATTAAAAGGTCCTGGAAGTGCACCATTTGAGAGGGTTCCCACACCTCTTTTGGAAGATACTATAGAGTCAAAGATATCTTTTAACTCATCAGATAATTGATCACGATTTTTATAGTCCAACCTCGGTTTTTTGTTTTCATCAAGACCAGTGGTATCCCATTTGCTCATAAACCTGTCCTTACTATTTTATTAGAAAGAGTCCCAATTTTTTCAATCTCAAGTTCAAATTCATCACCTGGGGCTAGTTTTTTACCGGACTCTATCCCTGAACCGGTACCAACCGTCCCTGAACCGATAACCTCTCCAGGGTAAATTGTCTCTGATCTAGAAATGTGGGCAATTATATCAGAAAAAGAGTGATGCATATCTTTACTATTACCACCGCCCCAGACGCTCCCATTCACTCTTGCTTCCATGTTTAAAGCAACAGGGTGATCAACTTCATCTGCTGTTAAAATAAAAGGGCCTAGAACATTGCCAGTATCGAAATCCTTGCTTTTTGCCGGGCCCATTTGACCTGGCATTTCTTTCATTTGTGCATCTCTTGCAGATATATCGTTTAAAATACTGTAGCCAAAAATATAATTTGACGCGTCTTCTTCTTTAATATCTCTCCCTTTTTTTCCAATAACAGCTGCTATTTCCAATTCTATATCTAAAAATTCGGAAAATGATGGCCATTTTATTTCTGCTTTATGACCAACAAAAGAAAGTCTATTACCTTTATAATAAAGTGGCTGTTCATACCACACTGGAGGTATCTCATACTTTATACCTGAAAGCTTAGTAGCTTGTGCAAACGCATTTTTTAGATGATCTTCGAAAATTGAAAATGCCCTATATTGTAGTGGTATTACAGGCGGTCGAAAAACTACTTCGTCAGCGGAGATAAAACAACTCTCATTACTTTGATCAAGCAGAAACGATACCTTCTCCAAAGCATTCTCGCCTTGCTCAATTAATCGTTGCATGTCTGTAAAGTCGAAATCGGTTATGCTAGCTTGATCAGCTGCCTTAGCGACATCAAGAAAAGTATCATTTTCAACTAAAACGATAACTTTAATTTCTTTTTTATGTTCAACTGTTCCTAATCTCAACATATTTTCCTAAACTTTAGGTATTTATTTTGAACTTTAACATTGCTAAAGTCAACGGGTCCAGCTAATCAAAAATCGAAATTGTTCAAACTTTAAAAAATGGCAAAAAATATATACTCACTTCCTCAAACAAACGGGATCAATTTCGCGGTTAAATATATAGAGATTGAAGGCCATAAGCACAGAGTTTCATTGGCTGGAAATAAAAAAGGAACACCCGTAATTTTAATGATGGGCGTATTTGAGGACAGTCTAGCAGACGCGCGCTGGCTAGTGTCTAATATGGTAAATAATGATAAAGAGAGTAAATTTTATTTTATAACTGTAACTGTGCCATTTTTAGAAGAGTACACAGTAATTAAAAAACACTCTACAATGACGGCAAAATATGACGGTTTTATACCTCCTAGCAAAATTATAAAAATGAGGGGAAAGGTAAAAATAGATCCTCGATTTGACTTAGAAAATTGTGCTCACACACTGAAAAAGATTATTTCTGTTGGATTAAAAATAAAGAAAGCTCATTTTGTGGGACATGATCGCGGATGTATAGTCATGGATAATATGCTGGCTCAGTACCCTGAGTTGGCAATTTCTTATTCAAGAGGATCACAGGGCTGGACCAATTTTAAAGAAGAATGGACAAAACTGACTGAAGAGGGGATTTTTCTGGGTCCACCCCATCGAATTATGGCTACTAAAGCGTTTCCTAAACTTTTGAAAAGCGCAATTATGGGTGGTGCTCCTTTTGGATTTATTGCGCCCTCATTTTCCAAAGAGGCAGCAATAGCCAAAAGAGGGACAGAAATATCTGATCGATGGGAGGCGATTCAAGGAATGCCAAATCAATCTGATTATTTTTTTAAGCTGACAAGGCAAATATTTCGGCAGACTGATTTTCTTGATGAAGGAAGAAGGCGTTCCGATCGATCTCGAGGTTTTTGTATACTAGACACGGACTTTCCTATGATGCAATTTCAAGGATCCGATGAAATGCTTCTTGCAGAAAAAATTCCTGGTGCTAAAAAAATGCCATTTTACAGAAAAATTATGGGATTGATTGGATTTGGTAAAGTAACAGGGATTTTTAGACTTTTTAGATTGAGGTTTCCAACATATATTTTTGCTGATTTACCCGGCGATTTCGGAATAATATCAAATCATACTGGAGATCAACCCTATTGGGGTATTTGGAATTTTTGGCCAAATGAAATAGAGGACCTACTTCCAGGGGGAAAATTTCAAGATAGAGACGATCCAACATGGAAAAAAAACTGGAAGAAATTTGTTGAAACTGATTCTTCTAATAAATACTCAACTATAAAAACAAAGAAAGGGGCAAGATTTTCAAGATTTGTTATTATTAAAGATGCACTGCATTGGACCCATATCGAAAGACCTGAAAATGTTGCAGCAGCTTGTTTTGATTTCATAAAAGATAATGAAAAGTGATTAAAACTGCTCAAGCTTTTTTAAAGCCACTACCCAAAATAATGCCAAATTTCCTACGATAATGCCAAAGTAATGCCGAGGATAGTATAACATTATATAAACCTTTATGACCATCATACCCTTTTAAAATGTGACACTTTATGACAAAGTATGACCTGGTATGACAATCTGACCGTGGGTTCGATCCCAACCGCCGGAGCCACTTTTTATATATAAAATAAAAAATAAAATTTTTGTGCTGACAATTTTGCTGAAAAAGAAAAAATAGCGGTAGGAAATCGATAAAATTTTTTAATTGTATCTAGGTGGCTCGGCACAATACGTGAAAGCTAAGGTCATGTAAAAGTCCAAATATTTATAGACAAAATTTCAAATTAATAAATAGAAAAAATAACAATTTGATGTAGTATATTATTACAAGCATATTTGAAAGGTCCTCAAATGAACAAAATTATCAGAGTTTATGTATTTTCAATAATAATAATGTTATTCGCTCAGTCAGCAAATTCAGGTGGTTGGGAAGCTAGCACTGCTGATACCTCGTTTCTTTATAACCAAGGAAATTATGCTGAGATAGGCTCTGCTCAAATTACTTATGATATAACGGCAAACATTCAGGGCCAGACGGACCAGAAGAAAATGGCAAAAAATCAAACCCGTACTGCAATAGCAGCGAAATTTCAATATGGGGGATTTGATTTTGGAATAGCAAGTTATATGTCCGGAGCTATTCAGCTAGATGGTCAAGCTGCTCACGCTACCGGGTGTCCTGGAACCCCCGCAAACTGTTCCGCTGTCCCTAGTGCTGACGTCACGCTTAATAGTTTAGCTTTATTAAGTCGCTATAAATTTAATAACAGTATATCCCTAATTGGTGGAATAAATAGATACGCGATTGCTGGTACCGGAACGGTCACATCACTCACAGGTCACTATGAGGTTACCGGAGATCAAATTGTTCCGATCGTGGGGCTAGCATATGAAATGAAAGATATTGCTATGAGAGTTGAACTAGTTATAGAGCCAAATACAAATATCAGTAATTTTACTGCGAAAACGTCTGCAAATAGCTCAACTGCAACTGCAGCGGTTGCGGGTGAAAGTATGAAGATACCTCAAACCACGACCTTAAATTTTCAAAGCGGAGTTGCTTCTAACACTCTAATTTATGGAACAATTCGCCAGGGTAGTTGGACCGACGCGCAGATTAGTATCCCAGCTGGTAACTCAGCTGCTGCCATCACTAGTGCTTTTTCCAATAAAACTAGCTACTCAGTTGGTGTGGCACAAAAATTTTCAGAACAGTTGTCTACCACCTTTTCATATAAGACGGAGGCGGGTTCTGGGAGTACATCTACGGACTTTTTTACGCTCAGTGATGGTTCGCAAACTTATTCTGTAGGTGCTAGATATGCCACGGGAAATATGATGTTAAGTGCTGGTTATAGTTATACCGTTCTTGGAGATGTTACTGTGTCTGCAGGAGGAGCTAGTGCAACATATGCAAATAATACGATTTCTGCCTTTGGTGCAAAAGTAGGCATTACTTTTTAAATAAAAGACTTATTACATGAATAATTTTTTATTTTAATTATCAGTTCTAGCAATTTTGCACTTTGATAAGATCATTATCAACTCTTGTCGTCTAACTATAGTTTATGATTTCGATTAACATCGAAGAGCATTTTGATTTGAAAAGAAAGTCGTTTCGGCAATTTCCATTGATGTTTTTTATAAGAGTATTTATGACCATATGGCAACATGGTCGTTGGTTCGATCCCAACCGCCGGAGCCAATTTTTCTTCATAAAATCAATAAATATTTTTTTTTGACAAACTTTTTAATTGGCGGTAGGAAATCGAAAACCGCCACTATTGTAGTTTGTCTTGGAAAATTGAGAATCTAGCGCCTAATTGACAG
>CACJWR010000049.1 GCA_902596985.1 uncultured Alphaproteobacteria bacterium
GAGCTTGTCACAGGAATGATTTTAGGGGTGAGCTTAGGAATGGCGCTCGATTATATAGTAGGGAGTGAACCCATATTTTTGATAGTATTTTCTCTACTTGGCTTTATGGCTGGAGTTAAAACAATGATAGCTACAGCAAAAAAGATGAATGAAACAAAAAATTGATGATGCATAAATAGATGGAAAAACAGTCAGCTTTTAATATTCACCCTATGGATCAATTCATTATCGACCCTATGCTTACAGGAGACAGCTTGGAATGGTACTCTTTTACAAACCAAGCGTTATGGATGCTAATAAGTCTGGTGTCGATCTCATTCGTCTTTATTTACGGATCACGGAAGCATCAGTTGGTTCCTGGTCGGCTACAGTCTATTGCCGAGCTAATGTATTTCTTCATTAGAGATATGATTATCGATATAGCGGGACAGGAAGGGCTGAGATACTTCCCCTACATATTTACACTTTTTATACTAATATTATTTGGGAACGTACTGGGCCTATTACCTTACAGTTTTACCTATACCAGCCATATCGCTGTAACAGGATTTCTAGCACTTTCCGTATTTATTGCAGTTACAATAATCGGCTTTGTGAAGAATGGGATAGGATTTTTAAGTCTGTTTTGGATAAGTAGTGCCCCTTTAGCTTTAAGGCCAATACTTCTAATAATAGAAGTGATATCATATTTTGTAAGACCCGTAAGCCACTCTATCAGACTCGCCGGCAATATGATGGCTGGACACGCAGTTATAAAGGTATTTGCAGGCTTTGCTGGGGCCTTGGGACTAGGCGCAATAGCGCCTATATTAGCGATTACAGCAGTTTACGGTCTAGAAATGCTTGTTGTAGTAATACAGGCGTATGTGTTTACTATATTAACTTGTGTTTATTTAAATGATGCTTTGCATCCAGGTCACTAATTATAATTTTTTAAAAGGAGCAATATTATGGTTGATGGAAACTTAGTAGAAATGGGAAAGCTTATCGGAGCAGGTCTCGCTTGTACAGGAATGGGTGGGGCAGCGATAGGAGTTGGACACGTAGTAGGTAATTTCCTCTCGGGAGCACTAAGAAACCCAAGCGCAGCTTCCGGTCAGACTGCTACAATGTTTATCGGTATCGCATTTGCAGAAGCTTTGGGAATTTTTAGCTTTTTAGTTGCATTACTACTAATGTATGCAATGTAGCTAAATACTTATTCTAAATGGCTTCCAATTCAGATAATAGTGCGGTGGGGATGCCTCAACTAGATTTCTCCACCTTCCCTAACCAAATATTTTGGTTGGTTGTTTTTTGCGTGGTTTTGTTCGCCATAGTAAAGTTTTTTATTATTCCACGGATGGAGGATATTTTTGCAAATCGAAGAAAAATTATTGATGGAAATATAGCAAAAGCTGAGGAAATTAGACTAAGAGTGAGTGAGATAGAGAAGCAGATTGAGGAGGAACTTCAAAAAGCTAAATCTCAATGCGATGAAATCATGAATGCTAGTGGAAACAATATTAAAGAACAAATGGCCTTAGCATTAGAAGATAGTAAAATCGCTACTACTCAACTTATAAGTGAAGCAGAAGGAAGGTTGAAAGAGCTTAGAGATGGCTCTGAGGCTGCTATTGAAAAAATATCAGAAGAATTAGCCTCCGTAATAATTAGTAAGATTTCCAGAGGGAAGTAGGTTAAAATGAAAATATTCAGACAACTAAGATTAAACATTAAAGTTTTACAGATAACGCTTCCAACTTTTACCCTTACGTGTGGGGTAAGTTATGCTGCTGGCTCAAAAAAATTAATTAGTTTAGATAATACAGATTTTGTCGTTTTAATTTCCTTTTTGATATTTGTGGGCGTCTTGGTCTATTTCAAAGTACCATCCATTGTTGGAGCTTTCTTAGATAAGAGATCTAATGATATACAGAATGAAATTGAAAAGGCTGGAGAAATATTGGAAGAAGCAAAGAGAATTCTTTCCTCGATTGAAGCTGATCATATAAGAACAAGTGAAACGATTGGACAAATGGTACAAAGTGCTAAATCTAGAGCAGGAGATGACGAAGAAACGGCAAAAAAAAATATTGAGGATCTAATGAAAAATAAACTCATTTCTGCTGAAGGACAAGTAATGTCAAGTGAAAGAAAAATCCTGGAGGAGATAGAAAGTCGCGCAATAGATTTGAGCATTGAAAAAGTGCGAATGAAGTTATCCAAAAGCATATCAAGTAGTGATTACGATAACCAATTTGACTCTTCCATCCAGTCAATAGAAAAAGGTTTAAAGAAAGTTTATAGTTAGAGTTTTAGAAATACTTTCTAAATTTTATTTAAGTCGTCCATCCTTTAAAGAGAAAATTACGATCCTTATGATAGGCACTAAAAAATACAGCGTGACAGCGATAGGAAACGCAATGCTAGATCTTGTGTGTGAGGTACCCGACCAGTTTCTTAGCCAAGAAGGAATCTCGAAAGGAGTTATGAACTTAATCTCAAGGGAAAGATCAAATAATATTTTAAAATTAGTTCGACCAATCAAAGAGACTGCGGGAGGATCTGCAGCCAATACAATTTCAACTCTCGCAAAGCTAGGTTTAAAAACTGGTTATATAGGAAAAATTGCTAATGATCCTAAGGGTAAGTTATTCAAAAGGGATTTGTTAGCCGACTCAATATTTTATAACACTGAATTTCTGGAAAAAGGCTATACTGAAACAACTGGTAAATGCATTGTTTTGATCACGCCTGATAAAGAAAGGACAATGAATACTTATCTTGGAGCTACAGAATTTCTCACCGATATTGATATAGATGAAGAGCTTATTGCCCAAAGTGAATGGTTGTATCTTGAAGGATATCGATTTGATGGGCAAAAAAGTAAAAAGGCTTTTTATAAAGCTATTGAAATTGCAAAAAAAAATAAAACAAAAATTGCGCTTACACTGTCTGATAGTTTTTGTGTTGATCGACATCGATCTGATTTTATCTATCTTTTGAAAGCGTCCGCAGACATGGTGTTTTGTAATGAGGATGAATTAAAATCGCTTTACCAAATTGATGATATTAAAAAGGCCAAGGAATTTATTGATGACTCCATAAGTTGCGTGGCCTGTACTTGTGCAGAACGAGGTGCTTATTTATTTCATGGGTCATCTACAAGCGAAATTTCAACAAACAAAGTAGATGTAGTCGATACCACGGGAGCGGGGGATAGTTTTGCTGCGGGATTTTTATATGGACTGTCTAAACATTTTACCTTTGAAAAGTGTGCTGCTTTTGGAAATGTTATTGCAGGTGAAGTGCTAAAAGTTTACGGCCCTAGGGTAGAAAAAAGTTTGAAGAGCATGGTTATAAGTTAGCGGCTAATTATTCTTTGTTAATAGTCTAAAAACATCAGCTAAATCGGCTTCCTCTGTCGAGAGATCCATTATAATAATTCCCTGAGATCTTAGGCAATCAAGCAATTGATCTGTTTTAACTTCATTTCTGTCATAGGATATGGATAGTTTTTGATTTTTATTTTCTTTTAAAGTTGCTTTATCAGGAAGGTGTATTTTTTTGTGATTTAAATTGCTGTATTTAATATTTATAACTTTTAGATTCACTCTAGCAAGCAAATCACTTGTGTCATTACAAGCAATTAATTCACCCTTATTTAAGATAGCTATTTTTTCACAAAGAGCTTGAGCCTCTTCTAAATAATGGGTCGTCAAGATAATAGTTGTTCCATTTGCATTTAAATCTTTCATATAATCCCACAACATTTCTCTTAGCTCAATATCTACCCCGGCTGTGGGCTCATCCAAAATTACTACCTTTGGCGCATGAACAAGAGCTTTACCGATAAGCAACCTCCTCCTCATTCCACCAGAAAGGGACCTCATATAAGCGTTAGACTTTCCCTCTAAACCAAGTCTTTTTAATAACTGGTTAATATTTCTTTCTGACTTTCTTACACCGTAAAGACCTGCTTGAATATCTAGACTCTCATAGGGCGTTAAAAATGGATCAAAGTTTGTTTCTTGTGGAACTACCCCAATACTTCTCTTAAATTCTCTTACATTGATATCCTGGTCGATATTTCTTATTTTTACCTTTCCAGATGTTTTAATTACTAGACCGGCTAATATATTTATCAGCGTTGACTTGCCCGCGCCATTTGGTCCTAAAAGGCCAAAAAAGGCTCCTTTTTTTACTTGTAAGCTTAGATTTTTAAGGGCAACAATTGGCTCACTTTTATCATGACCCTTATATACCTTGTGTAAATTTTGAACCTCCAGACCAAGCTCTATTAATTCTGACCTCATAATATTTACTCTTCAATTTATAGTAGTATTAGACATAAAATATGTTATTTATTTTGTCATGTCGAAAGAAGTTATAATTACAAACAAAATTGTTGTATCATGTAATGGCGATGATAGTAAAGGAAGCAATCACCCTAAAGTATGGCTAAAAATAAAAGAGACCGAGAATTTTATAGACTGCCCTTACTGCGAGCGGAGATTCTCATATCAACCACCAAAGGACTAGATTGTGAATAATCTTAACTCTGGGAAGCATCTTATTTTGGTAGATGGTTCGGGATTCATATTTAGAGCTTATCATGCTCTCCCACCTCTTACAAAGTCTGATGGAACACCTACAGGAGCAGTTTCAGGTTATTGCAATATGCTCTTTAAATTAATAAATGAGCTTAAGGAATTTAAGGCTACTCATATTGCCGTAGTATTTGACCATAAAGATAAAACATTTAGGTCCAATATTTTTCCAGATTACAAAGCAAATAGACCCCCTCCTCCCGATGACTTGGTACCACAGTTTCAGTTAATAAGAGATGCTACCGAAGCATTTGGTTTTTTAGCAATTGACAAGAAGGGGTATGAAGCTGACGACATAATTGCAACACTGGCTAAGAACGCAACTGATGAGGGCGCTATTGTAACGATCTTCTCATCTGACAAAGACTTAATGCAACTTGTTTCGGACGATATAAAAATGTACGACCCTATAAGAAATATTTTCATTGATATTGATAGGGTACGAGAAAAGTTTGGCGTTACGCCTGACAAGGTAATAGATGTACAAGCTCTTATTGGTGATAAAGTAGATAATATTCCGGGTGTGCCAGGCGTCGGCGTAAAGACTGCTTCTAGCTTGATTTCAGAGTTTCAAACTGTAGAAAACTTAGTGAAGCAACATGAAGCAATTGATAAGGATAGAATAAGGAATTTGATTTCTGACAACATCGATAAAATAATTTTGTCAAAAAAGCTGGTTACCTTACTTAAAACGGTCGAAATTAATACAACCCTTCAAGATCTTGAGATAGCAACCCTAAATCTCAACAAATTGCTAGTTTTCACAAAACTAATGGAACTAAATACATTATCAAAAAGAATATTATCCCAGTTAGAAGAATTCAATTCATCAAATATATCCATAGACGACCAAAGAGAACTAATACCTTCAGAAAAATATGAAATAATATCAACCGAAGATGATCTTAATAAGTGGTGCGAAGAAATATTGAAACAAAAGTTTTTTGCAATTGATACTGAGACCACCTCCCTTGATACTCTTTCCGCTGAAATCGTAGGAATTTCCCTTTGTATCGGAACTGGTAAAGCGTGCTACATACCAGTAGCACATGAGACCAATCAACCTGAACATAGAGACTTAAAAGAGAAACAACTAGATAGAGATATGGTCTTAAGAAGACTTCAGCCACTTTTGGCTGACGAAACTATATTAAAAATCGGTCATAATATAAAATACGACATTAAGGTTTTGTGCAAATATAAATGCTACATAAATTCTTTTGATGACACGATGTTAATGTCACACTGTATAAATAGTGGACGACAAAGACACAGTTTAGACTCAATAGCCAAGGATCTTCTAAATCATGAAACAATAAAACTAAAAGATCTTATAGGATCGGGAAAAAAAGAACTTAACTTTCAGAATGTGCCTATAAGTTTAGCAGCAGATTATGCGGCCGAGGACGCTGACATGACTTTTCGAGCATGGAAAATTTTGAAAAAAGAGCTTATCAAACAATCAGTTTATAGTGTTTATCAAAATATTGATAAGCCGATGGTCCCAGTTTTAGTAGATTCAGAGCTAAAAGGAATTACGGTCGACAAGGAGCAGTTGCGAAAATTATCGCAATTTTTTGAAAAAAAACTGCGTGAGTTGGAAACTAAAATATTTTCGATAGTGGGAGTTGAGTTCAACATTGCATCACCAAAACAGTTGGGTGAAGTTCTTTTTGAAAAGTTAAATTTGCCAGGTGGAAAAAAAAATAAATCCGGTGGTTTTCAAACGGGAGCAGATATACTGGATGACTTGTCAGCCAAAGGTTTTGAGATTGCATCTTATCTCCTAGAATGGAGAAAGATGTCAAAATTGAAATCTACTTATTCTGACTCGCTGATGTTACATATAAATAATTTCACAAGTAGAGTGCACACGTCCTTTAATCTCGCTGGCACATCCACAGGTCGTCTGTCGTCCTCAGACCCAAACCTACAAAATATACCTATTAGAGATACAGAGGGCAAAAAAATCAGAGAAACCTTTATAGCCAAAGAAGGAGCAGAGCTATTAAGCCTTGATTACAACCAAATAGAACTTAGATTATTGGCTCACATAGCTGACGTAAAAGGCCTGAAAGATGCATTTAAAAACAATATTGATATTCACGCGAGCACCGCATCCCAAATATTTAAGGTCGCTTTCAAAAAAGTGGATGCATCTCTGAGAAGAAAAGCAAAGGCGATAAATTTTGGGATAATTTATGGCATTTCGGCATTTGGCCTATCAAGAAATCTTAAAATTACTCGTACTGAAGCGCAAGAATTTATAGATGATTATTTCAGACAATTTCCTGAAATTAGAGACTATATGAACACTACAGTGGAAACCGCAAAGAAAACTGGTTTTGTAACTACCTTGTTCAATAGAAAAATACACTTACCAAACATCGGTACCAAGGGTCCAATTGGTGGCTTTGCTGAGAGAGCTGCTATAAATGCACCAATCCAAGGTAGTGCATCAGATATAATTAAAAGAGCTATGATTAAAATACATGAGTTTCTGAAGAGTGCTGAACTAGATGCTCACCTTTTATTGCAAGTGCATGACGAACTAATATTTGAAACTAATAGAGACATCATTGATAAAATACAAAGTAGAGCCTCTAAAATTATGGAACAAGCGACACAACCATACTTAGATTTGGACGTGCCCCTGAAGGTTGAAGGAGGACATGCAGTTAATTGGTATTTGGCTCATTAAAATCTAATAAAATTTCATTAAAAATTTTATTAAGTAAAGTTTTGTCAGTATGACTCAGAACTATTTCTACTCCAAATACTCCTGAATTATTGAAAGGGTACGACCCAATAGAGATGTCTTTGTATTTATCTGCATACTGCCATAGTCTTTCTGATATTTCACTTTCCTTCTTAAATATTTTTATAGTCTTTGAAAGAATTGGTTCAATCTGCTCCAGATCTAAACTTATTTCCTGTACCATGGCTTCAAAGATCTGTGGGACTCCAGCCATTACGAAAACGTTTTTAATTATGAACCCAGGAGCTCCAGAAATTTTATTTTTTATCAGCTTAGCTCCTTCAGGAATTCTTGCCATCCTAAGTCTAGCCGCATTTAGATCTTTTTTCCCATTTTCATAATTCATTGCAAGCAGCTCAACGGCATCATCCCTAACAATCAAAGGAACATCAAACGAACTTGCAACAGCTTCAGCGGTTATGTCATCGTGGGTTGGACCTATACCGCCACTAGTGAAGACATAATCTTTCAGAGAAGATTCGCTATTTATAACACTTTTTATAATATTATGATTATCTGGGATAACCCTGACTTCCCGTAATTCAATGCCTTTTTTAACTAATATTTTTGCTAAATAATTGGAATTTGTATCTTTAGTTCTGCCAGAAAGAATTTCATTTCCTATGATTATAATTGAAGCTGTTTTCATTTTAGTTCCAAATTTGTCGTGAATAATTAAGTTTCCTCTTTACTGGATAAAGATTGGATAATAATCATAAACTATATAAAAATTATTACTAAGAAAATGCATAAGAATAAAGACGGAATATACATATATAGTGAAGATGCTTATAAGGGCATCAAAAAGGCTTGTAATCTTGCCTCAAAAACACTCGATATGATTGGTCAATTCATTGAACCAGGCGTAACAACGGAAGAATTAGACAAAAAGTGTCATGATTTTATTGTGGCTCACAATTCGGTTCCCGCAACCTTAGGTTATCGAGGCTATCCAAAATCTTGTTGCATTTCCCTTAATCATGTAGTTTGCCATGGAATTCCTAGTAAAAAAAAACTTAAGAATGGTGATATTTTAAATATAGATGTTACCTGTATTCTTGAAGGTTGGTATGGGGACACTAGCAGAATGTTCACCGTAGGTGACATTAGTTTAAAATCAAAAAGGTTAATTGAAATAACTTATGATGCACTCCAATTAGCAATAAAGAACGTTAAACCTGGCAATACATTTGGGGATATTGGAGCAGTAATACAAAAGTATGTAGAAAAAAATAAGATGTCTGTTGTAAGAGATTTCTGTGGGCACGGGATTGGGAGTGAATTTCATCAAGCACCAAATGTTCTTCATTATGGCAGTCACGGCTCTGGACCCAGACTGGAAAGTGGCATGTGCTTTACAATTGAACCAATGGTAAATATTGGTCGACCAGAAACAAAAATTCTAAGTGACAACTGGACTGCGGTTACGCGGGATAAGTCGTTGTCAGCACAATTTGAACACACGTTATTTGTGAGCAAGGAAGGATGTGAAGTCTTAACTCATTCCTTCAACAACACGTACTTTCCTCAAGGAGCTAAATTGCACCGCAACAATGCTTAAACTTTTTTCCAGAGCCACAGGGGCAGGGACTATTTCTTCTAACTTTCTTGTTTGGAAAGGGATTGATTTCTTCTGATATCGATTCACTATTTTTAATCTCTGAACTAGCTTTCTCTTCGCCAAATGATTTTATATTTGTTTCTGAAACAAACTTTGCAAAAAAAACTACTTTTATTGTTTCTCTCTTTATATTTTCCAACAAACTCTCAAATAATATAAACGCTTCTTGTTTATATTCATTTAAAGGGTCTCGTTGAGCATATCCCCTAAAACCTATAACAGATCTTAGGTGATCCAAAGTCGAGAGATGGCGAGACCAAGAGTGATCTATAACTTGAAGTAAGATTTGCTTTTGAATCATTTTAAATGATTGTTCCCCAACCTCAGCTTTTTTGTGATCTAAATTATTTTGAACTTCCTTTAAGATCATATCTCTTATCTCTGTTTCTAATATTTTGTCTTTTTTAACATAGTTACCTAATTGAATAGTTAGATTAAATTGCTCTTTGAGCTTTTCCTCTAACCCATTTACATCCCATTGATCTACGAATGATCCTTCCGGGATGCTTTCAACAATAATATCCTCCACTACATCCATGTAGATGTTTTCAAATATCTCTGAAACATCAGCAGTTTCCATTATATTTCTTCTTTGAGAAAAAATCTCTTTTCGTTGAACGTTTACTACGTCATCATATTTAAGGATATTCTTTCTTAGGTCGAAATTCCTAGCTTCAACTTTTCCTTGAGCCCGCTCAAGCGCCTTACTCACCCATGGATGTGCAATGCTCTCACCATCTTTCAAGCCTAATTTGGACAACATTCCATCAAGTTTATCTGACCCAAATATTCTTAACAAATCGTCATCTAGACTTAGGAAAAAAGTAGTCTTTCCGGGATCTCCCTGTCTACCAGATCGCCCTCTTAATTGATTATCTATTCTCCTACTTTCATGTCTCTCTGTAGCCAAAACATACAAACCTCCGGCTTTGACTACTTGTTCCTTATTCTTTAGAACTTGCTGCTCGATATTGGTCTTCTTCTGATTAAAATTTGGGTCATTGTCGTCAACCTTACCCTTTACTTGCATTTC
>CACJWR010000050.1 GCA_902596985.1 uncultured Alphaproteobacteria bacterium
CATAAGAACTTAATGATGCCAATTTTTCCGATTTAGCATATTCTTTAAAGTCATCGAATTGGATTGGGTTTTGACGAACTAATATTGGATTGTTTGTCTCTCCAATATTTAGTTCTTTTAATCGTACTGTTTTTCGGTTTGCATTAAATTGGGATTTTACTGAGAATATATTAAAAGAATAAATTTTAGGAGAGTGATTTTTAGACTTTTCAGGAAGATCAATAAGGTTTGGATCTTTTGTTTCAAAAATTGACATGTCAAGTCGTGTAGAAGAAATTTTCTTTGCTCCGCCCAATAAGTTACGCTCAGATTTTAAATTATTTTCTTTATTTATGAATTCTTTTGAATCAGCTAAATAACTATAGGGCTTGTTATTAGATCTATATTCCAAATATGTGGAAGTTAGCGATAATAAAAAACCGGCAAATAGTACAAAACTTATTATTGATAGAACCCGTGTAACTGTTTGTCCTTCAAGATCGATAATTCGTTTCGAACTATTGTCATTAAAAAAAACGGGACTTTTTTTAAACCCAGATATCTTACTCGAAGCAATATATCTCTCAGGCCGAAATCCTGCTCTTTTTACGAAACTTCTAGACTCGGTTATAGAATTTGCAGATATTGCTGCAATGGGAACTGTGCTTCTCGTGGAGGAGTCTCCAACCGCTATTAATAGTTCACTTTCATTTAGGCCACATCGTTTGGCCGTTACCTTTTTGCAATGTTCAATAGAAAAATTGTCTTCTATAACAATAGTTTGTGAAAGGACTAACTCTCGAGGAAGAAGGACGTCTACTATTGGTTTTTTTGTTGATAAAGCAGCTGCTTGATTTCTGAGTGAAACTAAGTCTTTTTCCAGGTTTTTTGATGATGGATCAACTGATCCAAGCACATTCCAAGATTTCCTACTATCTTTTTTTAGAAGTTGAATCGATGTTTTTGATAGATTTAGAGCTAGCTGATCTTTATTCATTTCACTTTATCTTAACGATCTTTAAAAGTGAATATAATATATCATAATTCAGATAGCTAGGAAACTATTGGGGAAGGAATGATTAAACGCCATCGAACCTATTTGATTGAATGTTGAAAAGTGTTATTCCAACAGCTGTCGATACATTTAGTGATGAAAACGCATGGTTACCATCTATAGATAACAACATATCACAATATTCTTTTGTTAAACGCCTTATCCCTTTCCCTTCTGCTCCAAAGACGATTGCGATATCTGAATTTCCTTTCCTAAATGAAGATATTTTTTCTGTTGAGGTTTCGTCAAGCCCTATAATAACGTACCCTAATTTCTGTAACTTAACGATCGTTTGTGCAATATTCGTAACTTGTATGTAGTGTACTTGTTCGAAGGTTCCTGAAGCAGCTTTTACAAGGCTTCCGTTCTCACTTGATCCGCCATTAAGCGTGTTAATTATGGCATTGCAATTAAAAAAAAGGCTTGATCTGATAATATTTCCAACATTTTGTGGATCACTAACCTTATCTAAAATAACAATCAATTTAGGTTTCTTATTTTCATGGATCTCATCAATGTCTTTTGGTTGCTTTAAAGGACTAACTTTTAAAATTGCTCCTTGGTGAACTTTATTTTCTGAAATTGGTAAAGCTTTTGATTTCTCGATATTAAAAATGGGTATGTTAGGAATTTCACAGTCGGTAAATATTTTAAGTCTTGCATTTTGACTTATCCATAACTCGTGAATTTTACGATTAGGGTTTTTGATTGCTGCCTTTACGGCGTGTAAGCCGAACATATAGTAGGCGCTATTTTCTCTAATATTATTGGTTCTCTTACTAAACATGCCCATTTTTAAATTATAGATTCACATTAAACTTGTATCTTTCTATTTACACTTGGCTATATCAGATGTAAAACGCTTTTACGCGAAGTACAAGGAGGGGTGGCAGAGCGGTCAAATGCAACGGACTGTAACTCCGTCGGGGAAACCCTACATAGGTTCGAATCCTATCCCCTCCACCACAAAATAATTCAATAAAAACAATTATTTAAATTATTTTAACCTTCCAAAAAATATGCTTAAAAAACATCAATATTAAGTTACATACAGTTACACATTAAACTAAAAGTAAATCCGTCGGGCAAAACTCTAAATTACACTATATTAGAACTATGAGGATCAGAACTAAGGATTGTTATTATTGTTATAAACCCAAAGAGGTTCTCTATCGCAGTAGATTCCAAGAACTAAAGGATTGGGTATTTCTTTGTGGGAAATGTCTTCAAGTAGTCAAAGAGAAGTATAAAGACTCTTATCAATATGGTGGAACTTGGAAGAGTAAGAAGAAATAGATTGTCTCAAAAGAGTATAGTTCACACATACATTTTTATGATAAACATTAGTGTCTCAATAGGGTTATTTCTTGACTTTTGAGACAGGGTCATTTAGAGTTCCGATGTGAATGAGACACTTTTGGAGTATTATATGAAATACGGATATGCAAGGTGTTCCACTCAATCCCAAGATTTAGAGATCCAAAGAAACACACTTCTATCTGCCGGTTGTGACGTAGTAAGAGAAGAGAAAGTTTCTGGGACTTCATTGAGAGGGAGAAGTGAGTTGAATACCCTTTTAGAGTTCCTACGAAAAGGTGATGAGTTAGTTGTGACTCGAATAGACAGACTTGCAAGGTCTATGAGAGATTTGCAGAACATAGTTTATGAACTAACAGAAAAGGGAGTTCATCTATCTGCAACCGAACAATCCATCAACACCTCTACACCAGAGGGTAAGTGTTTCCTCGATATGTTAGGAGTGTTCGCAGAGTTTGAGACTAGACTACGACACGAAAGACAAATGGAGGGAATAAAGAAAGCAAAAGAAAAGGGAGTCTACAAAGGTAGAAAACAGACCCTTGATGTTATAAAAATCAAAGAACTCGCAGCAGATGGTTTGATGAAAACAGAGATCGCAAAAAGGTTAGGTATTGGTCGTGCATCTGTTTATAGAGCACTCAAAGATTAGGTCGATTTGCAATCTAACTTTATTCTGCTATACTTATCCACAGGACAGGTAGGAAACGAGATCAAGTCATTTTCCTTACCTGACCTCGTAAAGGATCCCCGTCAAATTCTCACAAACTTTTGCAATTTATAAATGCAATAAGTATCCCAAAAAAAATGCATACCTTGTCAAAGTTTAGTGAACTTTGGTCAAACTTCACTAATAGAAAACTTACTCCTGTCGTTTTTATTAGTAAGAGTAAAATATGAGTTTTAGTTTTTTCATATTTTTTCCTTTCAACAGGGAAGTTTCAATGTCTGCCGAAATCTCCCTTTTTTTATTACAATATTGGATTCCGTAGATTATTCTACAGACGGAATAATCCGTGGGAGGTCATATAAAGGTTTGCAACTTATACACACTAAAGTTTCACACAAGAGTTACATACAACCAAAAATAATCGTACAAACCATTGTTTTTATTGATTTTTGTTTTTCTCAGTCGGTCTGTAACTCCGTCGGGGAAACCCTACATAGGTTCGAATCCCATCCCCTGCACCATCTGATGAAATTTTTTATATAATGTCCTTTCAATATGTAGTTAAAATTTTTGGAGGATACTATATTGCGCCACTTGGTCTGGCTAAATTGTGATGTGGTATTATTAATATTTAGTGCCTTTTATCTCTTTTAACATATTTCCAAGCCGCTGGAACGCTTTATCCGCTACCTTTTTCGTGAATAAATCACCTAGCTATCCTTCTTAGCAAGTCATCTGTGAAGATTTTCTCTCTTAATCTGCAAAAAAAGTATTCGGATTTTCATTCGAAATTTTATAGAAAAAACCGATGATATTTACTGAATATGTTTGTGACTAAACATTGATTAATGTTCACATATTATTATCAATGTTAGAAACATATAAACATTAGGGTAAGCTTATTTATTTTTTATAAAATGTGATTTTTATAAACAAAAAATATTCTGCGTTGTTATTTTTTAGCTAGGAATACGTTTCAGTTTTTTCTTTCAACTTGTAGGTCTCCTAGCATCCATCAAAGATCTGCACCTTTTTACTGATATTTTCAACTGTCAAATTATTCTGCAAATAGGGTTTTGTTGTAGAAATAAGTATTTTTGTAAATTAAATAAGAACTAGAATTTCAGGTAAAAAAGAAAAACAAATGGGTTTGACTTAATTTTCTTGATAGTGTAGCAATTCTTGTACCATACGTCGATGCAATAACTAATCAGCAAATTAGGTTACGATTGGAGTATTTTTAGTATTTATATTTTTGACAGGATCATCAGCCAGTAATTAAATACAAAGACCACTAGATTTGATGAAGAAAAAAAATATTCAAGAAATTGGTAAATTTGTTATAGAGACGGAGGCATCAGCGCTCTCGAAGCTAGCCAGCAATCTGCCAAAGGATTTTGCAGCCACTATTGATGCTGTGCTTAAAACCAAGGGTAGGGTCGTTGTATCAGGTGTTGGAAAATCTGGACATGTTGGTAGGAAAATTGCAGCGACTTTGGCCAGTACAGGCACACCAGCGAGTTTCGTGCATGCAACAGAAGCAAGTCATGGTGATTTAGGAATGATCACTCCAAACGACTTCTGCTTGCTTATCTCGAATTCTGGAGAAACATCCGAACTCTACGACATTTTAGCCCACACCCGGAGGTTCGGTATTCTAACCGCAGTTATTTCTTCTTCTAAAAATAGCACTTTAATACGAGCTGCTGACTTAAAGTTGCTCCTCACTGATGCTCCCGAAGCATGTACTATTGGTATGGCTCCCACAACATCAACGATACTCACAATGGCTTTAGGAGATGCATTGGCTGTCGCGCTGATGGAGCAGCGAGATTTTAAGCCAGAAGATTTTAAGGTTTTGCATCCTGGTGGCAATCTTGGTTTGCAGATGTTAACGGTGTCACAACTCATGAGAAATAAAAGTGAAATGGCAATCGTAAAGGACGATCTGACTATGGGTAGTGTTGTTTCCTGTATGACTCAATCTGGCTTTGGCGTCGCAATTTTGGTGAATGAAAACGGTACACTTTCGGGAATAATAACGGATGGAGATCTAAGAAGAAACATTAATAATATTCTTACCGTTTCTCCCAGAGAAATAGCCTCGTTAAATCCTACATCGGTAAAGCCAACTGATTTAGTGAGTGTTGCTTTAGAAAAAATGGAAAAATCAAAAGTTTATGCAATTGTTGTAATTGAACACGATAAACCTATTGGATTACTGCGTATGCACGATGTTTTACGCTCAGGTATTAAATGAAGACGGTCATCATTATTCCAGCGCGTTACTCTTCCGTAAGGTTTCCTGGCAAACCTCTAGTGAAGCTTTCCATCGGACAAGGGCTTCAAAAATCACTAATTCAGTTGTCTTGGGAGGCTGCCTGTAGAGTTAAAAACGTGGAACACATTGTTGTGGCAACGGATGACGAAAGAATTCGAACTGAAGCGGAGTCTTTTGGTGCAAAAGTTGTGATGACCTCAAAGAAATGCAGAAATGGAACAGAGCGATGTGCAGAAGCGTTAAAAAATTTAAATTTTAATGCTGATTTGATTGTGAACTTACAGGGAGATGCTCCATTAACTCCAAAATGGTTTGTCGAGAGTTTGATAGAAGCTTTTAAAAAAAATCCAGATACTCAAGTGGCCACACCCGTTTTGAGATTAGATAAAGATTCTTTAAATTCGTTTAGGCTTGATAGAAAATCTGGTCGAGTGGGAGGTACTACCGTAGTATTTGATAGTAATTACAACGCTTTATATTTTTCAAAAGAGATAATTCCATTTTTCGATAAAAAACGCTCAATGCAAACAGAATCTTGCCCGATATTTCACCATGTAGGCGTGTATGCGTATCGGCCTGAAATCCTTTCAAAGTACTACACATGGAAAGAAAGTAATCTTGAAGCACTGGAGGGGCTAGAACAGTTAAGATTTCTTGAAAATAGATATCCTATAAAATGTATTTTAGTTGATAGTAAAGGTAGAACTTTTTGGGAGCTAAATAACCCAGAAGATGTTATGAAAATTGAAAAAGAAATACGCAAGATATAAATCAAATAGGAAGAAAAATGAAAACACTTAAAATATTTATTGGTTACGATCCTAAGGAGCCAGTCGCATTTCATGTCCTTAGTCATTCTTTACTAGAAAGAAGTTCTAAACCTATTTCAATTGTGCCAATTAATTTAAAAAATTTGAAAAACCTATATTCTAGGCAGCATGATCAGCGTCAATCAAATGAATTTTCTTTTTCTAGATTTCTAGTGCCTTATCTATGCAACTACGAAGGGTTTGGCATTTATATGGATTGCGACATGCTAGCTTTAGGAGACATTAGTACGGTATTAAATGATATAGATGAGAAGCATGCAGTGTCTTTAGTTAAGCATGATTATGAGTCAAAGGTTAAGGTGAAATATCTTGGAAACAAACAATATAGTTATCCCAGAAAAAATTGGTCCTCGTTTATAGTTTGGAATTGTGCCCATCCATCGAATAATGCAGTAAACCCTGACTTCGTTGGGGACGCCGACGCAGCAACGCTCCATAGATTTCTTTGGTTGAAAGACGAAGAAATAGGAGAGCTTTCCGTAAAGTGGAATTGGTTAGTAGGCGAATATGATAATCCTAACGAAGATATAAAAGTTATTCACTGGACGTTGGGTGGACCGTACTTTGACGATTATTCAAATACTGAGTTTTCAGATGAATGGAGAAAAGAGTTTGAGTCTATGACATTTTGCAAACAGCCCTAAGGATGCTTAAGGTATTTTGATTTACCAATTTAATATCCGTTGTGAAAGTCATGACACATTATTGCAGTTCTGCTGCATTGGTGATGGCAGTAGATTTATTTTATAAAAAGGGAAAACTTATCTATGGCTTTTCTTTGTATTGTATGCAATAGCGATAGAAGTACTATTCACACAATGAAAGATGCAAAAGCAGGAGATCTAATTTTGATTGCTTGTTGCCAAAATTGTGGATTGGTTCAGCTTAAAGATGTGCCGAATGAACTGGATCTTTTTGATTTTTATAAGTCGAAATACAGGCTTGAGTACAAAAAGCAGGACAGACCTAGTCCGAAACATGTTTACAGAGCGGGAGCGCAGGCGATATCTAGGCTGAAAAAAATTGCACCTTTTATTAGGGAAAACACAAAATTACTTGATATTGGATCTGGTGGAGGTGAGTTCACTTATCTCGCTTCTTGCATGGGCGCTGACGCCTCTGGGATTGATCCAAGTAGTGGCTACTTGGAATTTGGAAAAAATCATTATTCAATTAACGTAGAACAGAGACAAATTTCTCAGTTGGAAGGCACACAATCGTACCAAATAGTCACCATGTTTCATGTTTTGGAACATCTACCAAATCCATTGAAAGTAATTAGAAAAGTGCATCAAATACTTAAAGTCGGAGGATTGTTTGTTATAGAGGTACCAAACCTCGAGTCAAAAGCTACTTCTCCTTTCAATCATTTTTTTAAAGCTCATATTTGTTATTTCACAAGCTTATCTTTAATAGGCTTATTAAAAGATAACTTTTCTATTGAGTATATTGAAAATAATGATGTTATTTTTTTAGTTTGTCGTAAAGCTATAGGGAAGATATTCAAGATACCAAATAATCGTGACTCGAAGGCTGTAAGATTGGCGGAATCTAGACTAAAACACAAAAGACTTCCAGAGTATATTATGAATGGAGGCTTGTTGAAAGGTTTTAAAAAAATACCCGCGGCTTTTCAGGAGAGATATTTTTCATATGGGAAGCAGCCCAAGAGAATTCTAGATTTACTTCTGATGCGGTATAATCAATTATAAATGTAATTGAAGAAATATTCTTTAAATGCTTGATAAACTATCTTTAAATCTATACCTCTTTTTAACTTTCTTGTCTTTACCCTTCGTTAAAATTATTGTGATTTGGCGTATTTATAATGCTAAAGAACATCCGACGAGATGGAGGGAAAAGCTTGGCAAACCAAACGTAGCGCGTCCATCCGGTAAACTCATTTGGCTCCACGCTGTTGGATTGGGGGAAGTATTAGCCTTAAGAGGGCTTATTGAAGAGCTTCACAAGAATGAAGAAGAGCTAAATTTCCTCGTGACTTCATCTACTGTTTTATCGGCAGACGTATTCGAGAAAAATAATATGCCTAAAACTATTCATCAATTTCTGCCGTATGATCTAAGAATTTTTTGCAAACGGTTTATACGTCACTGGTCTCCAGATTTTGTGATATGGTCAGAACAGGACATTTGGCCTGGTATGTCTTCTTTGGTATCTAAGTTTGGCATAAAACAGGTGCTCGTAAATGGAAGAATGACCAAGGAATCCTTTAGTCGCAGGAACAAGATAAAATCTCTCCATAGAGTCATTTATAAGGACTTTGAATTTATATCGGCGCAAGATCTGTCCTCCAAGAAATTATATGAGAAACTGGGCGCTTCATGTACACTTCGAACCGATGGTTCTCTAAAGCCACATTGTCCACCATTGGTTTTTGAGGAAGACAAACTAAAAATTATAAAAAAAGCAATTTGTAACACAAAAGTTTGGGTTTTGGGTTCCAGTCATGCTGAAGATGAAAAAATAGCAATCCAAACCAAGAAATTATTAAAAGACCATAATATAAAAAATTTATTGGTTTTGATCCCAAGATTTCCAAATAGAAGAAAAGAAATAATGAAATCTCTTAATAATTTTAAAGTAAGGATGCAAAGTAAAGGAGAAATTCCAAATCAAAAAACTGAAGTCTATGTTGCGGATTCTATAGGAGAAATAGGATTGTGGTATAAAGCTTCTAAAGTAGTGTTTATCGGAGGAACTTTCTCCAGTGTGGAAGGTCATAATCCTTGGGAAGCCGTAAATTTAGACTGCACAGTTATTTTTGGTCCAAGATATTCAAACTTCAATGATGACTTTAAATTATTAGAACGTCTAAATCTTGCTTCTCAGATTACTAGTTCTAAGGATTTATTTGAAGTTTTATCTCGAAAAAATTGTGTTCCAATCTCTAAGTGTTTAACAAAACTAAAAACTAAGCTTGAGAAAGATATAAACATTCTTGTCAAAGACTTACTGTTTTTAATAAATAGCTGACGTAAGAAGATAGGTTCTGTGTGAATAGATTGATCAAGTACTGAACAAATTGATAATTATAATATGAAAAAGAAAGAATTAGAAAGATACCGCAGTTGTACTGGCACAACTGAGGTTAGGTGCCTTATATTTGACTTCGATGGAACCCTAGCTGAAACCGAAGAAGCCCATAGAAAGGCATTCAACAAAGCATTTGATTTAAATAAACTGGGCTGGAATTGGGACCAACACATTTACAGAAGATTACTTCAAGTAGCAGGAGGAAAAGAACGAATTGAATTTTATAATAAAAGTTTTTTATCAAACTCAAAACAGATAAGTAGTAAAGATATTGAAGAAATTCATCTTCAAAAAACTAAATTTTATATGCAATCGGTATCTCAAGGTTTGGTATATTTTAGACCAGGAATAAGGGAATTTTTGGAAAAAGCAAAATATAACAAAAAGAAACTAGCTATTTCCACGTCTACAAGTTGTGATAACGTAACTTTGTTTCTTAAGTCTTGTTTGAATGAAAATCCAGACGATGTTTTTTCTTTTATATCAACGGGAGATTTAGTGAAAAAAAAGAAGCCTAGTCCTGATTTATATGAATTGGTATTACAAGAAATGAACTTAATGCCAGAAGAATGTCTAGCATTTGAAGATAGTAGGATAGGTCTTGTTTCTGCAAAGAGAGCTAAAATCAATACTGCAGTAAATCCGAGTCAGTACAGCGTGCGAGATAATTTCGATGAAGCAGATTATTTTCTGACAAGTTTTTTATTGGAACAATTTCCGAAGAGTTTGCGGAAAA
>CACJWR010000051.1 GCA_902596985.1 uncultured Alphaproteobacteria bacterium
CGCGCTATGTGCTAAGTCCCAAATTATGGTTGAGCCATTTTGATGAATTTTATTAGTAATAGTTTCTAAATCAAACATTGACCCAGTCCGATAATCGACATGGGTAAGTAATACCGTGTTAACCTGCTCATTTAGAGACGATATAAGCTCATTTCTTTTTACTTTCTTAAGCTCGAAATTTGAGTTCAAACTATCAACAAGGCCTTCAGCTATATAAATGTCCGAAGGAAAATTATCAATATCAGTAAGTATTATATGTCTTTTGGAATTTAGTTTTATAGCTGCTGCCAAAGCTTGGTAAGTCTTTATGGAAAGAGTATCTCCGGCTACTACCGAACCTTTATCCACACCGATTACATTAGCGATTTTATTACCAACAGTTATTGGCTGTTCCATCCAATTAGATTCATTCCAACCTTTTATCAGTTTTCCACCCCATTCTTTAGCAATTACGTCCTCTGATATAGACTCTATCCCTTTCAGCGGAGGGCCTAAGGAGTTACCGTCTAGATAGATCATACCTGATGGGATATTGAATAGTGATTTTCTATATATTGAGTTCATGTTAGTTGAAGCTAAAAATATGATCTACCTCTTATATAAAATCAAACTATTCTTGGATAGCGAAATCTATTTGAAACAGTAAATTTATGGATTTATAATTTTACAATGAGAAAGATCCTATTATCGTGAAATCTATTCCAATATACCAAGTAGATGCATTCTCAAAGAAAGTATTCTCGGGTAATCCGGCAGCGGTTTGTATCCTTGATAATTGGTTATCCGACAGAGTAATGCAGGCTATAGCATCTGAAAATAATTTATCTGAAACTGCATTTATAAACATGAACACAAAACCCATCGGCATTAGGTGGTTTACTCCCGAATGTGAAATGGGGTTATGCGGCCATGCAACATTGGCAAGTGCTCGGGTTTTGTTCGATGAATATATGGATAGAGATCAAAAAGAGATTACTTTTTCCGCACGGAGAGGTCTTCTAAAAACAATTAAAAAAAGCGAACAAATCTTTTTAGACTTTCCCGCCGATAAACCAATCGAACAGAACATTAATAATGTTATAAGAGAGAGTGTAGGGGCTAATATCCAGCAATTTTTTAAGGGCCGTGATGATTACTTAGCAATTTTAGATAATGAAGCAAGTATTAGAAATATATCCGTAAACATGAGCAAAGTATCCGAGCTAGACGCAAGAGGATTGATTGTCAGTGCTCAGGGTGATGAGTATGATTTTGTTTCACGATGTTTTTACCCAAAATCAAAAATAGATGAGGACCCAGTAACTGGCTCGGCTCATACTCTGCTCATTCCTTATTGGGCAGATATTTTGAAAAAGAATAATTTAAAGGCCTATCAATGTTCCGAAAGAGGAGGAGCGCTAATTTGTGAGCTTAAAGGGGAAAGGGTATTTATTGGAGGCTATACGGCGCGCTACTTAGATGGGAATATATATTTAAATAGTAAAGATTGATAAGGCAATTCAATGAAGCCAGCCATAAAAGTACTTGGGGTTCCTGATGATATAAACTCCTCTTTTATGAGAGGGTCGAGTGCTGCTCCACCTTTAATTAGAGAGGCACTGTATTCTGCCTCTTCTAATTTGTTTTCTGAATCAGGTTTGAACTTGGATCAAGAAGGTATCTGGGATGACCTGGGCGATATCGAATTCACAGGTGAGGTGGCAGTAGAAAACTTTAAAAAGATAAAAACTTTTGTAAAAGATGTTTTGGTTTCAGATCAAAAACTTGTTTCCATAGGAGGAGATCATTCGGTTTCGTGGCCTATTCTAGATGCTCATTTGGATATATGGGATACTCTAGATATTCTCCATATTGATGCACATCCAGATCTTTATGATAGTTTATCGGGGAATAAACTCAGTCATGCATCACCTTTTGCTAGAATAATGGAAGCGGGTAGAGCGAGTAGACTAGTTCAAGTAGGCATTAGAACGTTAAATAAACATCAGCGTGAACAGGCAGAAAAATTTGGAGTCGAGATATATCAAATGAAAGACCTTACTAAACTCAGTTCATTAAGCTTTTCAAAACCTGTTTACTGCAGTATTGATATCGATGCTTTAGATCCAGCATATGCTCCAGGAGTTTCTCATTTTGAACCGGGTGGCCTATCTACGCGACAGTTAATAGATTGTCTTAATGGTTTTAAGGGACGGCTGATTGGTGCCGATATTGTGGAGTATAATCCAAAAAGAGATTTTCATAATTTGACGGCAATGGTTGCCGCAAAATTATTGAAGGAAGTAATTGCGCGTATTTATCGTGATAATAGCTAAAAAGATAAGGAGTACCAATGGAAAATGGATTTAAAGACGAGCTAACAGAAAGGTTGATGCGGTATACTGCTATAGACAGCCAGAGTGATGAGCTTTCCAATAAATCACCGAGTACGGATCAACAGCTTGATATGCTGAACTTATTGAAGGAAGAGCTTATTGCTTTAGGAGTTGAAGACGTTAAGCTAACGGACTATGGAGTAGTTACAGCGACAGTGCCCGGAAATATATCAGCACCATCTGTTGGATTTTTAGCGCATGTGGATACAGCACCACAATTCAATGCTTCAGGTGTTAAGCCGAGGTTAATTAAAGGCTATAATGGGGGAGATATTACATTTCCTGATGATCCGGAGCTGACCCTTTCGCCAAATGAGTTCGAATACCTAAAGGAAAAAAAGGGTGATGATATCATTACCGCGTCCGGAACTACATTACTTGGAGCTGATGATAAAGCTGGTGTCTCGATAATAATGACAGCAATTAATCACCTGTTACAAAATGCTGAACTAAAGCATGGTCCCATCAGGGTGGCATTTACTCCAGATGAAGAAATAGGTCGTGGTGTAAAAAAACAATTGGCCACTGATCTCGACGTAGACACGGCATACACCTTTGATGGGGGTAAAATTGGAGACTTGGAATATGAAACCTTTTCTGCAGATAAAGCGGAGGTCAAAATTAAAGGTGTATCGATACACCCTGGTTTAGCTAAAGATAAGTTGGTAAACGCTATCCACATTGCAGCAAAACTTATTAGTACTTTGCCTCAAACCACTCTTACTCCAGAAACTACGGAAGATAACGAAGGTTTTATCCATGCTACAGATATGGTTGGAGGGTCCTCTGAAATGACGCTTCGCTTTATTTTACGTGATTTTGAGCTTGCGGGCTTAAAAGAGAAAGGTGATCTTTTGAAACAGGTATGTGAGGTGATAAACTCGTCAGAGCCAAGAGCAGAAATTACCTGCGAAATTACACCACAATACAGAAACATGCGTTATTGGCTTGAAAAAAATATGAGGCCTGTTGAGATAGCTAAGAAAGCTATGGAAAACTTAGACATTGTTCCTTTTTCAAAACCTATAAGAGGTGGCACAGACGGATCATTGTTAACTGAGTTAGGTATACCTACGCCAAACCTATTCACGGGCATGCAAAACATTCATGGCCCCCTAGAGTGGATTTCCGCTCAAGATATGGAAAAAGCTACGCATTTATGTTTGGAAATCATAAAGGAGTTTTCAAAAGAACATTAACTGTTTTTAAAAAAATAAGGAGCTGTTAGCTAGCTTTTAATCGTCCCTCGAGAGCATCATCTATAGCTTGCTGTCCCCAATGCAATCCACACTCATATTTGCCAAAAACAAAGTTATCATTTGCATTCGTTGACAAGCCTGCCTGAATGGCCTCGCCTATCTCAAAATCTTCATTAAACACTTCTTTGACAACATTGTAATTTTTTTCCCAATATTGTTTAGCCTTATCTGTATTTGCTGGTTCAGATATAAGCATCATGCATTTAAATACACAAGTGCCTGGACCTGTTGGGATTATTGAATGTACATAGACATGGTCTGTCATAATTTGAACAAAGTTACAGGGAAATAAATAATTTTGTGTCATAAAATATTTTCTATATGTCCATTCTTCTTGTGGTTTGCCTTTAAGCTCCCTTATATTCCATAATGGAACTGAGTGACGAACGTGGGGATAGTGATTGGTAAAAACGCTTTGATTATCTAGGTACCCAGAACACGCAGTATGTTCATGCGCTGAGCAAAAATGATAATTTTCTTGAAAGCCCTCCAAAGCTAATCTCCAGCTCATGTTTCTTGGCAGCGTCCATTTTTTGTAAATTATATGATTATCTAAGTTCAAAGCATTAAATTGACTCTCCATCGGAGCCAACCATTTTGCCATATCTACCCGCTTTGCATCTGCAGATGGTCTAACCCACACCATTCCAAAATGCTCGTATACTGGCAATTCCTTGAGGCCATAGTTGCTTTTATCTAAGTTATCAAACCCAAATGGTTGTGGCATTCCTCTTAATTTTCCATTGAGGTCATAAGTCCAGCTATGATACGGACATGAAAAAGTCTTAGCTTTTCCACACTCACGCCCTTCGACTTTTGCGCCCCTATGTCGGCAAACATTCATGAAAGCTTTTAACTCATTGTCATTATTTCTTGTAACTAATATTGGTACACCGGTATCATTGTGGGTGATAAACTTTCCGGGTTCCGATAATTCGCTTACATGCGCAACAATAATTGGAAACTCACGAAAAAGCGTATTAATTTCAGCATTCAATTTTTTTGGATCATTGTAATTAGAAACCGGATTATGCATTATTTCATCAGTCATAGAAGTTTTACCGGTTTCACAATACTCAAGTATTTGCTCAATAATTTGTTTTTCTTCTTTTGTTACCATTTTCTATTCTTTAAGACTTATCTTCAAATCAGATAATATCATAACTTACATTTTATTTGAAACTACAAATCATAAGCTTCAGGCATCAAATAAATACCCTATAAATATTCACTCCCTTTAGATTGAAGCTTAACTGCTGTTTCATACTCTTTTTTCAAAATGTCTATAATTTCTTTAATTGTTTCTGGTTTTTTAACGTTTCCAACGCCTTGCCCAGCACTCCAGACTGTTTTCCACGCTTTTGATCCCGCATGCATATCTCCTGAAAAATCAATTTTTGCTATTTTCTTTGTATCGTCAAGAGATAGCCCAGAAGCTTCGACGCTTGCTTTCATCCAGTTTCCAAGTGCTCCCGTGATGGCACGCGATTGGATCAAGTCTTCCATTTTACTGTCCCAGACCATTTTTCTGTAGGCATCGGATATTAAAGTTTCTTGAGCTGCTAGAAATCTTGTACCTATATAGGCAAAATCAATACCAAGGGTTTCAGCAGCACGTATGCTCCTACCATTACTAATTCCACCACCTACCATTATAGGGCCATCAAAAAACGATCTCACTTCATCGAGAAAGGGCATCAAGGCATACTCACCAGTATGGCCGCCAGCACCGGTACAAACAAGCACCAAGCCATCGGCACCCCTATCAATTGCCTTTCTAGCAAAAGAAGGAGAATTAACATCCGCAAATACTAGACCACCATATGCATGAACCTGCTGTGTCACCCTATGCGGTCCTCCAAGAGCTGTGATAACTATTTTTGGTTTAAATTCTTCAACAAGTGTAATTTCTTGATCAAAGCGTCCATAGCTGTTGTGGGTTATCATATTAAATGCCCATGGAGCATCTTCTTGGTATAATTTAGTATCGATTAGTTCAAACCAACTCCTTAAATCATCAATGGTACGGGCGTTAGGGCCAGGAAAAGATCCCATAAGCCCTTCTTTGCATGATTGAATCACAGCGTCAGGCCCTGAAACAAGAAACATTGGAGCTACTACCGCGGGTAGCTTTAAGCGCTTTTTAATTGAGACAAGAATTTCATTAGACATCGGTTGCTCTTAAAATTTTACCTTTCCGTTTAGGGAATTTGGATGTGAAGTGCAACAAATACTTTAATTAATATATAACAAATTTGTAGTTATTTTTACTTAGTATGTATATAATACTTACGTGGCTTTCTTTGAATCAAATTACTGGCACCCCTCTGTTGCATCAGACATTGTTTTATTGTCTCTAAGACAAAAAAAACTCTCAGTTTTACTTGTCAAACGCTTGGATCATGAAAATGGATGGGCATTGCCCGGCGGTTTTTTAGAAAAAGGTGAAGATCTTGATCAATGCGCACAAAGAGAATTATACGAAGAAACAGGAATTCGAGTTCCCTACATTAGTCATTTTGCTAATTATAGCGATCCAAATAGAGACAATCGACATCAAGTAATTTCAGTTGCCTATTTAGCGGTACATCCTTCAGGGAAGTTAAGGATTAGGGCAAACTCTGATGTTTTTGATGTTAACTGGTTTAATGTGGATAGTTTACCAGACTTGTGTTTTGATCATAATAAAATTTGTAGTGATGGGATAAAATATTCACGGCTATTAATAGAGAGAAAGCCCTCTCTAGCTTTTGCTTTTCATAAAGATGGTTTCACGTTGACTGAGTTACAGCAAACATTTGCTGCTTTTGGGGGGCAAAAATTTAGTCCTGAGAACAAAAGGAATTTTCGTTTATGGCTGAAAAATTATTCAGACGGTAAGGGATTGGTTATAGAAACGGATAAGTTTAGAGAAGGTAATCACAGACCTGCCCGAATTTATGAGCCAAATCTCGAAGCGTTGATTGAACAGAATTAAGAATAATTATTTTATATGCCTTTGAACTACTTTTCCTTCTAGATACCAAGCCTCTCGTGGCTGTATTTCTGCAGTTTTAAAATGTTTATCCCTTCGGATAAGAGACTCCTCAGCTGATTGCTTATCTGGATAAATGGAGACCGACATTGCTGTGGTTGGGCCTGTTTTTATAGTCAATAGGATCTCAGCATTTGGAAAAAGCGTAGGCGCATCCTTTTCATACAATTCAGCTCTTTTACTTAGATCATCCTCTGTTTCAAATTCCAACATATTTATTCGTGCAACACTCATTCCCTTCTCCTTAAATAAATTAGTCATATCTAATAACAACTGAGTTTATATTCTCACCGATATTTTAAAATCTATTTTTCAACAAAATCCAATTCAGCTCTTTGTCTTCTTATGTTATTATAGAAATAGATTTTTCAGACTGGGATAAGATATTGAAAGATTCTAACGAGCAAAAGTTTATGGGACAAAGAATACCAAATGGTATGCTGGAGGATAACTATCCAAGAAATATGTGGTGGGTTGCAGCGCGCTCAGACGAGATAAACGAAAAACCGATTTCGCGTTGGCTGCTCGAAACTCCAGTTGTACTATATCGCTTGGAGGACGGCACTCCTGCAGCGTTATATGATAGATGTCCACATAGGTGGGCACCTCTATCTGAAGGACATGTTGAGGGCGATAAAATTATTTGTCCTTATCATGGAATGCAATTTAATAGTGAAGGTCATTGCACAAAAGCCCCAACTCAAAAGATGATGCCAAAGACTGCTCAAATACCCTCATTCAAGGTTTTGGAACGAGGCGCTTTTCTTTGGATTTGGATGGGTGATCAGGACGCTATAGATTGTGAGCCCCCAGATGTTAGCTATCAAACGGATAATGATTGGACCTTTTTAGGCGGCTATTATGATGTAAAAGCAAATTGGGTTTTAATAAGAGAAAATGTCATGGATTTAACACACATTGCTTTTCTTCATAAGAATACTTTCAAGCAAAATGACTGGATAACAGCTCCGGATAGTTATTTAGATGGTGAAACAATCTGTTATGAACAAGAATTTGATTTAGCACCTCTTTCCCCTTTGTTTTGTGCTGGAATGGGCCTGCCAGAGGATAAGCCAATTTTGCGAAAGCAAGTAGGTAGAATGCCTACCTTGGCCATATCATTTTCTGACTGGAATGTGACCGATCCTAATCCAGAAGAAGGAGCTAGATCAAAATTCATTATGCGTGGTTGCCATATAGTTACTCCCGGGAAAAAAGGAGAGACACATTATTTTTGGGGGGCAGCGTTTGATGTGCCTCAACTAAAAGAAGATGTTATTAATAAGACAAAAAATAGCGTTACAGCTGCATTCGATGAAGATAAGCACCTATTAGAAATAATGCAGAAGCAAATTCAGGATGATCCTACCGGCATGAACTATCTTGAGGTAACTCTTGGCGCGGATGGTGCTGGTATATTGGTAAGAAAGCTACTAAATAAAAAACTTTCTGAAGAGGGACGAAGTTTATAAAGATAACAATCTGCTGAGCCTAAAAACATCAACTTTTAGATAGTTTTTCAACCTCTTCTAATATCTTCAAAGCATCCTTTTTTATATTTTCATCTCGTATCGCGTCAAGTCTACTGTTATTGAAACCATTTTTCTGAGCTCTTAGGAAGTATGCAACTGCTTCTCTTTTATTACCTTTTTTAAACTCAAGTATCGAGTAGATTGCTAAAACCCGATGGTTCATATCGCTTGTTGCTATTTTTTGTCCAATTAGCTGATAAATTTCGGAATATTCTCCAGTTTGATAAAGCAGAGTTACCAGAAGACCCGTCTGGAACCAACCTGGATCGTTTGGTACTATTTTTATAAGCTCTTGTAAACGTGCTATTGCTTCTTCTACCCGTCCACATCTACTATATACCCCAGAGCCAATTAAAAGTGTTTCTTGGTTGCTACCATTTTTTTCAGCAGTGGCAATATCTGCAATGGCTTGTTCGCAGGAAAAGCCAAAGTGCGAGAGGCCAATGAAAGCGCGTGCGTTGTACGCATCGGAATTTTCAGGGTGCAGTTCTATGTTTCTATTAATTATATACTCTAACCTCTTTAGATCCTCCTTCCTATTGTTTGATAGGTTCAAACCTAAGCGTTGGGATATTTGCCATGCCTCTAAGACATATATGGTAGTATGTTCATCGTCA
This sequence comes from uncultured Alphaproteobacteria bacterium, assembly GCA_902596985.1. Taxonomy (GTDB): domain Bacteria; phylum Pseudomonadota; class Alphaproteobacteria; order Rhodobacterales; family Rhodobacteraceae; genus CACIJG01. The sequence continues at coordinate 8,818 of CACJWR010000051.1, forward strand.
TAACGTTTTCTCAAGTCTTCTAATATTTCTTGAGCTTTTGCATGGTTTTTTGGATCATAACTTCTCCATAGTTGTATCCAATTTAGGAATTTGGTGAAGTCTTCTATAGAGTCAAACCTATTTACCCACATTTTCAGGTGACTACCAGCACCAAGATCGATTTGAAGTATTTCAAGAATTTGATTACTTAGTTCATCTTGTACTTTGAAGATATCTTCTAAAACAAAGTCACGTTTTTTTGTTTCCACGATTTCACCAATTTTAAGATCTGAGATTTCTAAATTTAATCGAGCATTTTTGCCCATCACTTGCATTGAGCCTCTTATGATAAAATTCACGCCATACTCATCTCTTATAGCTTTATCAGTCATGCTGGTCTTTTCGCTATGGTAGCTCGTGCTACTAGAAAGAACTCTTAACCCATTATAACTTGCAAATGTGGAAATCATGCTTTCAGTAATACCTCTAGCAAATCCTTGTTGATCCTCAGACAATCCTGTAGCTTTTATTGGTGCAACCATGATAACTGGCTTTGAGGTATCCATGACCAAAGGTTTTTGAGATCCATTTTCATTCGAACTGTTGAAGAAAAACACTCCCACTATTACAACTAAAGCCGCAGCAACAGCGCCAATGATGGGTAGCATAGAGCTTGACTTTGTCTTTAATGTTCTTTTCTGAGAAGGATCAAGAAGGATGTCAAAAGCATGAAACTCATTCTGCTTTACCTTCTGTACGCCTAAATCATTGAAGGTCATTTTGGTCTTAGGAACAACAAGATCATAGACACTTTTGGATATAGAGATACTATTGGGTTGGGCTAATGCTTCTAATCGTGCCGCAATATTTACACCATCTCCAAAAAGATTACCTTCTTTCTTAACAACATCCCCCATATTAATACCAATACGGAACTCGAGCTTTACCTCTGTTTTATCGGATTCATTTCTTTTCTTAATGTCATTCTGAAACGCGA
>CACJWR010000052.1 GCA_902596985.1 uncultured Alphaproteobacteria bacterium
CGATTTGGTGTCAGTATCTGTAAGGTTGAGATGGTGTAGGCTTCAAGAATATTATGATGATGGTTGGCACGGAACTTGGGCACAGGATGGCGGAGTTACAAATCAGCAAGCTATTCATCACGTCGATGCTTTAACCTGGATATGCGGAAATGCGAAGTCTGTTTGCGCAATATCAGCAAAGAGAGCAAATAATCTTCAAGCGGAGGACACACTAGTGGCAGCTATTGAGTTAGAAAATGGTGGCTTGGCCACCTTAGAGCTGACAACAGCCGCAAGACCAAAAGATCTTGAGGCATCAATAACTATTACGGGAACAAAAGGGGTTGCTCAAATCGGGGGAGTAGCTCTTAATAAGATCGAGCAGTGGGATTTTTCTGACTCCGTTGATAGTGAAAAAGATATAACCGGCCAATATTCTGAGGAGGTTGACAATGGTTACGGTATAAGTCATTACAGACAACTCAAAAAGATTCATCAACACTTCAGTAATGGTCAAATGGATAGAGTTCCATTTTTAGCAAAAGAATGTGTCCATACCCTTAGGCTTATACACTCAATTTATGCTAGTGAGGAAAAAGGTCGAAAAATCTACTTATCGGAACAGTTAAGTAGCTCAAAACTAGGTATAGAGAATGATACAAAATAAGGCTCCTGGAAAAGATGTCTCGGCTGAAGATATGGCAGAGAAGTTCCCTCTGGCGTCAAAGAAAAATAGTACACACTTTTCCAAGTTTGATATTGGTGGTATCTCTTTCGGAGATAATTTAATCCCCATTATGGCTGGGCCAAATATGGTTGAAAGTGAGCAACTTATTGTTGAAACCGCAATTAATGTCAAAAAAGCGGGAGCCCATTTTTTGAGAGGAGGAGCTTTCAAGCCCTTAAGCTTTCCCTACAGATCCGATAAATATACTGAAACCCGTGAAGAAGGAATAAGGTGGCTAGGAATCGCAAAAAAGGAAACTGGCCTCGGAATTATAACAGAAGTCATGGAAGAAAGGTATCTCGACCTGATTTGCGAAGTAGCTGACATACTTCAAATTGGTTCAAGAAATATGCAAAATTATCCATTGATTTCAGCTGCAGCAAAAACTGAAAAACCTTTGATGATAAAGAGACACTTTGGTGCATCACTAAGAGATTGGCTTGGCGCCGCTGAATATGCGCTTTATGAGGGTAATGAGAAGATTATTTTATGTGAACGAGGCGTCACAGTTCCTCATACGCATAGAGATTCATCAAGATTTTTATTAGACCTACAAGTTGTGCCAGCTGCAAAAGAGATAACGCACTTGCCGATAGCTGTGGACCCATCCCATGCTACTTTCTGGCGTCCATGGGTTGCCCCAATGGCACTTGCTAGTGTAGCCGCTGGCGCGGACAGTGTAATGCTTGAGGTCCATCCTGATCCTGAAAATTCAGCTGTTGATCCTCTTCAACCTATAGATTTCAATAGTTTTACAAAGCTAATGCGTGGAATGGATAAAGTAGCTCATATTAATGGGAAACATATTTTAAATGTTTAGACATCTTAATGAATTCATTGAAAATGAGATCAAGGAGCGAGGCTTAGACTTTTACAGTGTAATTGTTGGCACAAAGCCTTCTATGGGAGCAAGATCTCCGAAATTATGGAACAAAGTTTACAAATACGAAGAAAAAAAGGTACGAATGGTACCACTCGATGTTGGAGAAGAAAAGATTGAGCAGCTTTTCAACTACTTGAAGCAAGATAAGCGTTGTTTGGGGGGGGCTGTTGCTGTTCCTTATAAAGAAACAATATTTAATCTTGTAAAAGATAATGTAGAAGAAGAGATAAAAGCTATTGGTGCTGTAAACTGTTTTTATCGTCCGCCATTTGGATCTTTAATCGATACGTTTACAGGAAACAACACTGATGGTGAAGCTGCCTTAGAACCTATAAAAGAGCAACTTACAGAAAGTCAAAACCTAAATATAGGTCTTTTAGGGTATGGAGGTGCAGGCAAAGCAATATTAGCTTTTCTTTTAAGAGACTTTAAAAGAAAACATAAAATTCATATTTTTAACAGAAGTCCAATAAATATAATACACTCTAAAAAATCTGATTTATATTCATCTTCTCTTAATGACTTAGAGACCTTTCTTCCTGATTGTGATTTACTGATCAATGCCACCTCTGTTGGTCACGTAGACAGCATTGATATGACCCCTGTACCAATGAAATTACTTGCAAAGGCCAAAAAAACGATGGTTGTTTATGACATTATCTATGATCCATTAAAAACAACATTGATAAAGAATAGCGAGGAAATAGGATTAAGAACTATAAATGGATTACGCATGAATCTTATCCAGGCAGTTTTAGCATACAGGCATACAAATCAGACTTTTTTAGCAGAAGAAGAAATCTATAAAATTATGAATTAATCATGTATTTATTCCCAAAAAAACATGGTATTTCCTTACGAGTTTATTTCCAATATGGATTTCTATATCTCTTAGAAACTCAATACTCTCAAATCTAGACATAATCTTTTTGCCTATAGGGAAATCTTCATCAGCAATAATTAAAGTGTTCTTAACTAATGAGTTTCCCTCCTCTCTCCATACATCAAACTGAGTTTTTCTTGTATCCATAATAACATCTGCTTTGAAGTCACTCGAATGAAAAATATAAAGAGACCCTAATCTGTAGTCCGAAAAAACAACCTTCTCAGTATGATGTTCTGTTTTTTCTTTTTCTATTTCTGTAATTATTTTATTCCATCCAAATACAATAGCTGTTTCTCGGTCTACGGTACCAAAAAAAGCGCTAATTGGATAAATACTGATGTTTAGAAATAAAATTAATGAAATAATTATTCCATAAAATATATGAAAATATTGCCACCTTTTTGCCTTTATAATTTTGGCCAAGAATGGGATAAGTAAAATAATCGCTGGAGTTAACCAATAGTATAAAACGTTTGTAAAAAAAGATAGAAAAATGCAGAAAGCTAGTGAAAAAATCAAAACGATCTTGCTTAACTTATGGAAGTTTTTTTTATTATCAGCGTAGTTTGCCGCAAAGAAATTATTCTTTAGATTTACTATAAAGAATGGAGAGAAAGCTAGAAGTACTCCCCAAAAAAAAGCAAAGATATTTTTAAATACAGTTAAAATATCTTTTCCTTGATCCAATCTTTGGTTTAAGTGAAAAGAAAAAGACGCGAGCTCATTGTGAAGGTTCCAAATTATAACAGGTGTTTGGATTAGAAAGATAATAAAAGTTGCTGCAAATATATGGCCGTATGATGGACTTCCAATTTCTTTTTTATAATAAAGAAAGTAGGCCAAAACTCCAAAACCAAACAGCACGGCATTATATTTCGTCAGTAAAGCCAAAGAAAATAAAAAAACTGCCAAATACCAATAATGAATCGCAATTCTGCCATTATCATTTCTTTCAAAATATAAAAAAAGACAGAAAGAAGTCCCAAATAATAGTGTGATTAGTAAGTAATCTGGGAAAGAGATGGAGAAGAAAATAGCAAATATCGGAAAAGATAAGAATAAAACTACAGTCTGTAAACATGCTCTAAAATCAAATTTCTCTGATATATATTTTTGCCAGACAATGACAATTGTTAACACTGCCACTAAGTTAAATATTGGAAGAGCTCTAATCAGAAAATACTTATTGTTCGAAAGAAAAGATAGAAGAGCTTGAAACCATGATACTAATGGTGGGTGGTCAAAATAAGAGAGGGAAATGTTCTTTGACCATAACCAATAATATGCTTCATCAGGAAGAACATTAGCGTACAAAACAAAGAGAACTTTAATAGTAAGGAGAAATAATAGAACAAGAACTAAGAATATGCTTTCTTTAGACTCAATTATTGAGTTACGTGGAGCCAAATTTTTCACAATGTTTATCTACTATATAATTTTTATAATTTTCCATAAGAGCTTATTTTGATCCTTTATTTTAAAATTAAAAAAATAATTTTTTTGAAAATATTTTTAAAAAATTTAGAACTTGGCACACTCACTTTTAATCTGGTTGCGCTGTTCATCTAATACTACTCTTTTTTTTGTACAATTTAGATAGCAAATCTTTCCTTATAGATAAATAAACACTCTCCCAATCTTCTAATGTTGGTTGACGATAGAATGTTAAACTAGGATACCAAATGCTATCCTTACGCTCTATTAGCCACCAAAAGTTTACTGACACACGTGGTAAGATTACCCATGTCTCTTTCGCTAATGCTCCTGCCATATGAATAGTAACATTGCTTGTGGATATTACCAAATCACAAGCCTCTATCAACGCCGCCAAACCATCAAGATCCTCTCTATTATCGACAGAATTACATTGTACAACATTTATCCCTGTCGCTTCTTTAAACTCTCTTATCTCAACATCAACATTACCATACTGAAGATTTATAAGAACAACATCTAATCCTGAAAATATTTGTTCCATATCACGCAATCGAACACTTTTCTGTTCTTGGGTTAATGACTTAAAACTTTTCCATGAGATACCAATAACTGTCTTACCCTCCAACTTTAATTCGTTACGTAATTCTTCCACCCTTTGTGGGTCCGCCTTAAAATATCCCTTGACCGTCCTATCAAAATCACAAATATCGTTGCGTATCAATCCGGGAACACTTCCCAAAGGCAAGTGGTGCTCACACTCGACTCTCTGTAGTTCTTCTATATCCTTAACAAAGTTTATCTCCGGCATAGCGCGCTTGCATAAGGCTTGTAAACGTGGATCAACATATACAGACAGCGTGTCACACATCTCCCCAACTTCAGGGACCAAGCTCAAACATATGGTTTCATCTCCGATACCTTGCTCTCTCCACAGGACCACTCGCTTCCCTTTTTCTCCTGCCCATAAAGGTTTATCCTGAATTGGCCATATTACTTTATTCTGTGGCATAATTTTCCATCGATACTCATAATATTTCCAACCTTCTTTAAGGTTTTCTAACTTTAAGGCAATTGCACTTCTGCGGTAAAGGACCTCTGGATCATCTGATTTTTCTTTTTCGATATCAGTATAAACTTTGTAAGCGTCGTCTATATTACCTTCCAGAAGATACAGATTTGCAATATTTAGTTTTGCAAGAACAAAATTGCTGTCTAATTCTAATACTCTCAAAAAGTGCTTTTTTGCCTGATCATAATGCCCTTTTTTTTCAAAAATTGTACCAATTAAATTTATTGTATCAGCATTATTCTTATCTACAGAAAGTATCCTTTTGCATTCTACTAACGCTTCATCAAACATATTTAAAAGAAGATACGATGCTATGACATTCCTTAGCAATGGGATATCCAATTGTTTTAACGAGAGGCCTCTTTTTGCTATTTCTATTGATTTTGACAAACGGCCTTCATCAAAATAAGCCTTGGCGAGATTTGCGAGTGCCTCAAAACTGTTCGAATTTATGCTTACCACTTTTTCGAACTGAGCAGATGCCAAAACATAATTTCTACCTTTTTGCAGAATTAGGCCGTAATTTGTAAGACCCTCGGCATAGTCAGGATTTATATCAATTGATTTTTCAAAAAATTTTTTGGCTTCATCTTCAATTCCGAGTTTAATGCAGCACATTCCCATTCTGTTATATGCGTAATAGAATGAGGGATCTAAATCTATTATATTCCTACATACATCAATTGCCCGCTTGTAGTCTTTAGAATTATAAAGGCAATTAGACAAATTATAAAGTAGTGCTGTATTAGTTGGGTTTAGTGACAGTGCTTGCGTGAAATACATTTCCGCTTTAATAAATTTATTCATGATATCGTAAACGATTCCAGTATTTGAGATTGCATCAATAAAACTCGGGTTTATTTGAACTGCTTTCTTATAGGACTCTAGTGCTAAAGCAAATTCTCTATTCTCCTTAAATGCATTTCCTCTATTGTTGTAGGCTTCTGCGTATGATGGGTTTATTTCGATCGCTTTATTAAAAAACTCTACTGCTTTGTTATTCTTTTTACAACTAGTGTAGGCTACGCCGATATTATTGTAGGCTTCAAAATATTTTGGGTTTAACTTTATTGCCTTCGAATAATATTTTATACTGTCGCTATATGACTCCATTTTTGCATACAGGACACCCAGAAGATTATAAATAAACGGCTCATTAGGGTATTTTTTTTTTGCAACAAGTGCTTCTTTAAGAGATTTTTTTACACTTCCCTCATTAAAAAGAGATATCGCTTTATTTATCAAAATATCTTTTGTAACCTGACTCATTTCTTGGACAACTCTTCCTTCAGGTCTGTTCCAATAGATGCGTACACACTGTTCCAATCATTTAATGTTGGTTGACGATATAGCGATACGCTGGGATACCAAATACTTTCTGGACGGTCTATCAACCAATAGTATATAGGAACAAAAGTTAATAGTACCCATGTCTTTTTTGCTAAAGCTCCGGCCAAATGGACAGTAACATTACTTGTTGATACCACTAAATCACACACCTCAATCAACGCTGCTAGACCATCAAGATCCTCTCTATTATCAACAGAGGCACATTGTATAACATCTATCCCCGTCGCCTCTTTAAACTCTCTTATCTCATCCTCAACATCACCATACTGAAGATTTACAAGCACAACATCCAAACCGGAAAATATGCGCTCCATATCTTTTAACTGAACACTTTTTGTTTTATATTTTGTATTAGAACTCTTCCACGAGATACCAATAACCATCTTACCCTCTAGATTTAATTCATTGCGTATCGACTCCACACGCTGTGGATCCGCCTTCAAATACCCCCTAACAGTCCTATCAAAATCATTAATATTATTCCGTATCAATCCTCCTAGGCTTTGCATCGGCAAATGATACTCACACTCTACACCCTTTAGTGATTCTATATCTTTAACAAAATTTATATCTGGCATTACCCGCCTGCATAAAGATTGTAGACGCGGATCAACGTATACTGATAAACCACTACACATTTCCTTTATTTCAGGGATCAGGCTTAAGAATATTATTTCGTCTCCAATACCCTGCTCTCTCCACAAAGCAACCCGCTTTCTTCTCTCTCCTTGCCATAATGGCTTGTCTGGGAATGGCCATTTTACCTCATTATGTGGTGATACTTTCCATCGATACTCATAATTTTCCCAGCCTTTTTTAAAGTTACCTAATTTTAGGGATATCATCCCTGATGCATAATTTAACTCTGGGTGACTTATATCGTATTGCAATCCCTTGTTAACAACAATTGATGCTTCTTTAAGCTGTCCTTTTAGCTCGTATAGTAGCGCTAAATTGTAATGCGACCCACTATGTTTTGGGTCTATAGAAATAGCCTTTTTATAATTTTCTTCTGCTTTATCTATCAGCCCTGCATCATTCGATAAAATTGCAATATTGTAATAATTATTTGGATTTTGAGGATTAATTTTTATTGCTGCATTGTAACAGTTAAGCGATTTTTTTATTTCTCCTTGATTTCGGTAGACTTCGCCTAAGTTAGCATGAACCTGTTCATTTTTTGGTTCCATTTGCAATGCTTTCTTAAAATACGCTTTTGCGTTTTTAAAGTCTTTCAACTCAAAATAGGTATCACCAGTGTTAAAATAACCCAAATATTCTGAGGGCGCTAAGTTAATCACAACTTTAAAATATTTTAGAGCCTTATTGTATTCGTACTTTTTATGCAATTTTATACCGAACTCATTGCAAGTTTGCGTTGCATTCAACTTTGCATCAGTATGCTCTGGATTTAAATCTAAAACCTTTAAAAAGAGCTTTATCGCTTCTTCGTTTAAACCTTGCTCTCGTTTTATTAAGGCTAGACTGTAATAACTATTTTGATGATCAGGTTGGAGCTCTTTGACCTTAGTGAACATCTCTATTGCATCTTCATACTCTTCCTTGTCTTTATATAGAACGCCCAAATTATAATAGGCTTGTACATAATCAGGTCTCATAGATATGGCCTTAGTGAACATCTCTATTGCATCTTCATACTCTTTCTTGTCTTTATATAGAACGCCTAAATTATTGTAGGCTTGTACATAATCAGATCTCAAAGAGATAGCTTTTTTGTAACTGTCTATCGCCTCTTCTACCCTTCCATTTCTTTTCAAAATAATTCCCATGTTGTAATAAGGACCAGCAAGTGTTGGATCTACCTTCCTAATCTTCTGATAACTTGAAAGAGCGTCGTTATCTCTTTTCAACGCCGAACAGGCCATAGCGTGATAGTTAAGTAGATGTAAAGAACTAGGCGCCCGCTTTAATTTTGATTTTACTTCCTTAATACACTCCTTGTAACGTTTTTTGCGATACATATTCCCGATGATATCTAATTCAGATGCCGCTATACTATGTTTATTACCTTTATTTATAATTTGCCTCCTAGAATATCAGTTACACCGAAGCCTTTTATCTAGATCTTTTCTAATGGATACCAAAACATTGTCCCAATCATTTAATGTTGTTTGACGGTATAACGAGGCACTAGGATACCAAATACTATCTGGGCGGTCTGAGCCCCACCAAAAATTTGGTACATAAGGTAACAGTACCCATGTCTCTTTTGCTAAAGCTCCAGCTAGATGAACAGTAACATTGGTTATTGATATCACTAAATCACACGCCTCTATCAATGCCGCCAGACCGTTAAGATCCTCTCTATTATCAACAGAGGCACATTGCACAACATCGATACCTGTCGCCTCTTTAAACTCTCTTATCTCATCCTCAATATCACCATACTGAAGATTTACCAACACAACACCTAAACCG
>CACJWR010000053.1 GCA_902596985.1 uncultured Alphaproteobacteria bacterium
CTCTACCGCTGAGCTACGCCGGAACACACAACAAGAATTGCACTAAATTTTACTTTAATTCAAGCAAAATTATTTTAATTTTGATTTGATTGAGAAAACTTCGCAGTTTGGGAAAATTTATCTGTAGATACTTTATCCCTTTCATACATATCAATAAGGTGTGCAAGAACATTCCTTATTGCTGCTGCTTTTAGCATGGGATTTAAACCAACATACACATCATCCACTATTTCGGCTGGTGTTCTTGAAATTTTTGAAACAGAATTCAAAATTTGCCTTTCCCTATCCCGCCTATGTTTTATTTGCGCTAACACCATTTTTCTAGGTTCCTTTAAAGGTTTACCGTGCCCAGGGTAATAAATCACCTCTTCTCTAATTGATAATTTTTCTAATGAATTCATAAAAGAGCCTAGATCTCCATCTGGCGGCGAAATCAAAGTAGTAGCCCAACCCATAACATGATCACCACTAAATAAGATTTTCCTTTCTTTCAATGAGAAACAGATGTGATTACTCAAATGACCAGGGGTATGAACAACTTCGATGCTGTAATTATTCAATTTAAGCATCTGTTTTTCCACAACTTTTTTATCCAGCGCAAGATCTTTATCAATGCCCTCTTCACCCCCTAAATCTAATGAAGAAGATAGCTTTTTCATAAAGCTGGTACGGGCTTCATCGGCAGATCCAAAACCAATAATTCTGGCTCCAGTCTCAATTTTTAACTTCCTAGATAATGGCGAATGGTCTGTATGCGAGTGCGTTAGAAGAATATCTGTTACTTTCCTCTTCCCAATATATTTCATTATAGAACTAAGGTGGGCTGCGCTATCAGGCCCTGGATCAATAACAATTAAGTTGTCAGTCCCTAAAACATAGGTCCTGGTCCCAGTGAAAGTCATAGGGCTAGCATTATCAGCAGTAATCACTACTAGATCGTATTCAAGCTGTTCTGCCTCACCTATTTTAGGGTTATGATTAGTATCAAAGCTTATAGCCATATTTAAAGATTACATTATAATCATCAAAAATTAAAAAATTTATGAAATATTTAAAGTTAAAGAAATATTTACCTAGAAGCTTCTTTGGAAGAGCTCTTCTAATTATCATTCTACCAATTATTTTTTTAGAAGCGATTATAGGCTTTGCTTTTATACAACGTTATTTTGAGCAAGTTACTACGCAACTAGCAAAAAGCACGGTTTTGCAAATTAATTATGTTCTGGATCGTTATGAAACTATTCTGAGTGACGAAAGAGAAGTTTTTCTAAATAAGATGGAGAGAAAGTTTGACCTTAAACTCACTATTGTTGAGCAAGAAAGTCAAAAGGACTTCGTTCAGAAATACGCATATGATTTTTCTGGAATAACACTTATAAAAATTTTAAGGAATGATGTACCAAACATCCAACATATAGACCTAAAAACTAATGGCATTGTTAATATATTTACACTTCTTCCAAACAATTCTTACCTAAAGTTTGAAATAGAGAGAGAAAGATTTACAGCATCAAATCCTCACCAGTTACTAGTTCTTATGGTGATTTTAACAATCATAATTGGTTTTTTACTTCTCATGGTACTCAGAAACCAAATAAAACCTATCAAGACGCTTGCTTCTGCAGCAGAGGCTTTTGGAAAGGGCCAATCTTTAACTTATAAACCTACCGGATCGATTGAAATAAGAAAAGCTGGATCGGCATTTCTTGAAATGAGGAAAAGAATTGAGAGACAAATTGAACAACGGACGCAAATGCTGTCGGGAGTAAGCCATGATCTTCGTACACCATTAACGCGGCTTAAACTAGCTTTAGCAATCAAGGAGGAAGATGCTGAGGCAAAAGAAATGTTAAATGATATTCAAATAATGCAAAACATACTCGATGAGTTTTTAGAATTTTCTAAAAACCAGCAGACAGAAAAAGTCATAGCAGTTTCACTAATTGCACTTTATGAATTTTTAAAGAATCAAAGCTTAAATTTAAAAGAAAAATTAGAATGGCGCATAAATTTAAAAGACCGTGAAAGAAAAGTGCATTTACGACAAAACAATTTATCAAGGGCATTAAATAATTTAATAGAAAATGCAGACTGCTATGGATCTCAAATCAAAGTTTCTATTGTAGAAAAACAAACTCGGTTGCTTATTCATGTAGAAGATGACGGTCCTGGTATCCCAACAGAAAAAATAAAAGAGGCTGTGAAGCCATTTGTTCGACTAGACAATTCAAGAAATTTAAATAAACCGCATGGTGTAGGACTTGGATTATCTATAGCATCAGACCTTATAAAAATTCATGGAGGGAACCTACATCTCAAAAAAAGTAAAAATCTCGGAGGCCTTAAAGCCAGCTTGACTTTACCACTATGATTTATTCACATGCATACCTTAACCTAAATTATGACCTGCAGTTTTAACTATTCCACCGTCGGACGCAATGGTTTCACCTACAATATAGGATCCAGCCTGCGAGCATAGGAATATAACCAACCCAGCAATATCTTCCGGCATGCCTACTCTTTTTCGAGGGTTTTTCCGTGCTGTCTCGCTGTAATCGTGATCTACTGCAGAACCTAGCATTTGACTAGGATATGGACCAGGAGCTATAGCGTTAACAAGTATGTTTTCTTTTACTAGCTTTGCTGCCATTACGCGCGTTAAATGATGAACAGCTGCTTTTGAAGTACTATAGGAATAAGTTTCAAAGGCTGGAACATTAAGTCCATCAATTGACCCAATATTAATAACACGTGATGGGTCATCGCCAGAAGCTCTCACTTTTAGGATTTCAGTAAGTTTTTGTGTCAAAAAGAAAAGAGATTTTACATTCAAATCCATAACTTTGTCCCACCCTACCTCAGAGAATTTATCATAGGGTTCACCCCAAGCAGCACCAGCATTATTAATCAAAAAATCAATAGCTTTTTCTCTTTCATGGATTATTTTGACAAAATAATCTATTCCTAGAGAGCTACTTAAATCACAAGCAATAGGAATGCAGACGCCATTATATTTATTTGATAATTCCTCAGCCTTTTTAACAAGCGGCTCTTCTTTACGTGCAGTTATATATACTTTCACACCATTGGCAAGAAAGCCTGCTGAAATCATTTCTCCTATCCCTCTTGAACCACCAGTTACAACCGCTACTTTGCCAGAAACATTAAAAAGTTGACCTATTTTCATTCTTCACCACTCCAATCTGTAATCTAATGATCGTATTAAAAGAGGCTGCGAAAGTAAAATACTTAATACCAGCATTAAATTTGTTTAATCTACCTTAGTAGTTAAAAGGTCTAATAAATCATATATTGCAAGGGATATTTCGGACTCAAGTGGCAATGATAGTACGCCCATTACCCCATATCCCAAACTCAAAGGTATAACATAAAAGCGGATCATATAAATGAACCATGCCACATAAAGTGGACGCAACCGTTGAACTAAAAAAGCTGGTGTAATAGGCCTAAACCAACTCATTAGGGGGTCAGTAACCTTTACAAAGAATTTCATAAAAAAGAAAGATGAGTCATCATTCAGAAATAGGGACATTCCAAACCTGCCTATTAATGTCCACATGATTATTCCGAGCAAATAATCTACGGCAAGTATCCAAATGGGGAACGCTGAAATCATCTTATTAAATATTGGTGGCGCATAGAGACATGCGCCACCAAAAAGTTTATTAATTTAATGGTCAGCTGCCAGTACCGCTTTTCCTTTGGGTACTCTTATTGCATCAACCATATCTTGTGTTTCTTGATCTGGTTCTTCAGTCATTAACGAGACAACGATCATAAGTATCAGACTTACTGGCATACCAATCATACCAAACCGAAGTCCATCGATCCCGTACCATGGCGTCATACCACCGAACTGGACCATGTATAGATACCAGAACCCAACACCGAAGCCACCGATCATACCGGCAACAGCTCCTGCCTTATTTGCTCTCTTCCACCATACTCCTAAAACAAGAGGGAAGAAAAGACCAGAGTTAGCGAAGCAAAATGCCCAAGCAACGGCACCTAAGATGGAAGTGAGTTTAAGTGAGGCAACAAAAGCCCCAGCAGCTCCGATAAATAGTAACAATACACGGGCAACTACAAGTCTTCTCGAGGTGTCGGCTTTTGGATCAATAACTTTATAGTATAAGTCATGAGATAACGCATTTGCTATAGCAAGCAACAGTCCATCGGCAGTTGACATCGCAGCTGCGAGACCACCTGCAGCTACTAACCCAGAAATAACATAGGGTAGACCCGCCATTTCGGGCGTTGCAAGAACAACTATATCGCCTCTCATGAAAAATTCATTGATCTGTAAAATACCGTCACCGTTCCCGTCAACTAATTTCAAGAAGCCTACGTTACTCCATTGCTGGATCCATTCGAGATTAGAAACCTCTGATATAGACTTACCTATAATACTTGTAGCAACCGTTGGATCTAACAAGGATAGCTTTGTGAATGTAGCCAATGCTGGAGCCGTAAGATATAAAAGGCAAATGAACAGCAATGACCAGCCCACAGATTGTCTAGCAGCCTTTACAGAAGCAGTAGTGAAATAGCGCATAAGCACGTGAGGTAGTGAAGCAGTACCTGCCATCATGCATAGAACCAAAGTAAAAAACTTCCAATTTGCCATAGCTGTCGCACTAGCGTCATTAATTCCCACTTTTAACGCAGCTAACTTGCCTGCCTCTGCTTGCGCTTCAGCTGTTGGAAGCAATTCTTTTACCCCTAGCAAACCTTCTAGCTCCTGAACACGGGAAACAGCGTCAAATTGGGCTAGATGAGGAATTAAACCATAACCTAGCTTGTTGGACATCCAGAAAACTGGGATAAGGTAAGCAATGATTAAAACAATATATTGCGCAACTTGTGTCCAGGTAACGGCTCTCATGCCACCAAGCATGGAACAAAATAAAATCCCTGCAAGACCAATCCAAACGCCCACTTCAAATGGTATTTGGAGTGCACGAGCAGCGACTGTTCCTGTACCGTTAATTTGCGCCGTAACGTATGTAAAAGAAGCTACAACCAGGATTATAACAGCACAAATTCTCGGAAGATTACCACCATATCTTGTACCAATGAAGTCAGGAACGGTATAACAGCCGAATTTTCTCAAATACGGTGCTATTAATGAGGCCACTAGAACGTAACCTCCAGTCCAACCAACCAAGAAACCCATATAAGGATACCCCTTAAGGTATATTCCACCAGCCATAGCTATGAAAGAAGCTCCTGACATCCAATCCGCTGCTGTTGCCATACCATTATAAACGGCCGGAACTTCCCTTCCAGCAACATAATACTGGCTTGATTGCATTGTTCTAGACAATACTCCAATCAAAGCGTAAATAAGGACAGTAAAAGCAACAAATAACCAACCAATTATGGTATTTGAAACACCAGCCACTTCTAGAATGGCCATCAAAATAACAAAACCCAAAAAGCCTAGCGTATAAATGCCGTAGACCTTATTAAGGCTTGTTATAAAATTATCACCTAATCTTAACATTTATACCTCCATTAATCATCTTCGCTGAAGCCAAATTCTTCATCGATTTTGTTTTGTCTGGAGGCAAACCAAAATGTAAGAATTACAAAAGCTAGCTGAGCACCCTGACCTGCCATATAGTACGCACCAGGAAAGCTACCATTTAAGGAAGTTCCAAAAAGGTGAATAATAAAAGCAAAGAAAGCCCAGATAATTAGCGTAATCCATAACAGACTTTTGGTTTTTCCCCAATGTTCAATTTGTTTGGACATATCCCCTCCTAATAAATAAACATTTTAAACCAAGCAGCATTTTCGATTAAATCATACCAAATGTTGACGTTTAAAGGTTTGACACACAACATATGCATTCCTTTTTTCCAACAAATTAAAAACTGCCCTTACGTAATCCATTAAGTTAATTAAGACAAAATGTCAAACTAAATGACAAAAAATTTGTTTATATATTGATTTGATTTTCTTTGAAATATTTTCAGAATAGGCTTTTATAACAGATAATGATTGCAAAAATTTTAGAATATCTCGGCCTTAGGCCTAAGAAACCATTAACAAAGCGAAGTGAATTGGTAGAATTCATTCACCGCAACGCGTCTTTTGTCTCTCAAGTCACATTGTTGACTTATATAAAAGCAAGAGCAGGTACACAGTACCCAAAATTATTTGAAAATCTAGAGTACTTAAAGTCAATTGAAATTGCGAGAAGCCATCTATACGCCTCTTGTGTTGCTGATTTGGCTTTTTACGTAATAAATGAGCACTGTTTAAACGATATCCAAAGCAAAATTATTCAATTTATTCTATCAAATTTGGTTGATGAAGTTTTTTCTTTTGCTAAGGATGATGAAAACATAATTAAAGAGGTCGATGAAATGAAAAAACAATGTGAGGAGCAACTAAAAGTCTTAAAGAGCGATTCAATAGACCACAAATCATTTAAAATGAGTTCCGATACCTTTTTAAGATGGGCACCAATGGCAGAAGAATTTAAAGTGGAAGATGAAGAAATAATGAGAAACTCCATTCACTTTAGATGGATTGAGGTTAGGAGAGAAGTACGAGAAAGAATTAGACCTAGCCTAATATTTAATTAGATATTTTATGGTAGGGGGTACAGGACTCGAAACTGTTCGCATAGTGTCATACCTGGTCATAAAATGTCATAAAGTGTCATATTTATATGGGTATGATGGTCATACTTGGTCAAACTTGATCATAAACATTCATGTGGTGTCATATGCATTTTGTGAACACTTTGTGAACAGAACAGGAAATTTTGTGAACAGTCCTATTTGCTGGTGTAGATGATGGTAGATCGGCAGTTGACCTTGCTGACCTCTGGGTAGTATTTTGACACTAATACTTTTGGTAAGAGTTATTCCAACCTTCCAATTTTTAGTAGACCCGCAATCGTTTTTTCTAAGAGAGGCTTTTGGTCCGCTCTAAATATCCTTTTAAATTTTTCAATTTTAAAATTTTTTTCTTTTGCTCTATCGAGATATTCTTTTGCTTTTTTCGTGTTACCTTTTTCTTGTTCAAGAAATGCGTAAAGAGCTAGAACTCTCGCAGTCATATCTTTAGCATCAATATCTTGACCAATCAGACTGTAGATCTCACTGACCTGATTATCTTTATAAAGAGAAAATACTAAGCTACTGGTTATAAACCAGCCTGTATCATTAGGCACCAGATTGAGTGCGTCTTTTTTCACTCTGATCGCACCTTTGCTATCATCGCACCGTTCGTATACGATGCCAGCAGTTGTTAGCGTATCAACTGTACTTCCCAATTTCATTGCCCTTTCGATATCAACCAAAGACTCCTGGCAACTCCTATTTAGTATATCAACACCTATTAACGCCCTAGCCGCTAACGCATCGAAAGACAGAGGGTCCAATTCTAATGCTCGATTAATAACAAAAGTAAGTTTTTCTATATCTATTTTTTTATCTGTACTAAGCCTAAATACAAGTTTTTGATATAATTGCCAGGCCTCCATCACCAAAACCGTTACACTTTCACCAACGTTAGATGATCTAAGATCTTCAATAATTTTCACTGCGTTGACATAACTATTTTTATTAAATTTTCTGTATTCTTCACGCCAATTTAAAAAAAGAATAAAATCTTCCACGGAGTTAAAGTCTTTTGCCCAGTTACTTCCCTGGGTACTACCAACACCAAGATCAATAGAGAGGTCACCTAAAATTTCACTGCTAATCTCATCTTGAACTTTAAATATGTCTTCCATTCTAAAATCTTTTTTCTTTGATAATGTAACTTTGGCAGCTTTCAAATCACTTATTTCAAGATTCAAACGTGCATTTTTGCCCATTACTTGCATTGAGCCTCTAATCAAATAATCAACCCTATAATCGTCTCTAATTGCATTATCAAGCATTTCCGTTTTTTGAGCATGATAGCTAGTGCTACTGGATAATACTTTTATTGCCCGATAGCTTGAAAGTGTGGAAATCAAACTTTCTGTAATCCCTCTGGCAAATCCTTTTTGATCATCTGATAAGCCTGAGGTTTCAATAGGCATTATGAGCAGTATCGGTTTTGATGAAGTTTCTAAAGCAGCAGATTGTTTGTCATTATCACCTGAAGTATTAAAATAAAACACTCCCATTACCATTATCACTGCCGCAGCAACAGCGCCTAGGATAGGTAGCCTAGAGCTCGATTTTGTTTTTAATGTTCTC
>CACJWR010000054.1 GCA_902596985.1 uncultured Alphaproteobacteria bacterium
GAGAAAAACTACAGCAAGCAGGTATTAAGGCAGATGGCGATACTGGCAAGCTATCTATGTTACTTAAAGAAATTAAATACAAAGAAAGTGAGGGATATTCTTTCGATTCAGCAAACGCATCTTTTGAAATTTTTGCAAGAAGGATGTTAGGTCAAATGCCGAATTTTTTTGAAGTAAAAAGATATCGAGTTACTACCGAGCGAAGAAAAGACACTATAGGCAATACAAAAACATTGTCTGAAGCAGTGGTCGTTCTAAAAATTGGAGATAAAGAAACCCTTTCTGTATCAGAAAGTATGGACGAAGAAATGAATGACCTGGGACCAGTTAATGCATTGTCCAAAGCCATCTCCAAGGACTTAGGACAGTACCAAGATATTATTAACGGCGTACGCCTAATCGACTTTAAAGTGAGGATAACCTCTGGGGGAACTTCGGCAGTCACGAGGGTGTTAATTGATAGCGAAGATGAAAAAGGCTTAAGGTGGTCTACTGTGGGCGTTTCTGCAAATATTCTTGATGCCAGTTTTCAGGCTCTTCTAGATTCAATTAACTGGAAGTTGATCAAGGAAGGGGCATCTCCAAATTGATTGGTGCCAAATGGTTGAGCAATCTTAAAAAATTTGATCGCGAAAGGTTTGACTCTATTAGACACTTAGATTCTGAGAGACGAAAACGAATAGCGGCGATATATTCATTTAATCTCGAATTGGCAAATATAGCCTGGAACGTTAGTGAGCCTGAGATTGGATATCTAAAATTGCGCTGGTGGGAAGATTACATAAATGATATACATGATGGATATTCATTTGGAGAAAATGAATATTTACTGATCCTTTCCAAGCTTCTTGCAGAGGGTAAGCTACACAAGAGTAATCTGCTTAGACTTATTAAAGCACGTGAATTTGACTGTTCAAAAAAGCCCTTTGACAGTTACCAACAGCAAATCAAATATATTCGAGACACGTCGCAGAATCTTTTGTTCATGGGTCTAAGTTGTTTGATCGAGTTCAATGATTACTCCCTTAGAAGAAATCTTTCTAAATATTTCGGGTTATCCCTTGGTTTAGCAAGATTTGTTTTAGCGACGGGATCCCTGAGTCAAAACAAATGTTACTCACTTTTTTTACCCACAGGAATAGATTATAGTACATATTTTGAAGGCAGAATTAATGATAATATTTCACAAAGAATACATTCTGATATTGATTTAACACTTAATTTGTTTCATGCGGGGAAAAAGGAGATTAAAAGTATGGGCCTAAAAAAAAATATTTTCTCTGTGCTTAATACCGTTAACAAATTTGTGCCAATTTTATTAGAAATTAAAAATAACCCACAATTCATTTATAGAAAGGACCATAAGCTTAGTTTTAGAGCTAAATTTTTTGGGAAAATAAATGAACTTGTCAAATAATCAAGAAATGTTAAGTGCCGAATTTATAAAAGATATAGCGCCAAGCGTATATAAACTAGAAAAAAGATTTAGGCTGGTTGAAAGGAACTTTGGACTTCCTTCTTTTGACCCAAGAGAGAAAGGACGTGTGGCGCTTAAAAAAACCATTGTAGGGCAACAACTTTCTATAGCCTCAGCCGCGGCGATATGGGGGCGTTTTATAGATGCAGATATCAAAGACGAAGAAATTTTAAATAACCAAGCTGATAACAAATTAAGGAAACTAGGATTTTCACGACAAAAAATTTCTTATCTAAAAAGCCTTACTGAAAGTGGGCTTGATTTTGATAAAATGGAGACAATGGAAAACGAGGACGTTATAAACATTTTGACTGATATTAAAGGGATTGGATTATGGACAGCGGAAATATACTGTATTTTCAGCTTAAGAAGGTTAGACATTTTTCCGGCTGGTGATCTTGCTTTGCAAGAGGCTGCAAAAAATTTACTAAACTTGAAAAATAGGCCTTCGGAAAAAGAGATGAGAAAAATAGCTGAAAGCTGGGTGCCTTATAGATCAGTATGTGCAATAATTTTGTGGCATTTTTATAGAAATTTTAAGTCTAGGGAGTCTACATTATGGTGAATGAATTAAACGTAAAAGAGAAGATGCCTACTTCAGGATCAGTAAAAAAAGTTGTTATTTTCCTTCATGGATATGGAGCTGATGGAGCGGATTTGTTCTCTTTAAGTGACCCTTTATCGGAGCAGTTACCAGATTGTTTTTTTGCTTCGCCAGATGCTCCCAGAAAGTGTGGTGCATCTCCTTTTGGATATGAGTGGTTTCCAATACCTGAAATAGATGGATCAACCATTCCTGATATGATGCAAGCATTAGCCTCTTCTGAAAAATTAATAATAAATTTAATTGACATTTACAAAAAACGATTTGGTTTAGATTCCTCCGATTTTGTTTTACTTGGATTTAGCCAAGGGTGTATGATTTCTTTAAACATCGGCTTAAGACAGTTAAACGACATAGGAGGTATTGTTGGTATCTCAGGGAGGCTTCTTATGCCAGAGTCCTTGGAAGAAAGTAATAAAAAGAGTTATCCCCCTGTAGTATTAATTCATGGGGATGCGGATGATGTGGTACCAATTTCATCAATGTATGATGCCGAAAAAGTTTTGAATAAGATAAATGTCAGACTCTCTACTCATGTTAGTAAGAATATTGGACATGGGATTGCTCCGGATGGATTATCGAAGGCTCTAGAGTTTATTAAAAAAATTTTTAGCTAGTTTTTTTGTGACAAACACTATCTAATAATAATTAGATGTATCTAACGTCGCTTATGTCAATCTGGGAGTAAAGAAGTCTATGCTGGATAGCCAAGCTAATGTTAAGCCTGCTTTATTTAAAAAATCAATACAGCGACCTGCATTAATTTTAAATGCTGACTATAGACCACTGTCCTACTTCCCACTTTCTCTGTGGCCCTGGCAAGAAGCTATTAAAGCAGTATACTTAGAAAGAGTAAATGTCGCAGCTGAATATGAGGAAGTGGTTCGATCAGAGAAATTAACACTACCACTTCCATCAGTAATAGTGCTTAAGAATTATGTGGTACCTACAAAAACTGTGCCCTTTACCAGAGCCACCTTATTTTTGCGAGATGAATTTACTTGTCAATATTGTGGCTATAAGGGAAAAGATCTTACTTTTGATCATGTTGTGCCGAAGTCGAGAGGAGGTAAAACGCGTTGGGATAATGTTGTTGCTGCCTGTCAATCTTGTAACTTAAGAAAAGCTGCGAAAACGACATCTCAAGCAGGATTTAAGTTAAAGAAAGCACCGACTAAACCATCTTCAGAAGTTTTATTAAATAAGGGAAAGAAATTTCCTCCTAGTGATATGCATAAATCGTGGATCGATTTTCTTTATTTTGAAAAAGATTTTGATTGAAAAAATTTAAATAAATCAAGAAAGGAGACCGTCCAGCCTACAAAAAGAGCTATGGAAATAATGAGATTCCAGCTTGCCATTGATAGTCTCATGAACGACCATGTTACTTCGTTACATCTAACGACTGATGTATTTAAGAGATCTATCAATAATGCTTCAGCACTTTTCTCGCTCACTGAAGAGAGATTAGATGATGAACAAGATTGGGGGCCTTGAAATATACCTTGTTCTACACCGACGTGATAAGACGCCAAGATAATGCTAAACGCCATAATCAATGTGTTTAATGGATACATAAAAAGATTGTGTGTCCTAAAAAAAACTAGCCAAATCGAGGTTATAGCTACTAACATGTGTGGGTATCGCTGTATCAAGCACAAAGAGCAAGGAGAAAATCCAAACACATATTCTGATATCAAAGCAAACAATATCATACTCATAGATATTGTCCCAAGAGAGATATGATTTAAGTAGGATTTTATCATAAAAAGCTCAATAGAAGAAATATACTCAGAGCACCAACTATAATTATTAAGCTAAGTAAACCAAGTCTATTTTCAATAAAACTTTGAACTCGTGATCCAAACCAAAATATCAAAAGTCCAATAAGAAAAAACCGTAAGCCCCTTGAAAATAGTGAGAATAAACAGAAGTAAAAAAAATTCATGGAGCTTATCCCAGATATAATCGTAACTAGTTTATATGGAATGGGTGATACTCCCGCTATAAAGACAGCTAGAGAGCCATTTTCATTATATAGTTCTTTGAAACTGTTAATTTGGTCCGTCAAAGCGAAGTACTCGGTTATATGTACTCCTATTTCGTCCCAAAAAATAAAACCTATATAGTAACCGGTTATACCACCTAAAACTGAGAAAGCAGTGCATAGGATACAGTACAAAAAAAACTTTTTTTTATTTGCTATTACTAGAGCAATCAAAAATGGGTCGGGGGGTATAGGAAAAATGAAGGACTCTGAGAATGCCCAAAGACATAATATCAATAGAGATATTCTGCTGTGCAAAACCCTTTTTATATTTATACGATTTTTGAGTTTGGTATAAATAATAAATTCCTTAAATAAATTGAACTCTTGACTTTTTAAGTTGAAAGCAAGTTAATGCAAGTATATTTTTAATCTTTGTGCCCAAGTGGCGGAATGGTAGACGCAGCGGACTCAAAATCCGCCGGTAGTGATACCGTGAGAGTTCGAGTCTCTCCTTGGGCACCATCTAAAATGACAACCTTATGATTTGAAAGCATTTGGTGTGAACAATTAATGAGGGTAGACAAAATTGGTTGCCAATCACTTGTAAAAGCACCAATGCTCACTACATAGACAGTACGACATTATTCATAGCAACATTTGCTACTATCCTGCTCTCAACAAAGCTTGGAGCAAAGCCGAAGCAACAGCCAGAGCGTGTTAGAGTGTAGGCAAAGAAAAATAATAAGTAGTTAAAGCCTTTTAAGCTCTCTATATTGAATGATTAAATCCAAAAAAGTAACTTTGAAAAGTCGCTCCCATTGGCTTGAGTGCTTCCTTTAAATCTGGGTTTGCATTTCCATAAATATGCCAACCCTTAAAATCAACTAGATCTGAAATTTCTGCTGCAATAGGGCTTGCCATATGATTTTTAAGGCGTTGCATATATCCGTCACTATCTACTAAAAGTTCCACTAATGTTGCTTCTCTTCCATCGTCAGAAAAATGCCATTCATAACTTATAAGTTTCTCTTCATTTAAATCTAAAACATATTTTGATGATCGATTTTTAACCCAATTTTTAAACTCATCAGGATCTCCTTTTACGCTTACTTGAATAACGCTACAAATTTGATCTGAGTTTGCTCTAAGTCCTGACATTTTTTCTCCATGATTCATTTGAAATTTTCGTAAAAAATAGTTGGTAACATTGATTGCCATAGTCCATTGCTATAAACTTAGAACAATAAAGCTTTCATATTTTTCAATCAAATTAAAAAAATCAGAATTTCAAGATAAATTCCTTTTTGATGAAGGTTAGTACCCCATTTGCTGCATACACCAAGAACATACTACGTGAATACTCTCTATGTCCCATGTGTGGGAGGTATCGCTTAAACTGTAAAACACCTTCTGCCCACTGAAGAAAAAATGGAGAACGCTCTCTGAAATAATCGCTCTTATATTCAAGGTTTAACTATTCAAGGTGATCCAGAGTAGTGAGTTCTCGTCTCATAATTTTTCCGGTGCTTGTTTTAGGGACATCATTTACAAACTGTACTTTTCTGGGACATTTATAAGCTGCCAGCTCCTCTCGACAAAAGGCAATTATTTCGTCTTCGGTAGCATCTTCGCCTTCTTTTAAAACAATGTAGGCTTTTGCAATTTCACCTTTTAACTCGTCATTTTGTTTTCCAACAGCAGCAAGTGCTACTTTTTGATTGGCAGCTAAAACTCTCTCGATCTCAGCAGGGTAAACATTATAGCCTCCCGTTATTATCATATCTTTTTTTCTATCAACTATATACACACAACCGTCTTGATCAATCTTAGCTAAATCACCTGAGTGGAGCCATCCATCTGGCTCTAATGCCTCTCTAGTTTTTTCTTCATCACCAAAGTAACCCATCATAGTTATAGGGCCTTTGACCATTAATTCTCCAACCTCGCCAGTATTCATTTGCTGTGAACAATCATCCACATCTACAATTTTTAACTCACAGTAGGGGATCGCACATCCAATTGATCCGTGTTTATTTGGACCAAAAAGAGGAAATGTTGCACCTAATCCGGCTATTTCAGTCATTCCCCAAAGCTCTATCAAAGGAACTTTAAATTCTTTTTCTACAGCAGCCATTGTAGCTACGGGCATTGTTTGACCTCCAACATAGCAACGTTTTAGACTAGACAAGTCCGACTTTTCTAAAGTGGAGCTATTTAACATAAACATGTACATAGTTGGCACGCCATCAAATATGGTTGCCTTATGGATTTTTATCGCCTCAAAAATCGCCTCTACCTCAAATGTTTTATGTAAAACTAGTTTTGTTCCAAACATCATCATTCCAGTCATTAACACATTCGCATAGACATGTGGACAAGGGAGAGCACTTACAACGATATCATCTGACCCTCTCATGTGAAGTTGGCTCATCATACTTCCATTAAGTATTACAGCTTCATGTGATTGCATTGCACCTTTCGGATGACCTGTAGTACCAGAAGTATAGGCAATTGTAGATAGGTCTTTAGCGGAAACGTTTAGTTCCCTTTCAATCGACAAATTTTCAGCTACGAGGGAGTGAAATGATTTAATTCCATTTTCCTGTTTACCAAAAGAGATTATATTCTCAATCTGAGTATGCTTTCTTATGTCGGCGAGAGCTCCAATTTTGTCTTCTGAAGAAATTATTGTTTTTGCTCCACAATCATTCACGACATAAATTATCTCAGCAGAAGTCAACATAGTATTTACTGGATTAATTACCGCTCCAATCCTAGCTATCGCAAAATAACTGACGATCCATTCCCAACTATTTGATGCATAAAGAGTTACGACCTCTTTCTCTTTGACACCTAACGATATTAAGCCTGCACCAAATTTTTCGATCGTTTCATGTAACTCTCGAAACGAAAAACTCTGTTCATCAGAATGAAGTGCTTCCTTATCACCAAACTTTTTTGCAGCAAACTCCGAAAGTAACCCTAAGTGTTCCAACATCACATTCTCTCCTAAGAAAAACTAATCACATGAATGATAATAAAATTTTATTATTGCAACAGCAAGTGCCCTTACCAAAAAACAAATGCTGTGTATATATTTTCTGATATTAGCAATATTCCTTTAGCTAAACTCTCCTAGAATAGCTTACATGTGCAGCCTGCTTTTTACATTTCCAATCTCATTTAAATGTGGAAACAACTTTTATATTACAAT
This sequence comes from uncultured Alphaproteobacteria bacterium, assembly GCA_902596985.1. Lineage (GTDB taxonomy): Bacteria > Pseudomonadota > Alphaproteobacteria > Rhodobacterales > Rhodobacteraceae > CACIJG01. The sequence continues at coordinate 7,286 of CACJWR010000054.1, forward strand.
TTTTACCATTGTACTTTAATTGACAAAACTTAGAAATGGTTACTAAATATAATTTACACATACATATATCAAAGGAGAGACTATGACATTTCTCAGATTGTTTATATTTACTGCTTTAATTTCTGTTGTAGGTTCTTTTGCTTCGGCACAATCCGATAAAAAATGGTCAACTAAACAATGTTCCGATTTATATAAAGCAATAGGGTTTTTCACAGCTCTTGCCGATAAGCAGTGGAAAAAAAAGAGTGAGGAAAAGGGAGCGCTCTATGCTTCAGTCGCAGCGGATTATTCTACTGTCTATCAAACAGTCTGTAATAAGTAAGTTAAAAACCCCATTTGCTATACACTCCAAAAACATAATACCTGTACACACATAGTAATCTGCATAAGGGTAGTCAAATATGTGCTTGGAAGACCAACTAGAGTAAGCGACATTAAATCATTCTACTTTTTTATTTCTAGCATTATTTCATAAATTTGACAATTTAGAGTTTTCTGTGGATAATAAAAACGGAACAAGTCTGTGAGAATGCTGTACCAGTTGGGGAGGAAAATTCCACAGAAACAAAATTTCTATACATTATTCTGAAATTAAAACAGACTGTTCCTCTTTCTAAAAAAAAAAGGGCCACACTTTGGATGGCCCAGTGGGGAGGAAATGTCCTATTAGGACAATGATTTGACGTTGAACTAAATAATTTAGGTTGCAAGTATAACGTGACGTTAACGTAAGCAATAAAAATTAAATGTCACATATAAAGGAATTTAGAAAAATATTTTAATTTAGTT
>CACJWR010000055.1 GCA_902596985.1 uncultured Alphaproteobacteria bacterium
GCAGACGTTAGCCCTTTACCAAATAAAAGAGCATTGGTAACCCTTTTTAATGAGGAAGAGGGTATATCACCTGGCCAAGCTTGTGTTTTTTATTGTGGAGAAAAAATACGAGTATTGGGAGGAGGATGGATAACAAAATGAATTTGGATTTGATATGACAATAATTATTTCACCTGCAAAAAAGCTTACACCAACTAATAATAGCCTCGGGGTTGAGACAACAAGAAGTGAATTTCCTGATAAACTTGATGAACTAATAAATTACGCCAAATCATTAAGTGAGAAAGATTTAATTGATAAAATGAAAATCAGTTCCTCTTTGGCCCAGCTTAACTTTGATCGGTTTCAAAAATTTCAAAACAGACCAAGCTCAAATGCAACAACACAAGCAATTTACACTTTTAAGGGAGATACTTATGTTGGCCTGAAAGCCGAAACCTTTACACAAGATGATTTGCTTTTTGCACAGCAAAATTTATTAATTATTTCTGGACTATACGGAGTGCTAAAGCCTCTTGATGGAATTCAACCCTATCGATTTGAGATGGGAACAAAAATTGACTTCAATGGATACAAGTCACTTTATGAATTTTGGATGAACCCTCTCTTTGAATTCACAAAAAAGAGGATAGAGAAAAACAAAAATGGGATACTTAATCTTGCTTCAGAAGAGTATTCAAAGGTACTCAATTTCAATAAACTAGGTTGCGAGTTAGTTACCCCAACATTTAAGACAGAGAAAAACGGAGAATTGAAAACAATTGGTATGCTCTCAAAAAGAGCAAGAGGAATGATGGCAAATTATGTGATTAAGAATAAAATTAGAGAGTATGCAAAAGTTAATGAATTTTCAGAAGACGGTTATGCTTACTGCAAAAAACTCAGCACCCCATCAAGGCCGGTTTTTATAAAATAGCTCCTTTTGAGTTTTTAACTCTTCTTCTCCGCCTTATTTTCCAATTTTTTTTTAGTCCTTCCATTAATAGTCCTGTCATGGGGTGGTTAGGAAATCTTGACGAGTAAGCTTTCAACAATTCAGTGATGGCTTCACCTTGATTAATACTTTGATCCAGAGAAATAAGCCAATCGAAAAATATTACCCTACAGGAGCTAGAATCAATATTCTCTATATTATAAGCCTCGAAGATCAAACCTTTTTCATCGCAATAAACATCACCTTTAAAAATTTTACTTTTTTTGTTGATCACAGACTTAGTTACCTTTCTTTGAGTTAAAAAAAACAAATAAAATCATAATGAAACTAAATATAAAAATAAATGGACCAAAGAGATATAAAAAAATATTATAGCTTGCAAACACAGGCTTAAATAGAATGTAGGCACCGTATTTTGATACTAAAAATTCCTCAATCTCGTCATCCGTGCGACCTTCAACTAACTGCTCCCGAATAAAGAGGCGAAGATCTTTAGCAAACTCTGACTCAGAACTATCTATGTTTTCATTCTGACATACTAGACAACGGATGTTCGAACTCAAATTTCTAGCTCTATCCTCTAATTTTGCATCGCTTAAAATTTCAGAGGGCTCAACAGCGAAAGCTCTTGAGGCTAAAAAACAAATAAAAAAAATATAGTAAAAACGCGCCAATTTATAGCTTTATGCTTTGAATGTTTTATACTTAGTAAAAGATAGTAGACTAACAAATCCGCCTAAAGCAATTAATATTACACCAATCCAAATGAAAGATATGAAAGGTTTAATGTACGTTCTTACAACCCAAGCGTTTTCATCTATCTTATTTCCGAGAACCATATAAAAATCATTAGAAAGCGTAGGCTTTATAGATGCTTCAGTTGTAACTTCATTACGTGAAGGGTAGAGTCTTTTTTCTGGTGATAATGTACCAACAAGCTCATTATTCTTTAACACTTCAAATGAACCTGAGACTTTCTTAAAGTTTTTTTCTACTGAATAATCAATACCTTTGAATGCTATTTGGTATGAATGGACATAGTAATTCTCCCCTACTTCAACATTTCGAATATCCTCTGTTTCCCAACTCGTAACTGCAGTGACTCCAAAAATAAGTACTCCAAAGCCAAAGTGAGCACAAGTCCGCCCAATCAACCTCGAATTAAATATAAGTAAGCGCTTTAAGCTATCGATGAAGTTAAGTTGGGATTTTAAAGAAGAAGAAAATTCTAAAAAACTGCCTAAACAAACCCATGAAGACAAAAAAAGACCGATAAATGTCAAAAATTTAAAATCTTTCCATATGAATGCGCTAGCTGATAAAGCTATAGAAATTAAAATTAGTCCTATTGTTGTTCTGAGATTACTAAAATTTTTACCCTTCCAACGAATTTTGCTGACGATAGGCAGCATAAAGGCAAAGATAACCACAAAAGGTGTGAGCGAGACCTCATAAAAAGGTTCGCCGACTGACACTTGTTCGTCGAACATTACCTCAATTATAAAAGGCCAAATAGTGCCTAAAAAGACAATTGTTGCTATAACTAACAACGTCAAATTCTGCACAATTATCCAAAGCTCTTTGGAAGCGAAGTTAAGCTTCATGAAATTTTTATGATTGGATCTTTTTGTTATGTAAATTAACAAACTTGAGACAATTGCTAGAAATATTATCAAGAGAATAAATAGTCCCCTTGACGGATCATTTGCAAAGGCGTGAACAGAAGTTATTAATCCGGACCGAACGATAAAGGTCCCAATCATCGAAAAAGAAAATCCCATAATCGACAATAGAATTGTCCAATTTAATAGAGAGTTTCTTCTTTCAAGTATTAAAATACTGTGAATCAAAGCAAGGTTTATCAACCAAGGAAGTAAAGAGACATTTTCTACTGGGTCCCAAAACCACCAACCTCCCCAGCCAAGCTCATAATAGGCCCAGATACTTCCTAATAAAATTCCAAGTGTTAAGAAAACAAAAGGAACTAAAGACCAAAATCTTAAAAGACTAACGATATTTAAATTCCGGTCATTTGTTAATAGAAATCCTACTGCTATAGAGAAGGGTATTGAAAGCCCTAAATATCCAAGATACAAAATTGGTGGGTGTGCTACGAGGAGGACATCTTGTAAAATTGGATTGAGGTCTTGACCGTTCAAAGGCGGAAATTCAAGTCTCTCGAATGGATTTGATAAAACTAAAAGATAAAATAAAAAAAGGGCTATTGTCGATAATTGAACAAGAATTACGTTTCTAACTAAGACCTTTGGATAATCACGTGAGCTAGCCTGAAATAAAAATAAATATACAGAAAGAATCAGTACCCACAGTAACATAGAACCTTCGTGGTTGCCCCAAGCTCCTGCGACTTTATACAAAATGGGCTTTAGCGCGTGTGAATTATTCGCAACCAGCTTTACCGAGAAGTCAGAGTTGATAAAGCTTACGATCAACAACAAAAAAGAGATGGCTAACAAGATGAATAGTAGGCTTTCAAGTCTATTAAAAAAGCTTACATATCCTGCCAGAACAGATCTAGTAGAAATACTGTTAGCTATCAAACCGAGGTTAAGACAGAACGCAGATATTAAAAGAAAATGCCCTAATTCACTGATCATAATTGATACACCAATTAAGGCTTATTTTTAAAAAAGCAACCTAATTCTTTTTATTATTTTTTTACGTTTTCTAAAAAAGATTTATGGTACTTTTTATTCAAATCCAACGCAAACTCTAGATCTTTTTTGTCAACCTGAATCGCTATCTGACTAAGGATGCCCGCCAAAGCCTCTTCACGAGAAAGGTCAACCTTCATTAAATTATTCAAGGCTATTTCCACAATCTCAGCAATAGCTTTTGCTTTTACTGCAGTTTCATTCAATTCTTCATCTAACATGTCATTTTCCTTTTATTCAGTTTGTTATTGCAAGGATCAGACCAATTATTTGATAGTTGATAAACTTTTTAGCATTGAATGTAATTTAGGCAAATCATGATGATTAATGATAACGATCCTATTCGATAATTGCGCTTTGTTACTATCTTTAAAATCTTGGGTTATCACAACCAAAAAATCAATTTCACCAGTTTGTATATATTGCTCATACTGCTTCAGATCTATATTAGCTTTCTTGGTGTGGGAAAAAACGAGAACCCCAGCAATCATTCCAATCTTTTCGAAAATATCGAATAATTTTTTTGCCCTGTCCTCCCCTCCTTTTATTGTCCAGCCTAAAAGAATTAACGATCGTTTTACCCAACTGACATATCTAGACTCCTCTTGAGGAAAGAAAGAGGGCTCAAACAAATGATTTGAATTTTTCTCAATTAAATCATTCATTAATTTCAAAATAATGTCTTTCAACTCTTGCTTAGAAACCATTTCAAAATTCAAAGACAGCGATGAAACAAAGTCAGATACAATATTTCTCTTTATGTCCAACATGCTCGATAGATCTTGATTTGAGTAAATATCTTTTTTAAAAATAGACAGTATTTTTGTTTGTTCTTGCTTTAGAGTTTCAATAGCTTCAGATATCTCAATGTTATTGTTATCAATACCGTCCAAAGCGAAATCTTTCACTTGTGGCTCTTGTGTAACATTCGAAGGTGGGGTTTCGTTCAGCCTGTAAAAAATAACTGATATAATAAGCGTACAAATAAATAACCCAATAAATGTAATATCAGCACTCAAAACACCGTACATTAAAGCGATTAAGCTAACTATAGTGAAGAACCAAATAAGAAATTGATAAAAGCTTGTCATTAAAATTTGAATAACTATTGCCTTCTATATGAATAGAACTACCATGATGGATGAAGTTGTCAACATCATAGGACCATATATTTTGAAGATTTTAAAGTATAGCGACGTCACGCCTTATAATTTTTATTTAAATCGTCGAAAATTTGTCGAAGCGCTAGGCCTTGCCTCGCTAGCGTTTGTCCCCACCCCTACATTAGCGAAACAAAGTTATTCTACTAATGCAAAGCCAAATACCATTGAAGAGATAACAAACTATAACAATTTTTATGAATTTGGCACATCAAAAACTGATCCTGCAAAATACGCGCAAAGTTTAACAACTGATCCTTGGGAAATTACATTTGAGGGAGTTTCTCAAAATAAGAAAAAATTTGATTTAGCAGAAATTCTTAGAGGAAAAGCTATACAGGAAAGAATTTATAGATTGCGTTGCGTAGAGGGCTGGTCAATGGTTATACCTTGGATAGGGTTCCCTTTGCGTGACCTAATTGATGAACTCGAATTAGATAATAACGCTAAATTCGTGGCCTTTGAGACTGTTTATAGACCTACAGAAATGAGAGGGCAAAAGCGTGCAACTTTGGATTGGCCTTACCGCGAAGGCTTAACTATAGAAGAAGCTTTACATCCACTTACTTTTATTGCTATTGGTTTATACGGCAAAGAATTACCAAACCAAAATGGTGCTCCATTCAGGCTTGTGGTACCGTGGAAATATGGCTTTAAATCAATAAAATCCATCACTAAAATTTCATTTATCAAAGAGCAACCCTACACTACATGGAGTTCAGAAAACCCCAGGGAGTATGGATTCTATTCTAACGTAAACCCAAATGTTGATCATCCCCGATGGTCGCAAGCAACTGAAAGAGTTATAGGTGAAGGTCTTTTCGGTGAAAGACGAAAAACTGAGCTGTTTAATGGGTATATTGAAGAAGTTGGAGATCTTTACAAAGGTATGGATCTAAAAAAATACTACTAAAATAATGACGTTTAGCATTTTATTTAAGTCTCTACCCGTTTCATTGTTATATTGTATTTTACTTATCCCAATACCCCTATATTTTTATTGGGGAATAGTTAATCAGCTAGGTCCTGACCCTCTGCGGCTTTTAGAGCATAAATACGGAGAGCTTGGGCTTATATTTTTACTGATAACTCTTTCAATTTCACCACTTTTTAAATATGCTAAGATTAATTTAGTGAGGTATAGACGTTGCATTGGATTGGTTGCATTTTATTACATCGTTTCCCACATTTGTGTATATTTTTTCCTCGATATCGGTCTCTCGATAGATTTATTGTTATCTGATTTACAAAAAAGATACTATATAATTGCAGGCTTTTTTGCTTTTATAACTTTGATACCATTGGCGCTCACGTCGAATAATTTTGCGCTTCGTAAATTAAATATCAAGACATGGAATAAGATCCATAGCTTTGTCTATGTAGCAATAATGCTATCAATTTTTCATTTCATTTTGATGTCCAAAACTTGGACAGGAGAGTTGTATTTTTACACAGGCATAACAATTCTTATTCTCATTCTAAAGATAAAAAGCACTAAGCTTTATAAAAAACTTTCAACGTATTCCAACGCCGACATTTCAAAATAGGCAGCATGTTTATAGCCAATATCGATTGGATTTGGGTCTATTATTTCAATATCTATTGAGTTGGACGCTGCTATTCTAAGTGCTATTGCTGTTATGTTTACGCTAAAGGAAGTTCCCATAAAAACCATTTTGTTTGCTTTAATCATTCTTTGTTGAGCCTCACCTATCCTGTATAAATCTGTATAAATTTCATCAAACAAAAGTACGAAGGGTTTTAGCGAATAACCCAGAGAAGGATGATATTTTTGTTGCTTGTCTTTTTCTATTTTAAAATACTCCAGCAGTGTTTTAATCAAAAAGTCATCAGACTTTGGGTCATTATCATGAGTGAACCCAAAACGAGATATTTTCTCCCAAGGAGCATCAATTATCAAAGACTCTTTACCTTCTTCTGCAAAAACGGTGACCTTATCTAGGCGACCGTGTATCGGAATGTAACTCGTATTGCCAGCCTTTCCGTCCAGCCCATCAATGTTTTGTGTAATTAGATTCTTATCTGCAAGCCATCGGTGAACTTCGTTAGGCTCAGCATTTCTATATTTCGCAAACCGTTTAAAATACCACAACAGGAACTGTTCGGGATTATTTAAGTACATATATCTTGTTGCCATTTCCTGGGGTGTATAGTTTTCACTACCTATAGTCCAAAAGCCATCAGCACCACGAAAAGTAGGAATGCCACTATCAGAACTTACACCTGCTCCAGTTATATATAGAGTTCCCATTTTTTTTATTTTAGTATAAAATCGTTAGTTGTTTACATTAAAAGGATATTATGAAACTTAAATTCTTTCCAATAATTTTGAGCCTATTTATCTGTTTCTTCGCACAATACGCAATTGGGCAAGATTTCTTTGTCAAAAAAAAGTATCGTGACTGGGCTGTTTACTCGTCCGTCTCTAGTGAATGTTTTCTAGCCTCAAAAGCAAAAAGAACAGCCTCATATTTTAATTCCAGAGAGGTTTTAGGAAAAAATAGGCAAAACTCATTTATATATTTGTCTGTAGATAAAAATAATACAGAATATTCAATGTCATATTTCTCTGACTACCCATTGAAACTCAATATTACTGGGTCTATGAATATTGATAACAGAAAGGTGCTTGGGCTAATGGCTTTGAGTTCTAATCAAAACTCTAGAAGTAAGCATGCTATAATAAACGGCCTTATGAAAGATGATATATCATTACTCCTTGGTGGCAACAGATTAACAATAGAATTACAAGGCATAGATGGCTCTATGCTAGTAGATCAATTTAGCTTGATGGGATTTACAAAATCATTTAATTATCTTCTCTCATCTTGTAACTAAAATCTGACACAAATAAAGAAATGAGTTCTGCTTTAATAATCATAGATATGCAAAACGACTTTTGTCATGGTGGAGCACTGGCAGTGAAAGATGGTGAAAAGCTTGTAGAAACTATAAACAGTGCCCAAGAAAAATTTGATACTATAATATTAACTCAAGATTGGCATCCTAAGGAACATAGC
>CACJWR010000056.1 GCA_902596985.1 uncultured Alphaproteobacteria bacterium
ACCTAACTTCTGTCCCTTTTTTGTCTCCCGCTGGCCCTATCTTTTTTAAAGGACTTATTGTTTCTCCATTATTAAACTCAACATGATGCTCAGAATTGTCTCTCCATATCCTTAGTTCAAGTTTAGATGACAACGCATTAACAACAGAGACCCCTACCCCATGTAAACCACCCGAAACCTTATATGAATTTTGGTCAAACTTACCTCCCGCATGAAGTTGTGTCATTATAACTTCTGCTGCAGAAATACCCTCTTCTTGATGAGTTTCTGTTGGGATGCCTCGCCCATTATCTGAGACTGCTACAGAATGGTCTGGATAAAGGGTAACTGTTACTTTGTCGCAATGTCCTGCAAGAGCTTCATCAATACCATTATCTACCACTTCATAGACCATGTGATGAAGACCAGATCCATCGTCTGTATCCCCGATATACATACCGGGCCTCTTTCTAACTGCCTCAAGCCCCTTTAAAACTTTAATGGACTCTGCACCGTAATTTTCAGTTTCTGCCTGTGGATCTGTCATCTCTACCTCTTGTAAATTACTATAACTTGTTATAGTAAAAAAGTCACGAATAACAGTTTAAAAATAATATGTAATGATTTGTATATTTTATAAAAATATGGGAGTTTGGGTTTGATGAAAAGGCAAGTTGTAGACCTCATCGGTAATACACCTCTTATAAAACTTGAAAAGGCATCAGAAGAAACTGGTTGTAATATTTTTGGTAAAGCAGAATTTTTAAACCCAGGACAATCGGTTAAAGATAGAGCCGCCTTGGAAATAATAAAACAAGCAATTGCCTCCAAAGACATTGGTCCAGGTGGATCAATAGTTGAGGGAACAGCGGGGAATACTGGGATTGGTCTTTCTCTCGTAGCTAGTTTCTATGGTTTTAAATCGGTAATAGTCATACCAGAAACACAATCGGAAGAAAAAAAAGAAGCCTTGAAAATGCTAGGTGCTAAGTTGGTAGAGGTACCTGCAAAGCCATATAGCGACCCAAATAATTATATCAGATACTCCGAACGATGTATCCACCTGTACCAACTCCTGAGGTCATATCACCAGCAGGCCTGATAGAGATGTGATAGTCACTTACAATGTAAGGGAAGTCAGTATCAGGACTGTCTAATTCCATTATTACTTTGTATTTTCCATCAGCTTTTATACTCTTTACAGGTGATAGTGATCCCTTTGCAGCCGAAGTTGACTTTTCGCCCATATGATGCTCGTAAGACGCTAAAACATCTTCTGATGTCATTGTTTTTCCGTTGTGAAATTCAACACCTTTTCTTAAGTTAAATACCCAAGTTTTACCATCATCCGACTCAAAGGTTTCAGCTAATTCGCCAACAAGCTTTCCTTCATTATTGATTTCGGTTAGATGATTTCCAAAGGTGTAACCATTCACAAGAGTAAAATGGTTTTCCGATGTTCCTGAGTCGAGCGTATCTGTAGTCGAGCCGTGCCCTAAACCCATTCTAAATTTTCCACCTTTCTTCGGTGTTGCCGCAATTGCATCACTAGCCAATGACAAGGCTGTTGGTATTGCTATACCCGCAGCGATTGCCGATGTCATAAACTGTCGTCGATCAATTGCTCCAAGCGTCAATTTCTCTTGTTGAGCTTTTATGAATTTATCTTTCACTTTAATTTCTCCCCTAAATTTTTGAGTAAATCGATCCGTTATGGAAAGATTATTTTAATTTATTGTAAAGATTAGGTTAAATGTTAAGTAACAATTTACACTATGACAAGAGAAAACATTACTATTTCAAAGATTGACCCTACGTAACCTGAGATTGAAAATGAGCCCAAAATACGAAAAGTTGTTCGATGAAGAAATAAAAGAATTTATACGTATTTCTGAAACTTTTGCACAAGAACATGTAGGGGACTCAGTAGAAAAGCTACGGCAAAATTATAATGAAATGGTAAAACATTTTAGACAAGTTAGACCTCCAAACGTACAAGTTGAAGATAAAAAGGTAGTCTTCAAAGAGAGGTCTTTGATATATCGACAGTACTCTAAGAGCACCGACAATAAGTCTGATCTTATATATTTCCATGGGGGAGGGTTTGTTGTCGGGGGACTTGAAAGTCATGACGATATATGTGCTGAAATTTGTGAAAGCACAGGGTGTAACGTTTTCTCATTAGACTATTCACTTGCTCCAGAGGTTAAATACCCAGAGTTTTTTCTAGACGCCATTCGTTTTTATTACTTTATTAAAAATCCTGAGAGACGACTAATTTTGGTCGGGGATAGTGCTGGAGGTACTTTAGCAGGTTTTGTGGCAAACAAGGTTAGAAATGTTTCAATTCGCCCAGAAGCGCAAGTGCTCATCTATCCTGATTTGGCTGGTGAGATCAGTGGAGCTAATAAGAGAAGGTTTTATGATGCGCCGCTTTTAACGCAAGATGATATAGATTTTTATCATAAATGTGCTGGCCTTCCATTAAAAATGGGACTTCATGATCTCATTAGAAATTTTGATAATGATAATATGCCTAAGACATTACTGGTCAGTGCTGAAATAGATCCTTTAGCGGATGATTGTCAGTCTTATGTAGAAAGTCTAATGCAATATGGGTGCGATATAACTTATCTAGAAGGCTTGGGTTTGCCCCATGGGTTTCTTAGAGCACGTCATTTATCCAAAAAAGCCAGAATGGTTTTTGATGAGATTATAAGATTTATAAATCAAACAATATAAAAAAAGCTCAGTAATCATAGATTGGATTTGTCCAAGCCTTCTTTCCCTTATTATCAATGATGGTAACTCTTAGCCATTTTTCTTGGGGAAGTAGTCCTAAATTAAAAACTGCAGACTCCATAGAAGTTTTATTCTTACATATGCTTGCTGATCCGTATCCACTAACAATAATTTTTTCAACAGGTGAGCATAACACTTCCAAACGGCCATTTTGGACCTTTATATTTTTGAAATCAGGACCTTGAGATGAATAGTAGTGACCGTTTTTAAGGGCTTCAAGTATCGCCTCTTCGCTATTAATCTCTGACTTTACCATCACCCAGCCTCCAAACGCATCATCGATATGAAAATGGGAGTCGTCTGTGGCTATGATATTAAGTTCTTTCCCATAGTTAAGAATCTGATCCAGTACTGCGACCCCGGACCCTCTGTCACATTCAATGGCACAGCTATGATTATAAATCTCTATAGCGTGCGCTTTGTTGATATTAAGTGTGTCTTTGAGTGTCATTCCATTCCATTCTGGGTGTGTAAGTGACACAAAGGCACCCGCATCGAAAAGACGTGAGCTCAGGTTTTCAATATTCTCTGATTTGGTGTTTATTAAAAAATTAGGTTGGTCAGGTGGTTTAAACTTGTCATTCAAACCCAAAGCGAGCAAATGCCAAAGTTCTCCATTTTCCATCTTGCTTGTATGTAACTCAGCTCCAGGTATAACTGTAAAATTTTTTATCTTTAATTCAGGTGATGTTATCGGATAGTTAAACATTTTGAGGAAGTGGTCTGTTATAGAGATAAAGTCATACCCTTTTTCAATATATGCGTTACAAACATCTTCTGGCGTTAGCTTTCCGTCGGAGTAATTGCTGTGCCCATGCAGATTACCTTTAAAAAAGTTTCCTTTATTACTAAAAAATTCAAACGGCATAGAGCTGATCTCCCTTTTTATCAGACACCAATAACAACGATAAATAATCAAAAAATTTATTTTCTCAATAATTTGGCAAACTTAAAATAAGAAATTTTATCAATGTGACTTGTATTCTTGTAATTTGATCCTCTTCTATTAGTGCTTGCAATTGGACTAAAATCTTTGTGTTATAATTTTATGATAGATATTGCTTCCAGAGTATATAACCATAATTGGAAAATTGATCCAATAGTGCGGTCTTTACTGGATATAGACTTCTACAAATTATTAATGGCTCAATTTGTTTTGAGAAATGCGCCTGACGTAACCGTTAAGTTTTCCGTTTTAAATAGATCTAGTAAAATACTCCTCGCAAACGTAATAGATGAAGAAGAATTAAGGGAGCAATTGAACCACATAAGAGATTTATCCTTAAGTAAGGGAGAGTCCACTTGGTTAAGAGGAAATTTATTCTATGGAAAGCGTGCTATATTTCGACCATCATTTATTGATTGGTTAGAAAAACTAAAGCTACCAGAATATGAGATCAGAAAAAAAGATGGGCAGTTTGAAATTAGTTTCGAAGGGTCATGGGCCGAGGTTATGTTTTGGGAGGTTCCAGTTTTATCCGTACTGACAGAGTTGAGATCTAAAGCTGTTTTAAAGAATATGGGGCGTTTCGAGTTACAGGTTTTGTATGCAAGGGCGATGACAAAGCTTTGGGAAAAAATAGAGCAGTTGAAGCGTTTCGATGGCATGAGAATAGCTGACTTTGGAACCAGAAGGCGGCATAGTTTCCTCTGGCAAGATTGGTGTGTGCAGGCAATGTGTGAAGGCATGGGGTCAAAGTTTATTGGTACCTCGAATTGCCTTATCGCCATGCGACGTGAGCTTGAAGCTATAGGAACCAATGCCCATGAGCTACCCATGATCTTTTCAGCTTTGGCAAAAACGGAAACAGAACTAAAACAAGCTCCGTATAAGGTTTTAGAGGATTGGCATGAAGAGCATGATGGGAATTTAAGGGTTATACTACCTGATACGTATGGCACCCAAAATTTTTTAAATAATGCGCCTGACTGGCTTGCTTCGTGGACCGGGGTAAGAATCGACTCAGGTGATCCTGAGATAGGAGCTCAGCACGCGATTGACTGGTGGCAAAATAAAGGTGAAGATACCACAGAAAAATTGATAATATTTTCAGACGGCCTCGACACAAAAAAAATCATTGAGCTTTATAAAAAATTTAACCAAAGGGTCCAAATAGGTTTCGGCTGGGGAACTTTATTAACAAATGATTTTAGAGGTTTGATTGATAATGGGGCATTGGATCCTTTTTCATTGGTCTGTAAAGCTGTTTCTGCTAATGGACAACCAACCGTAAAATTGTCAGACAATTCTAATAAGGCAATGGGACCAGAAAACAAAATAAAACAATACAAAAAAACTTTTGGATTATCTAAACAAAGTAAAGAAACTTTAATTGTCTGATTTATCCACCTTTTTTAATGATGATATGTCGAGTTATTTTATTTTCCTAACCGCTGCTGCTTTTTTAATTGCTGGAATAGTAAAGGGTAGCATAGGGATGGGACTGCCTATCGTCTCAATAACACTTCTAAGCCTTTATACATCACCGAGACTTGCAATGGTGATGATAATTATACCAACGCTGGTTACGAACTTTTTACAGTATTATAGGTCAACTGATAAGGTTGATATGGTTTTCTCAAATAAATATCTGTTGGTATCCCTTTTTGTTTGTACTTTCAGTTTCAGTTATTTTTCATTTTCATTAGAGCAGAAAACACTTTCCTTTTTACTGGGCTTAATGATTTTCATTTTTATAATTTATCGCTGGACGGGCTTTTCTTTATCTTTTGGTCTAGGGCTTGATAAAATAATACAAATTGTATCAGGAGCCATTATAGGTACAGCCGCAGGGTTCACTCATGTTTGGGCGCCAACAATTGCTGTACTTCTTCTTATAAGGAAAGCCAACAAAGACCAATTCGTTGGTCTTACAGGTCTTTACATATTCGTTGGCTCACTTGGACTTTTTTCTACTCACTATTTCTTCGAATTACTGGATAGCCAAACCTTAATACTGTCAACTTTAATGATATTTCCTTCGGTTTTTGGGTTTTTAATAGGAGAAAAAATTAGATCATTTATATCCGAGAAGTTGTTTGAAACGTTTCTTATGATTTTTCTACTTTTTGCTTCTATTAATCTTTTGTATAAATCAGATTTTTTCCCATTATATTAAAACGTTCGGTAAGTCTTGATTTTCGTTATTAAACCAAACGGGAATAGGTAAATTTCTTTCTTTTAGAAATTCAATATTAAATAGTTTGGATTTATATCTTTGGCTATGATCACACAGTATCGTAACAATGGTGTGGCCGGGTCCAAGCTCTTTGCCCATTTTAATCGCTCCACAGATGTTTATCCCAGATGATGTCCCAAGGCTCAGACCCTCTTCAATTATAAGAGAGTAAATGATTTTTAGCGCTTCATCATCTTTAATATTATAGCTGAAGTCAGGTTTTAGACCTTCTAAATTTTTAGTAATACGTCCTTGACCAATACCCTCAGTGATTGATGAACCTTCAGATTTTAAAATTCCATCAGTATAATGTTTGAAGAGAGCTGATCCGTCTGGATCAGCCAATCCAATTTTTATATTGGAGTTTCTCTGTTTCAATCCAATGCTAACACCTGCTAAGGTTCCTCCGGTTCCAACAGAACAGATAAAACCGTCAATCTTCCCATTTGTTTGCTCAAAAATTTCCTGACTTGTATTTTTGATATGTGCTTTTCTATTGTTTAAGTTATCAAATTGATTTGCCCAAAAGGCGCCTGTCTTTGAAACCTTATTTAACTCAGAGGCTAATCGTTCGGAGTATCTGATATAATTATTTGGGTCGCTATATGGCTTTGCAGGTACCTCTACCAACTTAGCACCTAGCATTTTCAAGGCTTCTTTTTTTTCTTCCGATTGTGTTTCTGGTATGACTATTACCGATTTAAAACCATAGAAACTAGCTACGAGAGAAAGACCAATCCCAGTATTCCCCGCTGTTCCCTCAACTATTGATCCACCTGGACCAATGTCTTTGGAGGCAATTGCTTGTTTTATTATTTCCAAGGCGGCTCTATCTTTAACCGATTGTCCTGGGTTTAAAAATTCTGCTTTACCAAAAATATTACAACCAGTTTCTTCTGATGCCTTTTCAAGTTTTATAAGAGGTGTATTACCGATGAGGTCTACAACTTGCCTTTTCATCAAACCCAAACTCCCATATTTTTATAAAATATACAAATCATTACATATTATTTTTAAACTGTTATTCGTGACTTTTTTACTATAACAAGTTATAGTAATTTACAAGAGGTAGAGATGACAGATCCACAGGCAGAAACTGAAAATTACGGTGCAGAGTCCATTAAAGTTTTAAAGGGGCTTGAGGCAGTTAGAAAGAGGCCCGGTATGTATATCGGGGATACAGACGATGGATCTGGTCTTCATCACATGGTCTATGAAGTGGTAGATAATGGTATTGATGAAGCTCTTGCAGGACATTGCGACAAAGTAACAGTTACCCTTTATCCAGACCATTCTGTAGCAGTCTCAGATAATGGGCGAGGCATCCCAACAGAAACTCATCAAGAAGAGGGTATTTCTGCAGCAGAAGTTATAATGACACAACTTCATGCGGGAGGTAAGTTTGACCAAAATTCATATAAGGTTTCGGGTGGTTTACATGGGGTAGGGGTCTCTGTTGTTAATGCGTTGTCATCTAAACTTGAACTAAGGATATGGAGAGACAATTCTGAGCATCATGTTGAGTTTAATAATGGAGAAACAATAAGTCCTTTAAAAAAGATAGGGCCAGCGGGAGACAAAAAAGGGACAGAAGTTAGGT
>CACJWR010000057.1 GCA_902596985.1 uncultured Alphaproteobacteria bacterium
AAGTAGATTATTAAAGCACCTAGTTGCATTGCTATCATTAATAATAAGGGTATTACTATAAAGATTAAGTAAGTTCCTAGCCTATCTAATCTCTTCTCCACATTGTGAGTGTATATATCTATAATCTCGACAGCTTTTTCAGTAGCCACTTCCATCCCCACTATTACATGCTGACAAAAATAGAAAAGCCACTATTAAGGCTCTGGTTAGCTTATATTTAATGTACTCCATTAGATCTCCTGAGAATTCTTGTGTAATTTTAGTTACCGTTTAATTTATGTTTAACGGTTAGAAAGACAAAAACAGCTAAAAATACCCTAATAAATAAAACAGCACTTAGTTCATCAATGCTAGGATATAGATTAAGGTAAAGATAACCATCTTTTATAATTATCCAATAAAGATCAAAATATCCCTCGTATTTTGTGTAACCAATTACTTGGGAAACTAATCCAAAGGAAATAGCAACCCAAAGATTAGAATAAAATGCCTTCCCAAATATAGTCTTCAAAACAGATACTAATCGGCTTGCCATCTGAAACCTTCTTCTATACAAAACAAACGCCCAAATTTACACTTTCTATCACTTCGACAAACTTTTTCATGCTTACTATTTTCCCAACAGTTGGTTGTAACAGCAGAACCATACTTATCGATAAATCGGTCCCATGTGTCTCCAACCGACAAAACTACAATCGAAGGTAATATAAATGCAACGAATATTATCGTTACGAATGCTATGCCGAAGCCTTCATTATTTTCTTCCATCTGAAACCCTTTTTTATTTACATATGAGGGATCTAGTTCGTTTAACTATTTGTCAAAGGATTGGAATTATCTTATTTATAAAAAATACCCTATCTGAAGTACTCTTCAATGACACGCTACCTTTACACTTCTTACTGACATAATAAGGAGAGATAGACAAAATTGGCGTTACATTCTTACCGAAATAGTGCGATGTTAATACTTCAGCAAAAAATTTCTTTGCAACAATGAGGCCCACTAATAGAAACAACTTAGGGTCACTTTTTCGAGACTAATTTAAAAGCAAAAGAAAAGCTAAGGAAAGGTCACTTCACCAATCAAGTAAAAATTAATTTTCATAATTAACGGAGTAAAAAGGGTCGTATTACTATATGCGTTTGCAATCTGCTAATATTTATTAATAAGATAACAAGTTATTATATTATCAATTGAATAAGGTTAAAAAAAATGAAACTCAAACATTTCATTGCAACCCATACATTTCATTCAGACAAAGTTAAAAAGGAATATTTGAAGTTTGTTAAGCATCGAAAAAAAAATGCTGAGTGGTTTGAAAATGTACCAAAGAGGGAGAATGCACAACTACATCAATTGTTTATTGGAAAAGCAGATTTTTTCTTTTGCCACTGGTACGCTGAAAGCGAGAGTGCGATTATTGAGGCATTATCTGAAGCAGGTGCCGATCAATATATCATAACGATGGCCACTGAGGTAGGCGTACCAAAAATTGATTTAGATAAAATGACTGTTTTGATAGGAAAAATTAAATAATGTCGTTCGTCCAATTCATACAAGTCAAAGCTAAAGACACTCGAACTCCCAAAAAACTGATTTCCAATCAGTTTGTTTAGTAAATATGATTATTTGTGTGACATATGAAGCACATTGGGTAGCTAGTGTTATTAAGACCTATACTAAAGGATTTCACTAAGTTTATGGATTCAAAAACACTAATGAAAACTTATTTGATAGAGGTTGTTCAAAAAGGCCGCTTAGATTTAATTAAGACTATTGCACAACCAGATATGATTGATGAAGCAAATAGAGCATTTGGTGGGCCTGTTGGGCAAGACGGGCTTATAGCTCACGTTAAGGCGTTTCGTAGTCAGATAGCAGAGTTAAATCTTGAGATAAAACAGATAGTAGGAAATGAAAATGAAGTCATGGCACATTGGTTTTTTACCGGGATACATAAGGGGCCCTGGTTAAGGCGCAAGCCAACAGGGAAAGAAGTTTCAGCGGATGTATTTAGCTTTTTTACACTCAAAGACGGACTGATCAGTTACTATCGTCTTTGGCTACATGCTATGATTGATGGGCCAGTAATTTTCGATTCATCTTGCTCACGCATAGAAAAATAGCAAATTTAAAGGTTAAAGGTATATTTTTTTTAACTTATTTTTTAATATTGAATCACTAAAAATGCTCGCTAAATCGCTATTGATCATATTTCTAGGCCTATCCCTTTCAGTACCAGCTTTAGGAACACAATACTGGCCAACCCTACCAACAACCATAATGCGAAATTATTCCTGTCACTTGATTAGATAACCATACTATTTTTTCATCTTACCATATTCATAAAGGATTTCTCCATCAAAGGTAATTACGTCAACTTTAAAGTCGTACTTTTTACGCCATTCATTTGCCCTTCTTAATATCTCTTGAGCGCCTTCTTCGGTTTCAACGACAGAAAAATATAGTAGTTAGGTTGTACTTGCTCTTACGTACGTCGCTTCAAGAAGACCACATTCATCCAGAGAACTTGCAAACTCTTTATGAAGAGCAAATTATTTATCGAAATCTTCTTCCGAAAAAAAATTTATGATATTAGTTCTAGCTACAGCCATTTTTACTATTCATGTAGGAAATTTGTTTCATTTAATTCCTAGATGCGATCTACCTTCTCCAAATCACGAACGCTGACAACATCTCTCCAAACTTTATTATCTTTCCATAATTGCACATTGGTAGTCTCCCATTTTTTACCTCCGTGCTCTATCAACACATCCCTCCAAGCCAATAGATCTTTGTTTTCAATTATTAGTTCAAGCTTTTCAAAAGTTAAACCGTCCTCAAATCTTTTTTTTATGAACGAGACCATCTCATCTTTGGAAATCAATGTAGTTTCTCTTAGATATAAATATTCATCATGTAAAATATCCTGAAGTCCCTCAAAGTCTTTATTCTCAATCAGGCTTTTAATTGTGTTCCATTTGTTCATTAGCACCTCTAAATTCCTGTTTCACACTCATAATAAATTTAATTGATTAGCTCTCCAAAAGTTATTTTGTTAATTCTTTATTTTTATTTATTGCATATTCAGTAATACCCATTTCCGCAGTAGCTTTTACCTTCCTAGTGATAGAACTTGGTCAACCTCCCAATTATACGTGATTGTTTTTGGTGCTAGGCGATCTCTAAAAGGTACGATAATTTGCTCTCCTATTTTCATAATAACTTTTTGGTCTGCCTTTTGTTTAAAGCTCCAGAGCGCCAACATTCTATTTGGCATTTCTATATCTTTAACGATTTCCAGAGTGCTCTCGGGAACTGAGTCTTTATATTTTGGCCACTGCTGTTTTAAAACCATAATGAACATTTCACATTCATCTTCCGAAGAAAAAGTATTTATTATCGTTGTTTTGAACATATATTATCTAACTACTATATGGTATGACTTTCAACGGTGAAAATTATTAAAAATAGCGCAACTAATGCTCAAAGATTTAATCTCAAAAAAACTATACTTATCAATTGCTGCGAGTTGGATAGCAATAGTACCGGTGGTCGCCAAGTACTTCATCCGAATTCTGAAAATTCTCTAAGACCTGCCCATTGTTTTTTATATAGAACCGCGGGTCTTTTTTAAGTTCATATGCTTGTCTCATACATTCATTTTTAGATAAGTTATTTTGTATGATATGAGACTGAAAATTCGCATTTGGCGTAATCCCAACGTTCGGGGTAAGGTTTATAATTAATATAAGTGAATACCAAACAGTCATAGAGGTCTCCGTTGTGTTATTTGCTTTGAAAAGCATTAGCTGAAAGCATCGAAATTACTTTAAATTTCGTTTTTTAACCATACCTTTAAGGCCGATATAGTTTGAAGTTCGACAACTCTCTCTAAATCAAAAGTACTTTCAACTTCCTCATTTTTCCATGTAAATTTATGAGGAATGTAAATTCCCGTTCCCCCAATATTTCTAACAGGTAGAACGTCAGATTTTAATGAATTTCCAACCATTAAAAAGTCCTGTGGTGAAATATTATACTTTTCCAAAATTTCCAAATATGTTTGCTCATCTTTCTCTGAGACAATTTCTGTTGAGCTAAAGTATTTCAAAAGCCCAGATCTTTCTACTTTTCTCTGCTGATCAAGTAAATCTCCTTTTGTTATCATTATAAGCATATAGTGCTCTGAAAGATGTCGAAGTGTTTCTTCAACTTCAGGTAAAAGCTGTATATTCTGGGCAAGCATATCTTTTCCGATATTTATTATTTTATCTATATTCTGGAAATTGGGCTGGTTATTGGAGAATCGTATTGATGCTTCTAATAATGAAAGTATAAACCCTTTTATTCCATAGCCATAAAACTTAATATTTTCCTTTTCAATTTGAAGTATCAATTGTTCAGGATCTTTGATATGGGGATGTAATTCGATAAACTTCATCTGTGCTTGGTGAAAAAACACTTCATTTTCCCAAAGGGTATCATCGGCGTCGAAACCTATTATTTGTTTATTGCTCATTATTTACTTTTCAATCCACTCGAATTGTAACTCTGGTATGCCATCCAACCCGCGGTCTTTTCTATTTTTCAACTGAAATCCTTCTCTTTTATAAAACTTGTGTGCCGAATTATTAAACTCATGACTCCAGAGATGTAAATATTTGTGGTCAGATTTTATTCGGTCGAGAAGTATCTTCCCAATGCCTTCGCCTCTTTTGTTAACATACAATGCAGAAATTTGTAATAAGTCAGGATTATAAGAAATATACCCATTAATTGGCTCACCAATTACACATACTTCTCTCAGTGGAATTGCATTTCTAATCATTTTGGTAAGCTTGTGTTTGTCAAAAAGACGCGGCATCTACCGTTCTTTCAATCCAGTCATCAACTATTAATGCACATGCTGATGCATCATCAACAGTTGCTCGCCTTAATCTGTAAATTTCATTGGGCATCATTACTCTATTTTTCTAACATTAGGCATATTCGATAGCAATTAAATTACGTTGTTTTACAATTATATTAAAAAATAGAAAATTCTTGCCAAGTCGGATAAATAAATACATAACTCATTTAAATCCAATACTTTTTTGGAGGGCCGTGCAATTATTTACTTTCCATTGAAGAAATACATTCTTTGGTTTTTTCTAGCTGCCTTTCCAGTGTGTCTTATACCAGCAAATGGTGCTGAGTTTGAATTAGAGGGAATAACAGTTAGCAATCCACACTTAGTAGTATTTGGAAAAGATGCTAAATCAGGGGCGGGCTATTTGGTTATTTCAAATAAAAATTCTGATCCTGTAATTTTAAAAAAAGTTACAGCTGATTTTGGAAAGGCTATGTTGCATAAGACCGATGTCGATAAAAAAGGTGTCGCTAAAATGAAGCACTTAGAAAGTATAGCAGTTCCAGGTAATGGTTTATTGAAACTTGAGCCTGGGAGAACCCACATTATGTTTATGAATATTTCAATTGAGTTTGATGAGAGTAGTAAATATCCTGTAACCTTGTTTTTTGAGGAGCAGGGGTCATTAGATATTGATCTTAAACTTAAAAGTGCAAAGAAAAGCCAAAAAGTGCACAAACACAAACATGGATACGGTCATATTCACAAGCACGATCACTGAATAGCTATGTTCATTTATTTTTAAAGAGCGAGTTTAAATATTGGAAATAAATCTAATATTTCTATCTACCGTAGTGCCTGCAATTATTTTATTTGGCATTGCAAAATCGGGTCTTGGCGGATCTGTCTCGTTGATATCCATTCCTCTGATGACTTTTATGATGCCATTAAATCAGGCTCTGGCAATTCTTTTACCTATACTGATTTTTTCCGACTTCATTTCAGCCTTTAGATTTCGTAAGGAATTTGATCTAAATACACTAAAGTTGATGGTTCCCTTTGCTGCGATTGGAGCAATTATTGGGGCATCTACGTTCTCATTTTTTTCTGAGGATTATCTCAAATTTATCTTAGGGATAATGGGTTTTTCATTCGCGTTTCATTATTTTTTATTAAAAAAAAATGCTCATAAACCGGCAAAAGAAAATTTCTTAAAAGGCGCTATTTGTTCTTCTGTTGCTGGGTTCACCTCTTTCTGTGCTCACTCCGGAGGTACTCCGACTAGCATATATTTGCTTCCGTTAAGATTACGAAAAGAGATTTATGTTGGAACCAGAATAATGTTTTTTACCTGCATAAATTTGGTTAAGCTTCCTTTTTATATTCATCTATCAATGGTCAATTCTACTTCTTTAGTTCATTCTCTAGCGCTTTTACCCTTATCTGTATTAGGTATATTTATTGGGTATAGGCTTTTAAAGGTGATAAAAGAAAGCATCTTTTATAATGCTATATATACTTTGATTTTAGTAGCAAGCGCCAAATTAATAATTGATTTCTTTTATGCTCTTTAAATTAAATTACAAAAAATTACCACTCGTGGGATTGTCTATGGTTAGCCTAAACCATGGGACTTAATAAATATAGATTTTGCTGAACAATGTTCTTCATTTAAACTTAAAATTAATTTTAATCAATAAAAGAAAAGAGTGGGATTAAATGGTGAACTTTGTTTCCCTTTTAGGAGTAAAAGGTGGCCCGGCAATAAGACCGGGGTCGAATATGCCTAGCTCTACTTTAATTCACATCAACGGAAAAAATTTGTTAGTAGATGCAGGTTTAGGAGTCTCAAGATCTATATGCGACCAGGGCGTTGAACTTCATGAAATAGACGCTATTTTCATTACGCATATGCACTCAGATCATTACCTCGAGCTTGGACCTTTAATTCACACAGCATGGGTATCAGGCCGCGTAAAACCTATACCTATCTATGGTCCTAAACGGCTAAAGTATTACTGGAGAGCTTTTCTTGAGTCAATGGTTGATGATATCGCGCTAAGAATAGAGGATGAGGGACGAATTGATTTAGAGAAACTACCGGCATTTTATAGTTTTGAAGATAGACAGTCCTTATCATTATCCAATATCAATATCCGAGTTATGCGCAATCTGCATCCCCCGATACGGGATAGTTTTGCACTTCGTTTTGAGTGTGAACATTATTCAATTGTGTTGTCTGGTGACACAGCTTACATGCCAGAGATGATAGATTTTGCCAATCAAGCCGATCTCCTAATACACGAGGTCATGTTATCGGAAGGAATTGAACTAATAATGACTCGTCTAGGGCATGAAGATCCTAAGCTTAAAAACCATCTCCTGCAAAGCCATACGCTAGCTGAAAATGTAGGATTAATAGCCAAGTGCGCCAAAGTAAAATGCTTAGCTTTAAATCATTTTGTTCCCGATGGATTTGCAGAGTTTAATGATGAAGATTGGTTGCAGGCTGTTAGAAGGCATTGGTCTGGAAAGATTATCCTTGGCAGAGATGGAATTAGAATTCCTTTATAAAACTTCTCACTATGTCACGCGCTGGATGGGGCTAGTAAGACCAAACTTTCTTGATATTTCTAATATTAAATCCAGAAACGTTAGCAAAATGTTTAGTT
>CACJWR010000058.1 GCA_902596985.1 uncultured Alphaproteobacteria bacterium
AATTGTGGACCAGCAATTTTATCCCAATTATATCCAAGCTCTTGAATAAGCGTTAAAGCTGACTTTGAAAGTGACGTGGCTTCATCTCTAAATAGTACTTGATCGTCATCTAGGACTTTACATGTTTCTGAAGGTTTCTTTTTAAACTCAAGAATTGTTCCTGCTTCAATACCTATTTTTGAGAAGTTAAACCTATTTCTATTTCTTTGCTTCTCAATTGCTACAAGGTCGGTCTCAGTTTCAATTATTTCTTCTGAAGGAGTAACTTCCTTACCTCCAGTAATTTCTAATGCAGCCTTTACCTTTTCAGGTGCAATTGTAAAAAACTCTCTAGACTCATTTAATCTTACATCATCAAATGCTTCATGTATTTTTCTCTCAACAAAATCAGCATCATCAACATCAACTGCGTAGAAACAACTAAATGGAATTGGTACTCCCGTCTTGTAGAGTTCTCTCATTCTCTTTTCAAGAGGTCCAGAAGTTTTGCCTACCTTAACTAATCCCGGCATGGCTTCATTGGTCAAAACATAAACAGTACTCATTTCAATTCCTCATTTTCTTCTTTCATCTTTTTTTATATCAGAATGAGAATTAATTGTCAGATATCCAGTATTAAAGTTGCACGGTCTTATAAAACTTTTTATGTCTCTCCAACCTCTTACTATACCCCTCAGTAGCAACACTCTCATTCACAGCATGCATGCTATCTAAGTAATAATCTCTATCAGGTCCTGTGCTGTACTTTGCTTGGTTGACCTGACCAAGAGTAAGATTTTTGTTAAACTTCACCTTTGTTTTGTTTTTATTCGTGACATATACAAAGGCTTCCTTCATCAGTTTCTCAAGCCTGTCTTCTTCTCCAAAAGGAACAATAAAACTATCATGTACGGTCAGAATAGGCGTATCTGTTTCAACAAAATCTTTGATGACATATTCAGCTATTTTGCTGTCTATATTCATTAATTCTAAACCTGCACCAGTATTAATGAGATCCTTAATCAATGAATGTTTATCCTTAATGCTTTGTAGTATCTCAGATAGCTTTTCATCAGGAAATGAATAACGGACTGAATAGTTCTTATAGTCAAATTCTGATCTAAATGCTTTGAATAAACTGGATTCGTCAGACGCATTAAATGCAAGCAAAGTAAGTTGCTTTATAACATCTCTTGCATGATCAGGATACTCTATCCCTTCTATTGGAATATTGTAGGGATCTTCATCTGTCATCCCCCAGAAGTCTTCACCTACTTGTGTATAGGCAAGAATGACGTGTAGACCAGAGAAGTCTATCTCTACGGTTGGTTTGTCATTCATGTAGATACGACTTCTCAGTATCCCATCTATCTGTTGCCAGAACCCTCCATAGAAACGTCCTCCCTGATCCCAAGAACTATTGTTAAACACTCTATGGGTAAACTTGCCATGATGGGTGATGTTGACATATCTGGTTTTATCAGAGTTCTTTTCTTTAATCTCTAACATAGGCTTATTCATATCTGGGATATCTATGAATGTTTTGGCTAAAAGAGTGTTGTAAGCCCGTACAACTTCAGCCATCTCTTCTGTATGTTTTGTAGTCTCATATTCAACATTCTTTTTGTTGCTATCACGTAGGATAATGACTTCTTTATTCTCAATATAATTGATATCAAAGTATCCAAATTGTGCAGTCTCAAATGCTTCTATAAGACGCTCATAAGCCCATATACGGGATGTACGCCCTCCATACTTAGGACTACCCTCATACCCCTCTTTAAAGCCTATAAGCCCTACATCTTTGAGCCTATGGATGACTTGAATGATAGTATGTTTTATATGCAGTTCATTGTATCTACTCTTACCTTTAGGCAAAACAGTTCCATCACTATACGCATTAGGGGACATATGAACACCTATGCATAAGTTAGGATCATCTATCCAAGCTACATAGAGATCTAGGAGTACTACTTTAAGTAGTTTCTTACGTATAGTTTTGTTGGCTTTATCAGTTAGGAAATACTGCTCATATATAGAGTTCACGAATGCGTTGGTTTCAGTATAACAACTCCACCTATGGACTCTAAAGGTCTTGAATAGTTATAGTCTCTAGTAACCATACCTCAACTATAATAGGTCACTAAGATGCTATAAATACTTAATATTAAGTACTCTTATAATATTCATATCTATATATATTGTTCACTTCTAGTTATACTTCTTCCATTACCAATACGTTTTTGAGATTATCCTTCTTTTAACGTGAAGGAAGTACCAAAAAGTGGTTGCCACTCACTTGTAAAAGCACCAATGCCTACTACATGTAAGGTATGATAATATTCGTAGCAACATTAGCCACAATCCTTCTTTTAACAAAGCTTGGAGCAAAGCCAAAGCGTGTTAGAGTAAAGGCAAAAAGAGATAGTTCTATAAAGTAGTTCTAAATTTGCTTATAGCTTTTAGTGAAACGCTATCCTCTCCTATATTGGTAGGACACCTTTCCGTCGAAAGTTATAACATCCACCTTGAAGTCGTATTTTAATCTCCACTTGTTTGCTCTCTTTAATATTTCTTCTGCATCTTCTTCGCTATCTATTATAGAAAAATATAATAAAGATGTCGGGCTAGCCCTCACGTAAGTAGCTTCTTTAATTCCACAGTCACTTAACGTTTTTAAAAATTCTTTATGCAAGGCATAGTATTTATCACATTCTTCCTCTGAAAAAAAATTAATGATATTGGTTCTTGCTACGCTCATAATAATTTTTCTACGTCTTTCGACACTATTTTTTTGTTAAGCATAGACCTCCAAACCATTCCTTCTTTATAAGCTTCATAACTTGTAGAAATAATCCTTTGCCCCGTATCTGGTACATCGAAGAGATCTTGCCAAATTAAAGAATCTTCATTCTCCAATAAGCATTTATAGTCTAATAATATAATTGCATTATCGCCTTCAAGATCCCCACTAAGGTAGCTCACGAACTCATCCTTCGTAACTAACCCTTCCTCTCTAATCATTAAAAAATCATCGTGTAAGCGCTCTTCAAGTAATTTATAGTCCCTAGTTTTAATAAACTCTGTAATCACTTTGAATTTATCGCCCACCGTATGTCTCCTTTAAGAATTTAAAAAAACACAAACTATCTTACATACCTTGATATAAATTACTATGCCTAGTTAAGAGTATAACACTCCATCTGCTGCACACTCCAAAGACGCATTACGCATCCAAAATTAGTAAATTTTTTTAATAGCATAGGAAAGAATAGGCAATGTCAGGTTATTTTATCCAAGCTTTCTGATACTTCCTCACGTGTTCCGATGGATCTCCATCGTTTACCATCTCTAAAAACAACCATTCTGGTTGTTATGTATCTCTTACCATCTGGATGATCTGCTAACCCCTTCCAAACAAGATGCTGGTCATCTTCATAACAACATTTTATATCCAAAACATTATCAACGTTACGACCATTTTTTTTAATAAATTGTAAAAGCTCATCTTTGTTAAGCAACCCAGATTCTTGCAGAAACAGGAAGTCTTCGTGTAATTTTTCTTCTGCTCGAGTATAAATTTCTTCTTCACTTAGGTCACCCTTAATTTCTGAAATTATCTCATCATACTTTGTTCCCATTTTCCCCCCGATTACAAAAATTAAAGACATTAAATTAGATGAAAAGTAACAAATTTATTTTACTAATACAAAATAATTGAAAAAAAACTTGAAATAACATTAGCTTAAGATCGTAAACTGCACACTCCAAGAACATACTACGTGTACACCCCCAGTGGTCTCGCATAGGGGTAGACAAATATGTGCGTCTTGGCATGAACTTCTCTTAGCCTAAAACATTGAAATTGCTTACTTTGATATAGTCATTGGTACATATACAGATCAATTAACTGTCTACTTGAGCACGATTCAGTTACAGTGACAGCTTCATTTACGTGGCTTTGATGATATATAGTCAAGGAGGACTAGACAAAATGGAGTACATTTGTTTTGGAAAAGTGGTGTTTTTCTTTAAATCGTTATATATTCTAAAAGTCTCGTGACCAGAGATCTATCACTCTTGCGACTCCAAAAAGGATAAAACATTAGATAACTCTTCCCTGTTGTATAAGAACCTTTCAAAAGATGGTTTCATATATCCGGCTCTTTTTGCCCGTGAAAAGTATTCTTTACTGTTTTTATTATTTCCCTTCTTATATTCCATATAAGCTAATAAAGCCAATAAGTTTGGTGGCAAGTCAACGGCCTCAACATTCTTACCTAATAACCCATAGATCTCATCAATTTGGCCATTGTCAAACAATCTCGCAGCTACGCCTGTTGTTTGTGTCCAGTTAGTATCAACTGGCACTAGTTTTAACGCATTATTAGCTAGCTCTATAGCTTTCTGTCTGTTACCACACATGCCGTATATACTTGACCCAATTCCCAGTGTATCCACTGTTGTTAAGTCCGAATTTGCTAATCTAACGTCTTTTATCGCGGCCTCGCATCCAGTATTAAGAAGCGTCATACCTATAAATGCTCGAGCTATGTAAGTATTAGGAGCAGGGTTATATTTTACTGCCTCATTGACATAAAAGAATACCTTTTTTACGTCGCTCTCAACATCGGGGCTCATCTGAAAAAGAATACCCATCCAAGTTTGCCAAGCGTTCAACACATAAAAATTTTCTTGTTTGTAGTTACCTTGTTCTTTTGCTTTTTCAATCATTTCTGCTAAAATCGTTTTTGATTCAATATACCCATCAACTGTAAATCTTCTAAAAGCATTTCTCCAATTTAAAGCAAGTCGAACTTGCTCTGTTGATCTGGATCCAACAAACCACTTTTTAACCTGGGCTCCTTGGTTTAATATGTTAAACTGAATCTCATCTAAGACTTCAAAAGCTAGATCATCTTGTGCTTTAAACATGTCGTTAAAATTTATATTTTTATTTGAAGACAGAATAACTTGATTTTTGTCCAGGCTAGTTATCTCAATATTTACCCTTGCTACATTACCGCTCGCTACGACTGCGGTATTAAGAATCAAGTTTACACCAAATTCAGTTATCAAATTTTTCTCTAATATTTCCCCTCTATTGAAGGAGTCACTTATCGTGCTAGGAAGAACTCTTACCGCCTTATTTTTGGAAATATTAGATATAAGTGTTTTAGTGAGACCATCATTGAAGGTTTTTTGATCATCATTTAAGCCAGTAACTTTTATTGGCATTATGAGGATATTGGGTTTTGAAGAAATAACGATAGAATTTGACTTCTCAGGAATTTCTGAATTATTAAGAAATAATATACCAACGAGGATTATTAAAAAAAATGCCAAAGAACCTGACACCAATAGCCCTAGCCTGTTCTGTTTAGTGCTAGTCTTCAATGTTCTTTTATGAGAGGGATCAAGGAGTATATCAAACGCATGGAATTCGTTTTGCTTTACCTTTTGTACGCCAAGGTCATTAAAGGTCATCTTTGTCTTTGGTACTACAAAATCATAAACACTTTTTGATATTGAAATACCATCGGGTTGTGCAAGAGCTTCAAGCCTTGCCGCAATATTAACTCCATCTCCTATCAGGTTACCTTCTTTATTGACGACGTCTCCCATATTAATGCCAAGACGAAAACTCAATTTCACGTTGGTTTTCTTAGATTCATTTCGCTTTCTAATCTCATTCTGGAATTCTACTCCACACTCAACTGCATTTACAGCGCTAGGAAATTCAGCCAACACAGAGTCGCCAGCAGTATTAAATACTGAGCCTTTATATTTTTTGAGAAGCTTGTCTAAGATCTTCTCACAAGCATTATAATTGCTAATAGTTGCATTTTCATCCTTCTTCATATGCTCAGAGTAGCCGACGACATCGGCTACAAATATTACTGCGATTTTGCGATCTATTTCAGTATTCATATAATATCCTGCTTGGTAGTTCTTATAATGAACTTAAAAGGTCACATTGTAAACACCTCTTCTGCTGCATACTCCGAGAACATACTACGTGAGTACCCCTAGTTTCCCATGCGTAGGAGGGGTCACTTAGACTGTGAAACAAACAGTGAAACAAATCGTGCCTGTTGACATGAACACGGAGATACCTAACTCACTGTTGTTCATATATCTTTGTTTCTAGTTCTGCCGTATGAAGGTAATTTTAATTCAGCCGCACCATAATCTGGACCTCATTTAACCTAAAGCTGTAATTTGTGAATACCGATCTTTTCTGTTCTACCTGGAATACTAAAATTTGCCTCAAAATCAGACTTGATTTCTTCTGATAATCGTTTAGCAACGGCATCACTAATAATTACTTGGCTATCAAATTTTTTACACGCATCACACAAACGATTAGCTACATTCACTGTATCTCCTAAAACGGTGAATTCAACTCTCTGATCTCCGCCAATGTTCCCAATTATACATGGGCCAAAATGAATGCCAATTCTGTGGGTTATTTGAGGTAGTTTCTTTTCTGCGCGTTCTTTTGACCATTGGTTCATTGCAATTTGCATTTTTCTAGCGCATTCAAATGCATTTTGAGCGTCATTGCCTCTACTAGTAGGTGTCCCAAACGTAGCCATGACTGCATCGCCTATAAATTTATCAACAGTACCACCTGAACTAAAAATAGCAGCAACCATTTTGGATTGATACTCAGAAACCAATCGAACTACATCTTTGGGATCCATCATCTCGGTCATCTTCGTAAAGCCATTTATATCCGTAAACAAAACTGCTACTAAAGAAGATTTTTCTACTTCAGTGATGTCAGCAAAACGGCTATTCTCTATTTCATCTTTTACCTCAGGAGAAAAATATCTACCCAATACCTGATTTGCCCTCTCAAAATTGGAAGCTTGATTTGTTACTTTATCGAACTGCCAGCTAGTTACCGTGACCACTATAACCGTGACTACAACAAATAAACAATTCAACACAAACCAGTCCAAATTTATAGCAAGGCCGTCTGAGAAAACGACTGGAAGATTGCTAGAAAAAAATACACCATCAATACTTAAAGCCATATATTGCTGGATAATAATGCTAGTTACAAATAATACTGAAAGGAATGCAGTTATAGTCAATCTTAGATATAGAACAGATACCACAATAAACATAATGCCGGGCGCAAATTGATAATCAACAATTCTTCCAACATTAGACTCAACTAGTAATGGATCATTATCAAGATTTGTGAGTATAGCGACACCAATATTTGTTAAAATTATCAATAAAAGGCTAAAGAAAAGTAAAGGGCGATAATTTTCGATTCTAGCGTTCAACGCTATTGCTGCATTCAGTAGAGAACTAGTAAGAAACAGGGTAGGAAACCCAAACTTACCTAAGTCAGTACTTGCGGTAGGTATTAGGAGTTGCGAAAATACTACCATCATTTGAATCATAGCATAGACCCAGCTCACCATCTTCAATCCAGATACATATCTTGAAATTAATTGATCGTTATTCATCATCAATCTTTAAGTAGCAAAATATTTGTTTGTTTAATAGATATAGCACACCTTTTAA
>CACJWR010000059.1 GCA_902596985.1 uncultured Alphaproteobacteria bacterium
GGAGGGCATAAAGTTCCCTTCTATTCCGGGGTTCAATATAAATGAGGCTACTGATATATTGCTTAAAAGAGATTTTGATAAATACAGAGAAATTGGAGAGCCTCATCCATTTTTGGTTGCCAAAGGACGAGACTTTCTCATTCCCTTCTCTCATGAACACTTTGAATTATGGACGCAAAGCTTACATTTTGGAGCAAAAGATAGGCTTAACTTTGTGGACCCTAAAACAAATCTTAAAGTTGGTGGTGGTCTCGATGACGTTTGGTTAAATATTAACACTAATTGTTTGCATATAGTTGATTATAAAAGTACGTCGCAAAAATCAGATAAAGGTCCTATTACATTGGATGATCCCTGGAAAGCTTCTTATAAAAGGCAAATGGACCTCTATGTCTGGGTTTTAAGAAAAAAAGGCTTTCATGTTGATGATGTGGGTTACTTCCTATATTGCGACGGGGATAGATTCAGTGACTATGTTTTTTTATCAAGTACTGCCGCATCTATGAATTTTAAGATAACTTTAATTGACTACAAAACTAACGACACCTGGATAGAGCCGACCTTGCAAGATATTAGAGAGTGTTTGAACGAGAGCAAAAGACCGCTGCATTCAGACTATTGTGAATATGGAAAATTTCTTACTCAAAGTTTAAATCAATGAACTCAAAATACTATCTGTATTATTAAGTCTCTCAATGTTAAGACCAGCAACAGATTTGTATTTTTCTGAGTGATTTTTAAGTTCGCTTTGGCTAATGATTTCCTGGATATTATTAAAAGTTCCTCCACAACGGTCTTCAACTACTTGTAGAAGAGCATCGGGACCAGAACTTCTATTTGCTAATGTTATTTTGGCAGTTAGGGGAAGCATCTCTTCTTCATAGCGCAATAAAGCAGTTTCATTAAGTCCATTTACTTTTAAATGAAACGCAAGTTTTCTAGCATCAATAATAGCTTGGCTTGCACCATTTGATCCAACTGGATAAGTTGGGTGGGCAGCATCACCTAACAAGGTTGTTCTTCCAAAAGTCCATTTTGGTAATGGATCTCTGTCAACCATTGGATATTCATAGATTGAGCTTGTTTCTGAAATAAGGCTTAGAGGATTTATCCATTCAAAGGACCACTCTGTAAAGCTACTTATAAATTTTGATTTATCTACCTTTTTACTCCAGTCACTTTTCATATATATTTTTTCAGGATTAAATTTTAGTTCCGCTATCCAGTTTATTTTTGCATTCCCGTGACCGTCTTTTTGACTTATAGGGTATGAAACAAATCTTTGCGTATCATGTCCAATCATCACCATAGAAGCACCAGTCCTAAAAGGAGTAGCAGCTGTTAGCCCACGCCATAAAATTGCTCCGTTCCATAGAGGATCCCCTTCATCTGGGAATAACTGTTTTCGAATATTTGAATTTATCCCATCACAAGCAACAAGAATATCGCCGTAATAGGATTCATTTTTTTTTGTATTCTTATTCAAGTATTGCAATTCTACTGAAGAGGATAAATTTTTGAAGCCAGTAGCTCTAATACCTAAAT
Source organism: uncultured Alphaproteobacteria bacterium (assembly GCA_902596985.1). Taxonomy (GTDB): domain Bacteria; phylum Pseudomonadota; class Alphaproteobacteria; order Rhodobacterales; family Rhodobacteraceae; genus CACIJG01. The sequence continues at coordinate 1,546 of CACJWR010000059.1, forward strand.
TAACATAGCTTTTTTTCGAACGTCCAATAAGAGTATCATAAAGTAACTTTTGGAGTTCTCCTCTATGGACAGAAAATTGTGGTACATTATACCCTGCTTTTAAGCCCCGTGATTCAGTCCAAATTTCCAAACCTTTTTTTGAAAATAATCCAAATTCTTCAGTTTGCACCCCAATTCTTGTCAGACTATCTTTTAATCCTAATGCAAAAAGTTCCCTTACGGCATTAGGTTGAAGGTTGACTCCAACTCCTAGTGGTTCAATAGATACTGAGGTCTCAAATATTTGAAATGGTATTTTTAGTTGTTGTAGGGATAGCCCTAAACATAAACCACCTATTCCTGCTCCACTAATCAGAACTGTCATTTTAAATTAATTCTATTTGAGTGACGTATATGTGGACCATAATAAGCCTTCATTCAATGGACGTACATTGGTAGTGCTGTGGAAAAAGTCCAAGCCAATGCTATTCCATTGGCTAACCCTACCGAAAGAGTGTTATTGTACTTTCTACTTATCATATTTGCTAAAAATCCAAATATTAAAGCGAAGGCAAGAAATAAAATTATTGCATATCCCATAATAAACAACTGAGAGATATCTAAAAGTATTGAAGCTGATATGGAGATTATCAGAAACAATTTAAATATATTTCCCACTATCCAGCCATTTGCATAATTGTCATAATACATTTGCATCAACACCATCAAAGGGATAGACCCAATTAAGCAAGAGAAAAACAAAGGTACTCTGGTCCCACTCAGAAGAAACGAGCTCACGTAGTTATCCAAAATGGACCCAAACACAATACAAAACAAAATAAATAAAAAGGCAAATAATGGAAAATTAAATGATTTTGATAACTCTTTAAACTGGGTAGATGGAATACTGAAAAAAAGGATTATTGATATTAGGATCATTTGATTAATGAGATGATTGTGGGCGGGGAAATTAACAAATTTAAAGGAAAAGCTATACAATATAATTGGTGGGAGTGCACAAGCGATAATATTTATGGAAAAGAACCGTGTATAGCTAAGCCGATATTTCCCGAAGGCTTTTTTTGGAAGGAACTTGGTCAGTAATATAATGAGAAAAAAAATACTAAAAAATAAAATACCTGTCCATATTCCAATATTGTTGCCAATTAATATTTGTTTATCCTTTTCAAGGAAATTAATCCAATCTACCAGCTCTCTCTGAGTGCGAACAGAATATAAAACGCCTACATGATCGGCGTTCTCTATAAAATCTACTTTTCTTATGGTATTATCATCAAGGGCTCCATATAATTTTCCCTCCTTTGGATTATCAAATCCAATATTTTGTAAAATTTCTAAGGATTTCGATCTCAATTGAGGTTCCCACTGACCATTAAGAATGAGGACATTTTTAGGTTCTTTTGCTCTTAAAGCGTCAGTATAAGCGGAAATAGCAACTGCACTATTAAGACTAGGATGCAAAGAGGCTGACCTGATTATTATATCGGATGCCATTGAATGGCCAATTATCATTGAAAAGCTGGGGCTATATTTTAATAAATAATGAGAGATTAACTCATTCGTTTGATTAACGAATTTCTGCGTCGCTCCCTCAATCGTTGTAATATCTCCTGAGTACGGTAAAGGATGACGTCCATGCCCTAAAAAATCAAAACGAACTGTTAAATAACCAGCCTCTGCAAGAGCTACAGCTATTGGTCTCATAAAACTAGTAGATCCAGCAAATCCATGTGCTAAAAATACTATGCCCTTAGTTTTTACATTGTCTTTGAACGTTAGAGTAACGGGTGTTTTATCAACGAACTCTCTGACGCTCGTCAAATTTCTTTCAGCAAAATCGAGTTTCCAAAACGCAAATAGAGCTATTAAAATCAATAAAAGGCAAAAGACTTTATATATGGAGTTCTTAGAGCTTTTTAACAAATACAACTTATCCTTGCGCGCTGGGATTCTCAAACGTGTATCTAAAAGTACAGCATTTCCCACCACTCATGATAGTGGTTTCTCGATTAAGTCTTGCATCTTGGTTGAATCCTTCAATCATTGCGGCATCTCTATTGCAAGACAAAACAGCCCCAAGGTCTTGTATTCCTAACGCCTTATACATTTCGGCATATCTACACCTTGTTACATTGAAATCTAATTTTGTATCATTCTTCTCCAGCAAGTCTATTTCCAGCGCTCCATCTTGGGTCCAGAACTTTAGTGTTTCAAGAAAAGCAGAAACATCATTGCCATATTCTTTTGCCAGCGATGAGCCTTGGTTACGAGCTAGCTCCACAACTGTTTTTTCTAAAATCGGTATTATTTTTTCTTTGCCAAAGTTTTTTATAAGGGCATCTACGAAAGGTGCGATGATTCTAGCTTCTGTTTCGCGCCGTGTTAAAACTCCAATCTTTTGCGTTAGCTCATCTTTTAACTTTGTGTTGCTTTCCATTTATTATCTCCAAATTAAACATTTACTTCCTAAATTACTGCAATGCTGACTTTCCCATGATTAGAAAGAATATGGTTTATCTTATCCCCCACTTTTGCTTGTCTTACTTTAAAGACACTTCCCGTTATTATAATCATTCCAGGTTTTAGTTCACTTTTACGCGAGTGTAGCTCATTGATCAACCAGCACAGATTTTCAAAAGGCTGCGCGTCAAGCACGCCAGTTGTTAACCCTGGTTCATTATTCCATTCACAGGTCGATTGTATGTCCAGAAAATCTTTTTCCTGCCAATTATTTATTGGATCTCCTAAAACTAGGCCACCGGACCACGCATTATCACAGGCTAGAGAAAGTGGATCTAGACCATCATAATTTGCACCCCTATCATCTATAAGCTCGATAGCGGGTAAAACATTTAGAATATCGTGAACAATATTTTCTGGGTTTCGTTGGATAGAGGGATCTATAATGCGTTCAGATAGTTCAAAGGCTAATTCAAACTCGACACTCATTCTATGGTAGTTCTTTAGAACTATTGTCTTAGGACTATTGAAAATTTCATTCTTAAAGAGACCACCATAAACTGGGTGACTGATTTTGTGATAGTCTTGTTGTATTTTAGAAGATAGGGCAATTTTGTATCCTCCAAGTGATCCTCGGGGTAACTTTTGCCGTAATTGCGTCTGAACTTCGTAAGCTTCATCGAAATCTTTTGGTTTCATATCTTTTTCAAGATTTACAAATCTATCACCGGCTTCGTGCGCCTCAAAAAGGAAGGTACTTATTTTTTCTACATTTGACTTCATGTACTTTATGTAACATTTTTTTTCAATTTTCCAAAAGCTTTAGTATCCATTGCGTTCTAGCATTCGCCTGAGCGATCATTGCTATTGCAACCTGTTCCAATATTCTCGCTTTTGCCAATTTCATACTCTCCGCGGCAAAATCTGCGTCTTCAATAGTACTTCTGGATTTGATCAGGTTTACTTTACTATTATCGAGGTTGGACATTATGAAATCCAGTCTATTTGATAATGCTCCGGCAGCACCTCTTTTTTCATTAATATCTTCTATCGCCGTATCAATGATGCTCAAATAGTTCTCCGCGTTGCTTCTCGTCGTTAAATCTTGTGTTAATCCTAGTGTAGAGGCGCTCAGAGTATAGGCTTGAACTTCCAGCGTGTTACCGGATCGAGGTCCAATCTGAAGATAATGCAGGTTTCCATCAAATACTGGTTTGCCTCCGAAAGAGGTAGTGCTACCGATGCGAGTAATTTCCAGCTCTAGTTGCGATAACTCGGAGTCTAACGCCAATCTATCAGCGGCAGAATTCGTATCACTTATAGCTTGGATAGTTAGCTCGCGCATTCTTAGCAAGATAGATTGCACTTCAGATAAACTTGTTTCCAAAGTGTCTATTAAAGATTGTCCGTCTGCTGCATTTTTCGACGCGGTCTCTATTCCTTGGATTTCTGCATTTAGTCTCATTACTTGATGAATTCCGGCAGGATCATCAGATGCCTTGTTAATTCTTTTACCAGTGGACAAATGTTCCATAGCTTCATTCATCAAACTTGACGAACGATTCAACGCAATCAATGCAATTCCAATTGCACTGTCATTATTTATAGTTAACGACATACCAAACCCATTATCCCGATACTATAAACGACAAAAATTACCAAATTTATATTTATATATTTTGTTTAATTCAGAATATGAACTAAGCTTACTTTAGAAAAATAGGGAAAAAATTTATGAAACTTTATCAATTTGATCTAGCTCCTGCCTCTAAGAGAGTTAATTTATTTCTCGCAGAAACAGGAATTGAGGTGCCAGTGGTGCAACTTAATGTTAGAGATGGGGATCAATTTGAAGAGCCTTACAACTCGCTTAATCCATTCCATTGCATTCCCTTTCTAGAATTAGCTGATGGGACTGTAATTTCCGAAAGTATAGCAATCTGTAGATTTTTAGAAGAGACTAATAACGCTTCAAAAAAGCTATTTGGAAAGACTTCTAAAGAAAGCGCGATCATTGAAATGTGGAATAGACGACTTGAAATTGATGGTTATATTCCGCTTATTAATGGCATCAGAAATAAATTTGAGAGATACGAAGGAAAAGTTTTACCCGGAACGCGTAACGATTTACCACAAGTCCCGGCGATTGCGAAAAGAGGGATAGAGTCGTGCCGAATATTGTTCGAGAGACTAAACGGTCATTTAAATACAACCTTACATGTAGCGGGTGAAGCGTTAAGCATCGCTGATATAACGGGCTACGAGGTAGTACAGCTAGCCATTGCTATTGAAATGAATTTTGATGAATTTGGAGAAGTTAAAGCGTGGCATAAAAAACTGGATAAAAGGTTCAAGTCATATGAATAAAAAATTATGTATATTAACAGGAGTCGGACCGGAAACTGGTACAGGTGCCGAAATTGCGCGTTACTTTTCGGAAAATGGCTACCATGTTGCCATGATTGCTCGAACTGAAGAAAATCTAAAATATTTAGAAAGAAAGTATGGCAATACCTCGGCTTATCCTTGCGATGTCGGGAAAATAGAGGATTTTCAAAAAACAAT
>CACJWR010000060.1 GCA_902596985.1 uncultured Alphaproteobacteria bacterium
AGCTAATTCAATAGCTATGCATAAAGATAATAATAAAAAGAACGATAACACAGATGAAATACCCAAGGTTTCAAAAGAAGACAAAAAAATGGCAGAGCGTCGGGTTAGGGTAGGTTTATTTTTTGCTGAGTTTGGGGTGCAAAATAAGTTAGATTTAACAGAGACTGAATTGAATGCTGCATTTGAAAATGAGTCTAGAAGATATCCTGGTCAGGAACAAGAGTATCTAAAGTTTATTAAATCCAATCCCCAAGCTCAGCAAGCCTTAAGAGGGCCCCTGTTTGAAGAAAAAGTGGTAAACAGCATACTTGAAGCTGTTACTCTAAAGGAAAAAAAGCTGTCTGTAGTTAAGTTCAAAGAACAAATGGAAAAGCTTAATTAAATTTTAGAGGATGATTACAAGGAGTAGTAATGAAAGACATTAACGAGATATACATGAATACATTAGTTCCAATGGTTGTTGAACAAAGTGCAAGAGGTGAACGTGCTTATGATATTTTTTCAAGACTTTTGAAAGAAAGAATTATATTTATTTCAGGTCCTATACATGATGGAATGTCCACTCTGGTTGTAGCTCAGCTGCTGTTCTTAGAAGCAGAAAACCCAAAAAAAGAGATTTCTATGTACATTAATTCGCCTGGAGGAGTGGTATCATCTGGCCTGTCTATATATGATACTATGCAGTATGTGAGACCAAAAATAGCTACGATGTGCGTAGGTCAAGCAGCTTCAATGGGGTCTCTTTTATTGGCTGCTGGAGAACAGGGTATGAGGTTTTGTTTGCCGAACAGCAGGGTTATGGTTCATCAGCCTTCAGGAGGTTTTCAGGGTCAAGCATCAGATATTGCTCTTCATGCTCAAGAAATACTGGATCTTAAAAAGAGACTTAATATGATTTATGTAAAACATACTAATCAAAAGATAAGTTCAGTAGAAAAGGCATTAGATCGAGACAATTTCATGACGCCAGAGCAATCTCTTGATTGGGGTATTATTGATAAGATTATTGACCGGAGAGAAACCGATTCTTCAGATAATGCGGAATGAAAATTGCATTTTGATAAAAAAACTTGGCAGAATATATAAACGTATTAATATGTTAAATTATGAGTAAGTCTGGATCAACATCTAATAAAAATACCCTCTTTTGTTCCTTCTGTGGTAAAAGCCAGCATGAAGTGAAAAAGCTTATAGCGGGGCCCACAGTCTTTATATGTGATGAATGTGTAGAACTATGCATGGATATCATCAAAGAGGAAGTTAAAACAAATGAAGGTAAGGGCGCTAGGTCATCAATTCCGGCTCCAAAAGAAATCTTTGAAGTATTGAATGATTACGTAATAGGGCAGACTGCAGCGAAGAAAATTTTATCTGTCGCTGTTCATAACCATTACAAGCGAATAGGGTATTCACCCAAAAAGGGAGAAGTTGAGCTTCAAAAATCTAATATTATGCTAATAGGGCCAACAGGTTGTGGCAAAACGCTTCTAGCTCAAACATTAGCTCGAATTTTAGATGTTCCTTTCACTATGGCAGATGCTACTACCCTTACAGAGGCGGGCTATGTGGGAGAGGATGTAGAGAATATTATTCTCAAGTTATTACAACAAGCTGATTATAACGTAGAGAAGGCGCAAAGAGGAATCGTCTATATAGATGAGATCGACAAGATAAGCCGTAAGACAGACAATCCATCAATTACAAGAGACGTATCCGGTGAGGGTGTCCAGCAAGCTCTATTGAAAATTATGGAGGGTACTGTTGCCTCTGTGCCACCTCAGGGAGGACGAAAACATCCTCAGCAAGAATTTTTACAAGTTGATACAACAAATATTTTATTCATTTGTGGAGGTGCTTTTGCTGGTCTTGAAAAGGTTATTTCCTCAAGAGGAGAAACCAAGAGTATAGGTTTTGGAGCAGACGTTAGTGGCCCAGACAGTAGAAAAATTGGAGAGATTATCTGTGATGTAGAGCCCCAAGACCTTTTAAAATTCGGACTTATTCCTGAGTTCGTCGGAAGATTACCTGTTGTAGCAACATTGAATGATTTGAATATTGAAGCTATGATCAAAATACTAAACGAACCAAAGAATGCGCTTGTAAAACAATTCAAAAAATTATTTGAATTAGAAGGTGTAAAGCTTACGTTCACTGATGAGGCTCTTAAAAGCATAGCAAATAAGGCAATAAAGCGGAAAACTGGTGCTAGAGCTTTACGTTCGATATTAGAAAAGATTCTGTTAGACTCTATGTTTGATCTGCCCTCACTACGGTCAGTAGAAGAAGTAGTGGTAAACGAAGATGCTGTTGATAAGGACTCTGAGCCATTAATGATATATAGCAAAAGTTCTGAGGAACCCGCTTCGGCCTCTTAGGATAAAAAAAATGGTTTTAAAAAAATTATTAAGGTTTTTATTTACTTGGTGGAATGGGATTACCGTTGGAACCAAATTATATACCTATCTTAACGGTAAAAAAGTTGGGGAAGATTACTTTGGTAATTTTTATTATGAGAGTAAAGATAAAAAAAATCGTTGGTGTATCTATTCTAATGAATCTGATGCCTCAAAAATTAGTCCAGAATGGAACAGTTGGCTTAGATTTATTTCAGTTGCAAGTCCAAAAGATAACAGTACGACTCATAAGTGGCAGAGGCAATTTAATGGTAACTTAACTGGCCTAGATAGTGCCTATAAGCCTCGCATAGTAAAAACTAGTAGTTCAGAGGAAGATTTGGATAGTTATCAATCCGACTATAAAGCATGGAAACCAGAGTAAATCGAAAATGAAAGTTAATCTTCTCGATGCTTTTCTTGGATTTTTGGTTTTGTTAATGACCGGCTTATTTCTTTTTTACGTATATGCAACAGTTGATAGTAAACTTTTTAAGAGCGATAGCTTTCGATTACACGCTCGCTTCGATAACGTAGACGGTATAATGACCGGTAGCAAGGTAAAGATGTCAGGGGTAGATATTGGAACTGTTAAAAGTGTTTCTTTGGAACCAGATAATTTTTATGCCTATATAACGATGGACTTTGATAAGGAATATAGCTTTCCAGATGATACGGAAGCTTCGGTGCAACTGGAAGGTCTACTGGGAGGAAGCTATATATCGATCCTACCCGGAGGATCAGATGTCTTGTTATTGAACAATCAAGAGATCATTTATACTCAAGGTTCGACAAGCATTTTAAATTTGATGCTTAAGTTTGCTAATACCGACCAGTGACTTCATTTCTGCTCTGTTAATAAGCATTTCATCGATTATTGCGCTACTAGGTTCACTAAATTCAACTTTTTCAGAGGATGATTTTTTAATTAAATTCAAAAATAAAGCTCTCGATATCTCTTTTGCTCCCATAGTTCTAAGATGATTAGTCATAAATTGAACATCTAACAGTAAAAATTGATTCAAAGCTAACGTCCCCATTAATGCTATTAATGCTAATTTTGATCCATTTGAACTTGTTGAAAACATACTTTCTGCAAAAAAAACCTTGCCAATTGCTACTCCATATAGACCTCCTTTTAATTTATTATCTTCCCAAACTTCTATTGAATGAGCGTATCCTTGGTCATGTAAGGTATTATAAGTAGATTTGATTGATTCATTTATCCAGGTTTCTTCTCGGTTTGCGCAGTTTAAGATAGTCGATGAAAAGTCATGATTAATGGAAAATTCAAATTTCTTTTTGCGGCATAATTTTTTAAGGCTTTTAGATACATGTAATTTTGAAATTGGTATTACTGCTCTTACTATTGGATTACACCAAAAAATCTTATTATCATCATTTTGGTCTCCCATTGGAAATATACCATGTCTGTAAAGATTTATTACGGTTCTTGGGTTTATTTCGTTATAGGAGCGAGTAATCAATTATTGAACCTTATCGGACAGCCAATGTTCAAGCCAATGTATATTATACTCCCCACATTTAAATTCTTCTTCATCTATAATTTCTTTGAAAAGGTCCATTGTTGTGTGAACTCCGTCTATAATAAGTTCGTCGAGAGCTCTTGATAGCCTACTAAGAGCCAATGACCTGCTATCAGCATGTACAATCAATTTTCCTATCAGACTGTCGTAGAAGGGAGGGACTTTAAAACCATTATAAATGGCGCTATCCATTCTAATTCCAATACCTCCTGGACAGTGGAATTCTTTTATATTACCCGGTGATGGTGAAAAAGACGGAAGGCGTTCAGCGTTAATTCGACACTCTATCGCATGACCTTGCGGTTTAAGAGTTTCTTGAGAAAGAGACATATCCATTCCGTAAGCGACCCGTATCTGTTCTTTTACTAAATCGATGCCAAAAACAGCCTCGGTTATTGGGTGCTCAACTTGGAGTCTAGTATTCATTTCAATAAAGAAAAACTCTTGATTTTCATATAAAAACTCTATTGTTCCTGCTCCTTCATACTTCATTTTACTTACCGCAACGGAACAAATTTTTCCGATTTTCTTTATCTCGTCTGGAGTAACTCCTGGGCTTGGTGTCTCCTCTAATACTTTTTGGTGTCTTCTTTGGAGGGAACAGTCTCTCTCTCCTAAATATACAGCATTTCCTTTTCCATCTCCAAAGATCTGGATTTCAATATGCCTTGGTTTTTTTAAGTACTTTTCCATATATATCGTATCATCATTAAAACTCTTTTTTGCCTCTGATTTTGCTTGCAAAAACAAAGTCTCTAGTTGATCATCACTAGATACTATCTTCATTCCTATTCCACCGCCCCCAGCTGCGGCTTTTAATAGAACAGGAAAGCCTATTTTTTTTGCAGTAATATAAGCATCATTAACATCTTTGACTTCACCATTAGAGCCTGGAACACAAGGAACATTGAATATTTCCATTTGGGCTTTTGCATTTATTTTGTCGCCCATCGTATTTATATGAGAGACAGAGGGACCAATAAATTTTATTCCATGATATGCCAAAATTTCTGCAAAATTTGCATTCTCTGATAAAAAACCATAGCCAGGATGTACAGCTTCACTTCCAGTAATTTCACATGCAGATATAATTGAAGGAATAGAAAGATAACTTTTTGCGCTCTCTGCTGGACCAATACATACACTTTCATCAGCCATTCTTACATGCATTGCATTTACGTCGGCTTGGGAATAAACCGCCACAGTTTTTATACCCATTTCCTTGCAAGTCCTTATTACTCGAAGCGCAATTTCACCTCTATTGGCAATCAAAATTTTATTAAACATTTATGGTTCTATAATTACTAGTGGTGTATCAAACTCAACAGGACTCTCATTGTTTACTAATATTTCTTTAACCGTTCCTTCGATTGTTGAGGGAATTTGATTCATTGTTTTCATGGCTTCAATAATTAAAATAGTATCGCCTTTCTTTAACTTTTTTCCAACTTGAATAAAAGAAGGTTCTTCTGGTGAAGGCGACAAATAAACTGTACCAACCATAGGAGATTTAATAACGTTGAGATTTTCCGTTGAACTTTGAGATTTTTCCTTAAGAATAAGATTCTCGCTTTGAATAGAACTATTATCGACTTTAAGTGTCGTTCTTTCCTGTGTGTGAGCACCAGAAACGGAGTTATTGATCTTTATTTTGAGTCTGTGATTATCTGCTAAAGTGCGTGTTACTTCTAAAGAAGATAAGTTTTTATCTTTGATTGTTTTAACAAGGTAATCAATGAAAGATTTTTCAATTTCCAAATCATTTTTTTTCATAGCTTGAGCTCGCAGTATTGTAGAATGTGGGATGAAAATAACATGGTTGGTCATATTATCAATATAATCTTTACAAGTATGGATTTATCAATTTTTTAAGATTAACGGTCCCACCAACCCTTCTTACCCATTTTTGTATTTTTAACCTTATTATCATTTTTTATTGATTTGTTATCATTAGTTTCTAACCCCTCTATTGTCTTTTTTGCACTAGCTCTCGTACGCGCTTTTGCTACTTTTTCTTTTTTCATTTCAAGTGTGCTATCAATAGTTTCTGTTTGGCCTTGATTGCCTTTGACATTAGAGCTATTAAAATTTTTATTCTCGATTGGAGGTGATTTTTCTGCCTCTTTTTTGTATGCTGAA
>CACJWR010000061.1 GCA_902596985.1 uncultured Alphaproteobacteria bacterium
AATCCTACTGGCAAGCTGAGGGCCGGGAGGCCAGCAAGGTTGGCAGGTACAGTAAATATATCGTTCATATACATTTCGACGGGGTCTTGTGTACCTTTTGAGCCTAAAGGAAACGCGGAAGTAGGCGTTGTTGGTGTTAATATTATATCAACTTTTTTAAAAACTTCGTCAAAATCATTCTTGATTAAACTTCTGACTTTTTGCGCTCTTTTATAGTATGCATCATAGTAACCAGAAGAGAGCACATATGTTCCTATCAAAATTCGTCTTTTAACTTCCGTCCCAAAACCCTCTGATCTAGTTTTCTCATAAAGCTCTATAATTGAGTCATTTGTATCAAGTTTGGCTCTGTGCCCATATCTCACGCCATCATATCTCGCAAGGTTTGATGATGCTTCAGCGGGCGCTAAAACGTAATAAGTAGGCAAAGCAAATTCGGTATGTGGCAATGACACCTCAACTATTTCCGCTCCCATATTCTTTAAAATTTTTATAGCTTCTTCCAATTTCCTATTTGCTTCTGAGTCACTTTTTTGGAGACTATACTCCTTAGCAAGTCCTACACGTAATCCCTTTATATCCTTCCCTAATTCCTGCTCATAATCCGGGACATCAATCTTTGCCGAAGTGCTGTCTAGAGGATCAAAACCTGACATAGCTTTTAACATTATTGCACTATCCGTCACGTTCTTAGTAATAGGTCCGGCTTGATCAAAAGAAGACGCAAACGCTATGATTCCCCATCTTGAACATCTACCATAGGTAGGTTTTAGTCCAACTGTCCCAGTAAAGGATGCAGGTTGACGAATAGATCCTCCAGTATCAGTGCCTGTCGCTCCAGTGCATAGGTTGGCAGCTACAGCAGCTGAAGAACCTCCTGAAGAACCTCCCGGTGTTAGAGAATCATGTGAGCCAGTGGATTTCCAAGGGTTAGTCACCGGCCCGTAGGTTGAAGTTTCATTTGAGGAACCCATGGCAAATTCATCCATGTTAAGTTTGCCTAACATTATAGCCTGTTCGTTCCAAAGTTTCTGTGTAACTGTACTTTCATAAGGTGGTATGAAGTTTTCCAAAATATCTGATGCGGCCTGTGTCTTAACATTTTTACAGCAAAACAAATCTTTTATACCAAGAGGTATTCCACATAGAGATTTTTGGGATTCAGTACCTATGATTTTGTCAGCCTTTGAGGCTTGCATTAAAGCTTTGTCAAAAGTTTTTTCAATAAATGCATTCAGTTTAGAGCTCTCTTCTATGTTTTGAATATAAGCGTTAGTAAGCTCCGTCGCACTTATTTCTTTTTTATTCAGTAAGTCTCTTGAATCATTTATGCCAAGTTTTGTTAGTTCCACTTCGTTCATTCCACTATTTTCGGAACGGTGAAGAAATCTTGATTTTTATTTTTCGTATTTTTAAGTATGTCATCGGTATTGTCATAAATTGTAACGCTATCTGTTCTCATATCCTCTATGTTTGTTTTGCCAAAGTTGAACTCATCAACTCCGTCAATATCAATCTCACCTAGTTTTTTCACAAATGCCACAATTCTGTTGAGGTCCTTTTGAATGTCAGCTGACTCGCCTTTATTTATTTTTATTCGAGAGAGTCTTGCAATTTTTAACACTGTTTCAGTATCTATTTCCATCGAACCTTTCCCTTCTAACTTCAAAAAATTCTCTCATTATTTGTGAGATCTCCGATTGGTAAAACCCACCATAAACTTCAGTATTTTTAACAGCTCTTTCTATGATTTGACAAGTTGAATGATTTGAACTGAAAGCACCATATTTAGGAGACGGTAGCCCATATATTAACTTTTTAAGCCTTGAATTAACTATAGCGGCTAAACACATAGAACATGGTTCCAGAGTTACATACATTGTACAATCAGATAAATAAAGTTCTTTACGTGCCAGGCAGGCTGTTCTTATTGCATTTATTTCTGCGTGGGCTGTGGGGTCGCATAATCCTATTGTTTTATTACTTTCTATTGCAATTATTTCTCCTGAGGCCTCTTTGATTATTGCTCCTACAGGTATTTCATTCCGTTGAGCAGCTTTCTTTGCTTCTTTGATTGCTAATTCCATATTTTCGTCTTTTGTCATAATATGTATAAAGATGAGAATTTTTATATCGATGTATGTTTAATTTTTAATTATGTCAATCAAAAGTGAGATAAGGATATCTAGACTTCTGGCCAAGGCTGGCGTGGCATCAAGAAGAGATGCTGAAAAATTAATCCTAGACGGAAGGGTAACTTTAAATGGAAAGACTGTAGTTGAGCCATGGAGAAACTGTACTAAAAAAGATTTATTAAAATTAGATGGTATAATTGTAAGCCAGTCAATCTCTACAAGCTTACATGTGCTTCATAAGCCAAGAGGCTATTTAAGTACCTCAAAAGATGCACTGGGTAGAAAGACCATATTTGACCTAATTGATAGTAGATTACAACACCTAATGATTATAGGTCGGCTGGATTATAACTCTGAAGGCTTGATGATTTTAACTAACAATGGTGAATTAAAAAGATATCTTGAATTGCCAAAAAACAAGTTTGAAAGGGTTTATAAAGTAAAAATAAGGGGCCACTTAACAAATTCAAATTTAAACAAGATAGAAAATGGTTTGTCGTTGGAGGGGTTAAACTACAAACCGATAGTTGCAAGAGTTTTGGAAAGTAAAAAATCATATTCATGGATTGAAATGGTCTTAACCGAGGGTAAAAATAGAGAAATCAGAAAAATATTAGCCAGTTTCAACCTAACTGTACTGAGACTCATAAGAAATACTTTTGGACCATTCAAATTAGATAATTTAAAAACCGGCGAGTCAAAAAAATTAAAGCTAGAGGATTTCCGTATTTTAAAAAATTTCTGGACTGAAATTGATTGAAATTGAATTTTTTTTGCTGTAAACGCTATCAGTGCGGATGGTTGGGTGGCTGCAGCCTAAAAGCTGAGGAAAGTCCGGACTCCATGGAAGATGGTGCCAGCTAACAGCTGGCCAAGGTAACTTGAGGGAAAGCGCCACAGAAAATAAACCGCCTAATTATTAGGTAAGGGTGAAAAGGTGAGGTAAGAGCTCACCGCTTTTTTGGTAACAAAAAAGGCACGGCAAGCCCCACCAGGAGCAAGACCTAATAGGGACTCGTGAGCATAGCTCGGTTATTCCAGACAGAGTCCGGGTTGGTCGCTAGAACTTATTGGTAACAATGGGTCGAGATGAATGGTCACCAAACACTATGTGTTTACAGGATCCGGCTTACAAATCATCCGCGCAAATAAAAAAAATTTTCCATTGATTTCCATAGATTTCCATGATATCCCATAAGATAGCAGACGCGATAGTAAAAATGAGGATAATTTCCAAGGAAAATAAGCAGGTTTATACAGGCATCGCGTCTGCACCAAACCAACAACAGCTTGATAACAAGAATATTAAGACAGGTGTGAATCAGGCCTCTGAGGAGATTTTTATTGATTAGGCGATTTAGAGGTGAGTCATTACATAAGGTAGACGCAAAAGGACGTGTCTCAGTGCCTGCGGCTTTTCGCCGTGTTCTTGAAGAGGGTGATCCGGATTTCAGTAGAGGGTCTTACCCAAACTTCGTAATTGTATATGGAGGTGTTAGGAGTGATTGTTTGGAGGGTTATACTATTAGCTCGATTAGCAAAGTTGATAAACTTATTAGTAAATTACCAAGGTTTTCAAAAGACAGAGAAATGCTTGAGCGATTTATAAATACCCAATCTACATATATGCAGTTAGATGAGACAGGAAGAATTGTTTTATCTCACCGACTTAAAGAGAAAGTTGGCATTGGGGATGAAGCAATATTTGCAGGTATGGGTGAAAAGTTTCAAATATGGGAACCAAAAAACTATCAAAATGAACTTAACGCCTTGGACTCATCTTTTAAAAAATTATCAGAAGATGAAAACCCTTTTTTGAAATTAGATCAACTGCAAGATTAATAGCTTGAGGAGATTGGGAAGATATTGCAAGAACATGAACCGGTTTTACTTAATGATTTTATAAGTTTAGTCGCGCCAATTACTGGTTGTTGGATCGATGGCACATTTGGAGCCGGGGGTTATACTAGAGCTTTGCTAAAAAATGGTGCTTGTAAAGTTTTAGCAATCGATAAGGATCCTTCCACAAAAGTGTTCCTCAAAAACATACAAAATGAATATGGAGATATGATAAAGTTTTATAATCAAAACTTTGCAGATATGCAAAAAAATAACGATATTACATGTAGAGATGATATCTACGGGCTTGTTTTAGATCTTGGTGTTTCATCAATGCATTTAGACGATCCTGAAAGGGGATTTTCATTCAAGGAAAGTGGCCCTCTTGATATGAGAATGGGTAATCAACCTGGCCCAACTGCCTCCGACATAATAAATCTTTGTTCAGAGGCTACTTTAGCTGATTTGATTTTCTTTTATGGACAAGAAAGAAAAGCAAGAAAAATTGCAAATAAAATTGTTAAAGAAAGAAATAAAAGGAAAATAAATACTACACTGGAATTAGCAGAGATTATAAGAGCCATAGTCCCAAGAAACTTAAAAAAGGATCCTGCCACAAGAACTTTCCAAGCAATTAGAATTGCTGTGAACAATGAATTAAAGAATTTATCAAAAGCTTTGGTCTTCGCCGAAAAAATAGTAAGAAAGGGAGGAATTATAGCTGTAGTGACTTTTCACAGCATTGAGGATAAGATCGTAAAAGATTTTGGCAAAATAATGTCAGGAAAAGCTTTCTCAACAAACAGGTATAGTCCACCAACTTCTAAAACTTTTCCATCCCTTGTAGCTATAAATAAAAAGCCAGTGGTCGCTACTATTGAAGAACTCGATAGAAATAAAAGAGCAAGATCTGCAAAACTTAGAGTTTATAAAAAAGTTTCAGATAGCCCATCAAGATTTTTTGCAACAATGGAATTTCCACAGATCGAGTTGGGTATATGAAATGTTGAGGCTTCTTCTACTTGGAATTCTCATAGGAAGTACTTTTGCCCTGGGTTTGTGGGCGTACAAAATAAACTATGACAGTCGAGCTGCTGATCAAAGAGTAAAAGGGCTTGAAAAATCTATCCTCTCGGCAAATAAACAGTTCAAAATCTTGAATGCAGAATGGGCTCATTTAAATCGTCCCGATCGTTTAAGAAAACTGGTTGAGTACTATTTCTCTGAGTTAAGATTAACTCCAATCAACCCAGATGATTTCATTTCGTTTTCTGACGTATATTGGGACCAATTCAGTGAAAATGAATCAACGGCATCAGTAGATAAACGGCTTACTGGAATTACGCATGAAGAGTAGTAATAACGTAAAACTTTTCACAGAGCATCCCAGAACTCGATCAAGGCTAATCCTATTTAGTCTGATGGTATTAATAGGATTTTCTTTGATCGGCGGGAAGATAGCACTTCTGGCATCGAAGGAAAATAAAAAAAATATCAGTTATACTGAGAGGGAGGAAATATATTCCAGATTAAATATTTCGGATAGGAATGGAAATATTTTAGCAACCAACCTTGAGGGAGCTTCTGCCTACATCCGGCCAGATGAAATTCAGAAAAAGTCACTTATTGCTAAACGATTAAAAGGTATATTTCCTGATTTGAATGAAGCTGAATTATTGAATAAATTAAATGACGGTCGAAAGTTTTTTTGGTTGAAAAGTATAGTTTCACCGAGGCAAGAAAAAGCGCTTTTTGATCTCGGTCAACCAGGAATTTATTTTGGTAAAAGAGAGTATCGTTTTTATCC
>CACJWR010000062.1 GCA_902596985.1 uncultured Alphaproteobacteria bacterium
AATTTGTTATTTCAATATTTATTTTACCCCCATCAATCAAAGCGCTACAGGAGAGGCTGATGAAGCGTGCTCAAGACTCTTCAGAAACTGTTAAAGATAGAATGACAAAATCTATTGGTGAAATAATGCACTGGAAAGAATATGATTATGTTATTGTAAACAATAATTTTGAGCAAACCCTTCATGAGGTAAAATCAATAATTACATCTGAAAAGTTGCGACGCGTTAGAAATAGCCAATTGGAGGAGTTTATTGAAACACTTACCTACGAATTTAAGGAATTGAAGTCATGACAACTATTTATGAGCTCGGAAATATGAAACCTACGCTGCCAGAAAATAATGATTTTTGGATTGCTCCTAGTGCATTTGTTATAGGTAATGTAATAATGAAAGAAGGAACATCTGTTTGGTTTGGAACAACTATAAGAGGCGATAACGAGACAGTGACAATAATGGATGGCACCAATATACAAGAAAACACAATTCTCCATACAGACTTAGGATTCCCGATTGAAATAGGGAAAAACTGCACAATAGGCCATAAAGCAATGCTTCATGGATGCATTATTGAAGATAACACTCTTATTGGTATGGGGTCGACAATATTAAATGGTGCTCGAATAGCAAAAAATTGTTTAGTAGGTGCCTGCTCCCTGGTAACTGAGGGTAAAACGTTCCCAGAAAACTCTCTCATCATGGGAGCCCCAGCAAAGGTTGTAAGGCAACTAACAGAAAAAGAGATTGAGGGGATCACGAAGTCTGCACAATGGTACCAACAAAACATGAGACGGTTCAACTCAGATATGAAAGCTATTAAATTATAAGCAATTGGAAAGTTAAATGAGTTCAATTGCTATATTGAGAGTTTCGATTGTTTTAGCTTTGACAATAACGCTTATGCCTGTGTATCTGCTTGGGTTAGCGCTAGATTATTTATTCGGACAAAGGATTGTTGTTTTGCTTATCAAAAAGTTTTGGTCTAGAGCTGTGATGAAGACAATTGGCATAGAATGGGATTTAGTAGGGCTAAAGAGCGAGGCTCAAGTTTTTGTCTCTAACCACATTTCCTGGATTGATATTTTGGCTATAAATAGCATTCTCGATGTGGTTTTCATTGCAAAAAAAGAGGTTAGATCTTGGCCAGGCTTGGGAGTCCTTGCCGCTTTGGGGCAAACAATATTTATAGAAAGAAAATCTTTAAGTGCACTTTCGCATAAGCGGGCTGTAGAAGAATGTTTAAAAAAAGGCCAAAGCATATTCTTCTTTCCAGAGGGCACAAGTACTGACGGATCAATCATTAAGCAATTTAAATCATCTTTATTTGAAGTTTGTTATGGTGAAACATTTAAAGAAAAGATTTTAGCTTCCGTTCAGCCTTTAACAATTATTTACAAGTCACCAATACAAAATGACCCCGGTTTTTATAGTTTTTGGAGAGAAGAGGATACAATCTTTGAAAACATAAAAAAAATCATCAAGAAAGTACGCCACGGCAGGGTCTGCTTAGTATTCCATAAGCCAATTGAATTCAACACATGCAGTGACCGAAAGCATTTAAGTTACGCGTGTTACAAAGCGGTTAAGAATGGTTTAGTAAGCCCAGAAAACTCATTTTAGGATATCAGAACCAATATACTGAGCATTTTGCCCAATTTCTTCCTCTATACGTAAAAGCTGATTATATTTTGCTAACCTGTCACTTCTCGATAATGATCCAGTCTTTATTTGAGTGCACCCGGTAGCCACTGCTAGATCAGCTATAAACGTATCCTCTGTTTCTCCAGACCTGTGAGACATTATACAGGAATAATTATTTTCCTGAGCTAGCGAAATTGTCTCTACAGTTTCACTTAATGTGCCTATTTGATTTGGTTTAATCAGGATTGCATTCCCTGCACGTCTTTCTATCCCCTCTCTGAGTCGGATTTTGTTGGTAACAAATAAGTCATCTCCCACCAATTGTACTTTTGGACTTAGGGCTTCAGTGAGCAGTTCCCACCCTTCCCAATCATCCTCAGCCATTCCATCTTCAATAGAGAAAATAGGATACATTTTGCATAGTCTCTCTAGGTTTGCAGCATTTTCGTCCGCTGATAAAGATTTATTTTCACCCACCAAGTTATATCTGTGATTTTCGTAATATTCTGTTGATGCACAATCAAGAGCTAAATAAAAATCTTTCTCTAAAATGTACCCACAAGATTTGATTGCATTCACAACTGCATCTAGAGCTCTCTCAGCACTTTCCAAAGCTGGAGCAAAACCTCCCTCATCGCCTATATTTGTGCTAAATCCATCTGTCTTTAGATTATTTTTGAGTGTTTGAAAAACTTCACATGACATTTGTATTGCCTTACTGAAAGTTTTTGCCCCGATTGGCATAATCATAAACTCTTGAAAATCGATGGTGTTATCCGCGTGACTGCCCCCGTTAATTATATTCATTAAAGGTACTGGGAGTTTATACTCCTTAACGGATCCTAGGTACTTAAAGAGCGACTCATTTTTTGAACTAGATGCTGCTCTAGCTGTTGCTAGAGAAACTCCCAAAATGGCATTACCACCTAAATTGGACTTATTTGGTGTGCCGTCCAATTGAATTAGCATATCGTCGATTTTCTTTTGGTCTAATGGATCATGGCCTTTTAAGTACGGATTTATTTTTTCATTTATATTGGTAATAGCTGTTCTTACCCCCTTCCCTAAATACCTTGTTGAATTATAATCTCGCAACTCCGAGGCTTCGTGGCTGCCGGTAGAGGCTCCAGATGGAACTGAAGCTCTACCAAAAGAACCGTCTAATAGAGATACATCAACTTCAATGGTAGGGTGCCCTCTGCTATCAATTATCTCACGTGCTATTATTCGATCAATGGTTCTTGTCAATTTTTTTTCCATATAGTTCTAGTTTGTGTCCGATTAACTTATAGCCTAGCTTCTTAGCTATTTTCTTTTGTATATGCTCAATTTCTTCATCAATGAACTCTATGACTTTACCAGTATCTAGATCGATTAAATGATCATGATGTTTTCTCACTGCATCTTCGAATCTTGACCTACCGTCGTTAAATTCTAATTTTTCAAGAATACCAGCATTCTTTAAAGTTTTAACCGTTCTATACACCGTTGCTATTGAGACTTTACTGTCGATTTTGTTCGCTCTTTCGAATAAAGTTTCAACATCCGGATGATCGTCAGAGTTTTCTAGCACCTTAATGATTAATCGCCTCTGCCCAGTCAATCTAATGCCAACTTTTTTACATCTTGAAGATATTGTTTCAATTATCATCTTTTTTGAGCAAGTCTTTAGCTTGCTCCCATATGTCATGTAATTTTTTATCTGTCAGATCTTTATCAGATACTTTCTCAGCTTTGATTAATTTAATTGACTCACTTATTCTTTTTTTGAATTTTTTGATTGAAACACCTAAGCTTTTCTCTGGGTCTACATCAAGTTTTCGTCCCAGATTAACAATAGAAAACAGGACATCTCCAAACTCTTCCTCTATGTAAATTTTCTTATTAGTTTCACAAGCATGCCAAAGTTCTTTCACTTCTTCATTTATTTTGCTGAGAACTTCCGAGGATTCGGTCCAATCAAAATTTAGTTGTGATGCTTTTTTTTGAACTTTAGCGGCATGAGCCAGTGCTGGAAGTGATAGGGGCACGTCTTCAAAAAACTTCTCAGGATCTTTTGTATTATTTTTTTCCAGGGATTTAATTTTTTCCCAACTATCTTTCACTTCTTTTGTGGAAATACTGCTTCCGTCTCGTTTTTCTTTGTTGAATACATGAGGATGCCTGAAAATCATTTTATCACAAATATCTTGGACTACATCATCAAAGGTAAAGCCATAATCTTTCTCAGCTATATGGCAATGAAACGCTATCTGAAATAAAAGATCTCCGAGCTCACTTTTTATTGCGTCCTTTTTGTTCAACGAAATGGCGTGCTGAAGTTCATGTGCTTCTTCGATACAATAATGTGCTATGCTTTTGTTATCTTGCTCAATATCCCAAGGGCACCCAGATATAGGATCTCTCAGTCTCTCAACTAATGACTCTAGTCTTTGAATTCCAATATTACGATTGTAGACTTTGTCATTTTTTGATTTATCCATGAAAAACTTAATCCTGATTTCTACCCTTCACCTTTGTAAGGGGCAACATACTGTAAGGCCATATCCCAAGGGAAAAATATCCAAGTATCTTGACTGACTTCTGTTATAAAAGTGTCTAGCGAATCTTTGCCCAATGGTTTAGCGTAAACCGCTGCGTAGTGTGCTTTTGGATATAAGCTTCTTATGGTATGAAAGGTTTTTCCCGTATCGACCAAGTCATCAACAATCAGTATTCCGTCTCCGTTCCCTATATAAGCTTCTGCAGGGCTCTTGAGAATTTGTGCTTCAGACTGCACTTGATGGTCATAAGATTTAACGCTAATTGTTTCCACAACTCTTAAGTCTAGCTCTCTCGCTACAACCATTGCGGGAACCATACCGCCCCTTGTAACAGCTACTACAGCCTTCCAACTACCCTTTTGAGGAGATATTTTCTCCAAGCGCCACGCAAGCGCCCTGGAGTCTCTATGTATTTGCTCCCAAGATATATGAAATCCTTTTTCGTGAGGTAACGTTTCCATATTTTTTACTCTTTTCTGCCGGTAACTACATCTATATCAGGGGCATCTTCTGCCTTCATGCCAACGATATTATATCCGGCATCGACATGCAAATTTTCGCCAGTAATTCCAGAAGATAGGTCCGATAAAAGAAATAGCGAAGCTTTCCCCACTTCATCCTGAGTAACATTTCGTCTCAAAGGAGAATTTAATTCATTCCATTTCATAATATATCTAAAGTCCCCAATTCCAGAGGCAGCTAATGTCTTTACTGTTCCTGCACTTATCGCGTTTACTCTGATATTTTTTTTACCTAAATCCATCGCCATGTATCGTACGGATGCCTCTAATGCTGCTTTTGCAACCCCCATAACGTTATAATGAGGTAACACCTTCTCAGAGCCATAGTATGTCAATGTTATTATTGAGCCTCCTTGTGGCATTATTTTTTCTGCCTCCTGGGTAACGGCAGTGAAAGAGTATACAGAAATGTCCATTGTGGATAAGAAATTCTGTTTTGACGTATCTACATATCTTCCTCTCAATTCATTCTTATCTGAAAAA
>CACJWR010000063.1 GCA_902596985.1 uncultured Alphaproteobacteria bacterium
AATTCCTTAGATACAAAATTTAATGTTATCCTCTCTGATATGGCTCCAAATTCTACAGGTCATAAAAAAACCGACAACCTTCAGATTATGGCACTTGTTGAGGCGGCGTCAGACTTTGCTATAAAATATTTGAAACAAGATGGGTGTTTTGTAGCGAAGGTATTAGATGCTGGTCCAGGCCCAGAGATTCAAAGACTGGTTAACAAAAAATTTGAAAAAGTAATTAATTTTAAGCCCAAAGCCAGTAGATCTGACTCATCAGAAAGATACTTAGTCGCTACTGGATATAAATAATAAGGATAAATGAAATGCAAATAAAGGAGGCTTTGACGTTCGATGACATATTGTTAGTACCTAATAAGTCAAATATTTTGCCAAATGAGACAGATACTCAGACCCTAATAACAAGTAGCATCTCTCTTAATAGCCCAATTATGTCATCAGCTATGGATACTGTAACTGAATCAAGAATGGCAATAGCTATGGCTCAATATGGGGGAATAGGAGTTATTCATAGGAATTTAAAGATAAAAGAACAGGTTGCTTGCGTTAATGACGTTAAGAGATTTGAAAGTGCTATTGTCTATAACCCCATAACGTTAAGAGAAAATCAGAAGTTAAGTGATGCTAAGGAGCTACAAAAAAAATTGAACATTACTGGTTTTCCGGTAGTGAATGAAAAGAACATCTTAAAAGGTATTCTAACGAATAGGGATATGAGGTTTGTGGAAAATTTAGAAACCCCGGTAAGTGAAATGATGACTGACACTAATTTGGCAATCGTCAATGAGCCTGTGAGTAATGAAAAAGCACGATCAATTTTGTCTGAACGGAGAATAGAAAAACTTTTAATCATAAATAAAAATAATGAATTGGTTGGCTTGATGACTGTTAAAGATCTTGAGAATTCTGTCTTAAATCCTCTTGCAACAAAGGACTCACTAGGTAGGCTAAGGGTTGGAGCGGCTTCCACAGTTGGTCAGAAGGGACTTCAGCGGTCAATAGCTTTAGTTGAGGCTGGGGCAGACTTGATTGTAATTGATACTGCTCATGGACATTCTTCTCATGTACTGAAATCAGTAGAGGAGCTTAAAAACAGATGTCCAGATATTGATATTGTAGCAGGAAATGTTGCAACTAAGGAAGCAACAAGAGCACTTATTAAAGCAGGGGCTAACGCAGTAAAGGTTGGCATTGGTCCTGGTTCAATCTGTACAACTAGAATAGTAGCGGGTGTAGGAGTTCCCCAATTTACTGCTCTCTTAGAGTGTGCCGAAGAAGCTGAGAAGCATGGCAAGGTTATAATAGCTGATGGTGGAATTAAGTATTCAGGTGATTTTGCTAAGGCTATAGCTGCTGGTGCTTCATGTGTAATGGTGGGGTCACTATTAGCTGGAACTGATGAAGCACCTGGAGAAGTATTATACTACCAAGGAAGAAGCGTTAAAAACTATCGTGGCATGGGTTCCGTCGGAGCTATGGCAAGAGGATCAGCCGATCGATACTTTCAAAAGGAGGTTGAAGCCGACAAACTCATTCCGGAAGGAATAGAGGGTCATGTACCTTATAAGGGGCCAGTGGGAAAGGTTCTACATCAGCTTCTTGGAGGTCTTAAAGCTGCAATGGGTTATACTGGAAATCACACAATCGACTCTATGAGAAAAAATTGTTCATTTGTTAAGATAACAAATGCTGGGCTTCGAGAAAGTCATGTTCATGACGTGAGCATAACGAGACAAGCCCCAAACTACTTTTCAAGCTGAAATGAGAAAGGATTCTCAAGCTAATGCTGCTATTTCTATCTTAGATGACTTTTTAGATGGTAAAAATCTAAACTCAATCCTCTTTAACTGGACAAAAAATAATCGATATGCAGGATCTAGTGATCGAGAGTCTATACGAAATATAGTTTTTGATATTTTGAGGGTGAAAAAAACATTTACATCTGTTTTAGAAAAAGAAAAGCAACCGATAAATGGTAGAGCTCTTGTTTTTCTTCATTCAGTTTTCTATGCGTTAAATTTAAATGATATCTTTACTGGGCAAAAATATGGTCCTGAGAAACTCTCTATTTTTGAAAAAGAGTTTTCAAAAATATCAAAAGAAAATATTAACGAATGTTTTGGGGTTGTTGATAATATTCCTGATTTTTTGATAGCTGAATTTAAAAGATCTCTTGGACGAAAGTTTAAAACTGCTATGCGATTATTGGAAAAGCGAGCTCCAATTTCGATACGTGTTAATCCTCTTAAGTCTGACATTTTGTCAATTTTAGAGTGTCTATCCTCAGAAGGGATAGAAGGAAAAAAGTCTAAAATAGTAAGATATGGAATAGATATTATTGGCAATCCTCGTCGTCTTACGCAAATACAAGCTTTTAAAGATGGATGTTTCGAGGTGCAAGACCTTCACTCGCAGAAAGTAATCGAAGATTTACCATTGGATGAGCATACAAAGGTTTTAGATTATTGTGCAGGCGCGGGTGGGAAAATACTAAGCATTGCATGCTCGTTAAAAGGTAATGGAAAGTTTTATATCCATGATATAGATGAAAAAAAGTTAAAAGAGGCTGATATAAGGGCTGAGAGAGCAGGGGTAAAATTTGAAAGGCTTGAAGTCGAAAAGTTGCAAGATTACCGCTGTAGCTTTGATTACATTGTAGCTGACGTGCCCTGCAGTGGCTCTGGGGCGTGGAGAAGAAATCCTCAGCAAAAATGGAGAATTACCCCCGAGACTTTTAATGAAATTTTAACTAGGCAAACCGTAATTTTAGATGAGATTAAAGATCTCTTAAAAAAAAATGGCTATATCTTTTATATAACTTGTTCTCTTTTAAAAATTGAAAATGAGGAACTTATAGAAAATTTTCTAATGGATAATAAACACTTTAGGCTTTTAAACAAACAAAACATTACAATTGATGACAGTGGAGATGGTTTTTTTTGTGCTGTATTGCAAAAGAAAAATTAAAGTTGATATTAAATTTGTTTATGATACCTTATTGAGAACAAAATGGGAACACTTTGACAAATAAAGTAGCTGTTCCAGACTATATATGATAAAACAAGGGATTCTGTACATGGAAAATTTAATAAATATCTCAGAAAGAAAAAATATGGATAAAGATAAAGCCTTGGACACCGCATTAGCTCAAATTGAAAGAAGTTTCGGCAAGGGATCAATCATGAAACTTGGGCAAGACAATCCAGTTATGGATATAGAGGCGGTATCTACTGGCTCTATCGGGTTAGACGTAGCTTTAGGCATTGGCGGACTTCCTAAAGGAAGAATTATTGAGGTTTATGGGCCAGAAAGTTCAGGAAAGACAACCTTAGCTCTCCATGTGATCGCTCAGGAACAAAAAAATGGTGGTATTTGTGCATTTGTAGATGCAGAGCACGCTCTTGACCCAAGTTACGCTAAAAAACTCGGAGTTAATTTAGATGACTTGCTTATCTCTCAGCCCGATGCAGGTGAACAAGCTTTAGAAATAACTGAGACACTTGTTAGATCTGGTGCAGTGTCTGTTGTTGTAGTCGATAGTGTTGCGGCATTGACGCCCAGATCGGAACTGGAAGGGGATATGGGGGATGCCCAAGTGGGTGCTCAAGCTAGATTGATGAGCCAGGCAATGCGTAAGCTTACTGGATCAATTAGTAGATCTAACTGCATGGTAATTTTTATAAACCAGATCAGAATGAAAATAGGGGTAATGTTTGGGAGCCCAGAAACAACAACAGGTGGAAATGCACTAAAATTCTATTCCTCAGTAAGGTTGGATATTCGTAGAATTGGTGCATTAAAAGATAGAGATGAAATCGTAGGAAATTCTACAAGAGTAAAGGTTGTTAAAAATAAAGTTGCACCACCTTTTAAACAAGTTGAATTTGATATTATGTATGGAGAAGGCATTTCAAAGACAGGTGAAATTATAGATCTTGGCGTAAAAGAGGGAATAATTGAAAAATCGGGCGCTTGGTTTTCTTACGGAGATGAACGTATAGGACAAGGTCGAGAAAATGCGAAAATGTATCTAAAGGAAAACGAAAATATCTGTAACGAAATAGAAGAAAAGATAAGAAGATCTTACAGTATTAATGATGACGAAATAGTAGACGAGGCACAAGATCAAGCCGAGTAAATTTTGTTATTATAGAGTTTAAAAAGTTTTAAAAAGCTGTATGTTAGGATCAGTAAAAAAACTACTTTGGATTACTGATGCTTTTAAATGATATAAGGGAAACATTTGTTAATTTTTTTAAGTCGAATGATCACAAAGTAATTAAAAGTTCATCACTCGTACCAGATAACGATCCAACTCTGATGTTTACAAATTCGGGAATGGTACAATTTAAGAATTATTTTACCGGTATCGAAAAATCTAAAGTTAAGACAGCAGTTACATCTCAAAAATGTGTGCGTGCAGGTGGAAAGCATAATGATTTAGATAACGTTGGTTATACAGCGAGGCATCATACTTTTTTCGAAATGCTTGGTAACTTTTCTTTCGGGGATTATTTCAAGGAAGAAGCAATAAGTTTGGCATGGCAGCTATTAACAAAAGAATTTAAGTTACCTAAAGAAAAATTACTGGTGACAGTTTTTCATGAAGATCTCGAGGCAATAAATCTTTGGAAAAAATGTGCCAACCTTTCAGATGATAAAATCATTAAAATCTCGACGAGTGATAATTTTTGGAGTATGGGTCCTGTAGGGCCCTGCGGTCCTTGTTCAGAAATTTTTTATGATCATGGCCCATCTGTTTCAGGCGGTCCTCCTGGATCTCCTGATGAAGATGGTGATCGTTTTGTAGAAATCTGGAATCTCGTTTTTATGCAATATGAGCAAATGCCCGATGGAATAAGGATTGATTTGCCAAAACCATCTATTGATACTGGAATGGGTTTGGAAAGAATTGCAGCAGTCCTACAAGGAAAGCATGATAACTACGATACTGACCTGTTTAAAAAGCTTATTGAGAAATCTGCTGATTTTTCTAATACAGATCCGTATGGGAATAAAAATATTCATCACAGGGTAATATCGGATCATTTAAGATCTGCGTCGTTTTTGATTGCTGATGGCGT
>CACJWR010000064.1 GCA_902596985.1 uncultured Alphaproteobacteria bacterium
AAATTTGACCGTTTTAGAAAATATTATTATAGGTAGACAATCGATCTTCTCTCTGTCTTTACCAAAAAGGCAAGCTAGAGTAAAGATCTTAGAGTTATCGAAGAAATTCGGGTTACCAATTAATCCTGATGAACTGGTAGCGAACCTATCCGTAAGTGAAAAACAGAGAATAGAGATTTTAAAAACTCTATTTTTGGACTGCAAACTACTTATTTTAGATGAACCCACTGCGGCCCTAACCCCTCAAGAAACAGATGCTTTATTCTCAACCATTCGTAATATGATTGAAACCGGTTTATCGGTAATTTTAATTTCACATAAACTCAATGAAATACTTGCGGTCAGCGATAGGATAGTTGTATTGAGAAATGGCTCCTCTGTTGGTGAAATCGATACCAATTCTGCGGATAGAAAAAAAATTGCTGAAATGATAGTTGGAAAAAAAATAGACTATCCTCAGAAAAAAAAAATACCAAGGAAATCAAAGGTCTTAAGTCTAGTAGATGTTTCATACGATAAAACAGATGCCCCAAATTTAAGCAAAGTCAATTTGGATTTATATGGTGGTCAAATACTTGGAATTGCGGGTGTTGCCGGAAATGGTCAAACCACATTAGCAAAAATCCTTTCAGGGCATTTCAAACCAACTCATGGAAAAATAGTCTTTAATGAGGCTAAAAGTGTGCTTACATCGCCAAAATCATTTATGGATTTGGGAGTTGCCTACATACCTGAAGATCGCAATAGTGATGGAATAGTTGGAGATATGGAAATATGGGAAAATGCCATAATGACCGAAATGGATGATCCATACTTGAGGAATAGCCTTGGAATTATAAATAAAAAAACATCGTTTGATAGAAGTGAAAATCTCTGTGAAACCTACGACGTACGAATGCAGTCGATAAGACAACGAAGCAGATTACTATCTGGTGGAAATGTACAAAAGCTTCTTTTAGGGCGTTGGCTCATGAGAAAACCTAAAATAATAATCGCTTGTCAACCGACCCGTGGACTTGATGAAGGCGCGATAGCTTCTATCCAGAATTTACTTCTTAAAGCCCAACAGAATGGTTCAGCAATCATTTTAATATCAGAGGACTTAGATGAATTACTGACTATTTCTGATGACATTTCGGTAATGTATAAAGGTATGTTGTCTGATCCGATAGAAACTAGTTCTACAGATAAACTTTCAATTGGACTTCGAATGGCAGGTGACGGTTTCCTATGATAAAATTTAGACTTGAAGAAAGAGCTAAAAGCCCCTATTGGCTAATTATATTATCTCCCTTTATAGCCATATTAGTCGCAATAATATTAGCTGGTATTCTGGTTGTTCTCGCAGGAGCAAACCCATTTGAATCTTACTATCAATTAATTATTGGGGCATTTGGATCTAAAAACTCATTTGCAGAAACGCTTGCTCGAGCAACTCCAATAATTTTAACAGGTCTTGCTGCTTCAATAGCGTTTAGAGCAAAATTTTGGAATATAGGAGCGGAAGGCCAATTATATTTTGGGGCATTGGCAACAACATTGTTTGGTACTGGATTAGTTATTTTACCAAGTATACTGATGATCCCCTTCTTGTTTATTATGGGAGCACTTGCTGGTGGGTTACTCCTTTTACCTTTGGTTCTTTTGAAACTTTATTATAAAGTTGACGAGGTCGTAACGACTCTACTTTTAAACTTTGTTGTGGTTTTACTTGTAAGCTATTTATTAGAAGGTCCCTGGAAAGACCCCATGTCATTGGGTTGGCCTCAAGGAAAATCAGTTATTGATGAGGGTGTGTTACCCCAAATTCTTTCCAAAACCAGACTCCACCTTGGTTTCATTATTTCTATCTTTTTTGCTTTTTCTGTTTGGTTTATTTTGAGCAAAACTGTGATCGGGTATCGAATAAAGTCAGTTGGTTTAAATGCTGCAGCTGCTTCGCATGCTGGGGTGCCAATTTTTAAAACAGTATTCATTGTAGCACTTCTGAGCGGTGGGATGGCTGGAATGGCAGGAGTAACTGAAACCGCAGGGTTGAAAGGTTATCTTACTTTAGACCTTTCCCCTGGCTTTGGGTACGCAGGAATAGCTGTAGCAATGCTCGCAAATCTCAATCCTATCGGGGTCATATTTTCAGGAGTGTTTTTAGCATCAATCTATGTCGGAGCGGATGCAATGAGTAGAGCGATGAACGTACCTACTTATTTGGCAGATGTGATAGTCGCATTAACTGTGCTGTGCATATTATTAAGTCTTGTATTCGTTCACTACAAAATATTGTTTTTCGGGGTAAAAAAGAATGATTGAATTTATTGAGATTATTTTTACAGCCGGCTTTTGGGCAGCAACCATAAGAATAGCCTGCCCTCTAATATTAGCCACAATAGGAGAGGTATTATGTGAACGTGCGGGAGTTTTGAATCTGGGCATAGAGGGAATTATGTCAATAGGAGCAATGGTTGGATGGATGACAGTGTTTCTTGGAGCAGACCTATATACTGGAATATTGGCTGCACTTATTATTGGAGGTCTTTTCGGCCTTCTCCATGCTATATTTACTGTCTATTTGGGTGCTTCCCAGCATGTTACAGGGATTGGAATAACAATGTTAGCATCCTCACTAGGATTTTTTTGCTTCAAGCTCATTTTGCCTGCGTCTACCACGCCCCCAAAAATCAAACCATTCCAACCCATTGATATTCCTTTTTTGTCAGAACTACCATTTTTAGGTCCAGCATTTTTTCAGCATACGCCATTTACTTATTTAGCAATTTTAGTAGTAATATTCGCGTTTTGGTTAATGAACTCCACACCACTAGGCCTTTCAATAAAAATGGCGGGGGAAAATCCTATGGCACTTGAAGCTCAGGGAATTGATGTGTTTTTAGTTAGAACGATTGCAGTTGTACTCGGCAGTGCTTTAATGGCAGTTGGTGGAGCTTACTTAACATTATCTGCATTTGATGCTTTTTATTTTGGAATGATAAATGGAAGAGGATGGATTGCTATTGCTTTAGTGATATTTGCATCTTGGAAGCCTGAACGAGCTCTTTTAGGAGCACTTCTTTTTGCTGGACTGGATGCTTATCAAGTTAGAGCTCAACAACTGGCCGGAGCTGTTATTCCTTATCAATTTTTTCTAATGCTTCCTTTTTTGTTGAGTATTGTTGCAATGGTAATTGCAGCCAAAAGAACAAGGTATCCAAAGGCACTCTTGATACCATTCCGACGTGGTGAAAGACATTAAAACAGGGAGGAATTACATGACTGATTTATTAGTAAAAAACTGCTTATTATCAAAAAACAAAAACCCTCAAGACATTTTAATTAAGGAAGGGGTTATTAAAGACATAGCTTCAAAAATTACATCGGATCATTTGCCGACAATAGACGCCGATTTTCACTTTGTCACTCCCCCATTTGTTGACAGTCACTTTCATATGGATGCAACACTAAGCTATGGCCTTCCCCGCGTGAATAAAAGTGGCACTTTACTTGAAGGCATCAAATTGTGGGGAGAATTAAAACCAAATCTCACTGCTGATGCTATAAAGGAGAGAGCCTTAAAGTTCTGCAAGTGGGCGATAGCTAGAGGAACCTTGGCAATTCGAAGCCATGTCGATGTCTCTGGACAAAATCTTGTGGGCGTTGAAGCACTCCTGGATGTCAGAGAAACAATGAAAGATTTTATTGATATACAATTGGTTGCATTTCCACAAGACGGATTACTCAGAGCAAATTGTTTGGACAATTTGAATGCAGCACTCGATTTGGGAGTTGATGTCGTTGGTGGAATCCCTCACTTTGAAAGAACCATGGAGGAGGGTCATGATTCCATTCGTATACTGTGTGAGATTGCCGAAAAGCGTGGACTTCTTACAGATCTGCATTGTGATGAAACAGATGACCCAATGTCAAGGCATGTTGAGAAACTTGCATTGGAAACTACTAGACTTGGTCTAAATGGACGTGTAGCGGGTTCTCACCTGACCTCTATGCATTCAATAGATAATTATTATTTCACAAAACTTATCTCTTTGCTAGTTGAGGCTGATCTAAACATTATCGCTAATCCCTTAATTAATATAACGATACAAGGAAGGCAAGATAATTACCCTAAGAGAAGAGGCTTAACTAGAATACCAGAGCAACTCAATGCAGGCCTCAAGGTTGCATTTGGACATGATTGCGTTATGGATCCATGGTATCCACTAGGCTCCCATGATATGCTCGAGGTTGCACATATGGCTTTACACTGCTGTCATATGACTGGCATTGATGAGATGAAATCATGCTTCAATGCAGTGACGGCCAATGCAGCCTCCGTACTTCATTTAGATAATTATGGTATAAATAAGGGATCAAATGGAGATTTGGTAGTTTTGCAATGTAAAGACCCTATAGAAGCCATAAGACTTAAGCCAGCACGGCTATTTGTTGTTAGGCGTGGAAAAGTTATAAGCTCTACCAGTCCAGTACACTATGAACTAAACTTAGACTCAAACACAGAGAGCGAAGATTTGCTTTTTAAAGGCTAATCTACTTTTTGTTCAATGAATATTGGTGTTCTATTTGAGATTTGGCGAACTAAGGCCTTTACAATTTTATTTCTAGCAGGTTTCCTTACAAGCGTTGCCCGATGGTTCGAAGTATTCTTATTTTCAGTAATTGCATGGAAACTCACCGGGAACGCTTCAATAGCAGCACTTTTAATAATGCTCAGGTTGCTAGGTGTCGCAGCAACTGGAGTTACATTCAGTTTTGCTGGGGCATTTGTAGCAAAAAAGAAAGTTGTTTTGGGTGCAAGTTTAATCTGTTCTTTATTCTCATTGCTGGTTTTTGTCTACTCACAAACAGGCCAAAACATAAATGTTTTT
>CACJWR010000065.1 GCA_902596985.1 uncultured Alphaproteobacteria bacterium
TTTCGACTGCCGGTAGATGTTGTTTGTAGCGTTTTGGGGGTGCCAATTGAGGATCGGCATTTGATTAGAGATTGGGCGCACAAGATACTTGGAGCTTTGGAACCAAAACTTACACAAAAACAATTCAATGAGGGTTCATCTGCTGTTATAAACTTCAAGCAATATCTAAAGGATCAAATAAAATTTCGAAAAACTCACAAAGATATTAACAAACCTAACGAAATTCTTTCACTTTTGATTGAAGCTGAAGGTCTAGAATTGTCTGAGACGGAGTTGCTTCATCAATGCATTTTTATGCTGAATGCAGGACATGAAACTTCAACGAATATGCTATCCCATGGCCTGAATGAGCTCATCAACCATAAGGATGAATATAAATTGTTGCAAAAAGAACCCGAAAGAATTTATACAGCCGTTGATGAAATTCTGCGGTTCCAACCACCTATTCAAATTAATAATCGGCGATGTTTGGAAAAAACAAAAATAGGAGATGTAGTAGTTCCGCAGGGAACATCAGTTCACATGATTATTGCTGGAGCAAACCGAGACCCTTTGCAATTTTTTAAACCGGAAACCTTCGATATATCGAGATCGCCAAACAGACATCTATCTTTTGGACTAGGTATTCATATCTGCGCGGGTATTAATCTTGCTCGTGTAGAGGCAAAAGTTGCGTTTCAAAGCCTAATGTCTTCATTTAGAGAAATAAATCTTTTAAAAAAACCAAAGATTGCTAATCGCATTCGATTCAGAGAAATAAAAGAGATGCAAATTGAGATTTCTTCCTTTTGATGCGTTTTCTAAATACATTCTTTACTAAAAAAGGCCGCGTCCCCCTGCAGCCTAGTTAGGGAGGAAAGTACAAAGGTTGCTGCTCGTTTTTATAATCACAAAGGATTTGTTTTGAGAACCTTCGGATAATCAATATACCAAAAAAATTCTATTTTGTATACAAATGCTGAAGGTACCCTTGGCATTGAATATACTTGGTAATTAGAAAAACGACAGTAATGAAAGTAACATCAGAATAATAATGATCGTATAGCCAATAAACTGAACTGCTACTTTGGCTTTTGCGTTAAGCTTGTGATTGAGAACATTTAAAAAGAAATAAGCAAATATGTGAAAAATTAAATACATAACTATGCTTAAAGGGATAAGGATCCACCAATCTAGAAAGCTAATCTGATTTATGTTTTTCATTCTCATAATATAAGTTTATTTTTTCTGATCTAAAAAACCGTACCAAACTTAAGTGTATCTGTTAAATCACTTTATAGCTGAACTTTTATTTTGTACTCTATTTTGTTATAATTTTTTTTTAGGATTTTAATATGCGATTAAGACAATTGGTCATTGCTACAAGCGAAATAGATCCACTAGCGGATAGCATTTGTGACCTTTTCGAACTTAGAAGAACGTTCAGTGACCCAGAGTTAATTATATTTGGCTTGAAAAATGTTCTTATTCCTTTGGGAGATACATTTTTAGAGCTAGTGACCCCTGTAAAAGATAATACAGCGGCGGAGCGCTTTCTCAAAAAAAGAGACGGTGACGGAGGCTACATGGTTATTGTTGACTCACTAGATCTAGATAAAGAACGAAAAAGGCTAAAATCTTTAGAATTGGATATTGTTTGGCACGAAAATCGTAAGACTGACGGTATTCACGGACAATCGCTTCATCTGCATCCAAAACAAGTTGGAGGCGCTATTTTGTCGATCGATAATATGAAGCCTGCATCTTCCTGGCTCTGGGCTGGAGGGGAATGGGAGAAAGACATAAATAAATCGCTGGTGAGTCACTTTTCTGGCGTAAACATCTGCAGTCCAGATCCAGAAAATTTATTATGCAATTGGGAAAGAGCCCTAGGTAGGAAAAGAGCAGCAGATGGAACTTCGATCGATTTATCAGGATCAAGCATAAACTTTGTTATAAATACTCAGTCACAATCTGAACATATATCAGCCTTTCAAATTCATACAGGAAAAAGGTTGGAAATAGAAAAAAGAGCGGCCAGTAGAGGGGTTTTGATAAACAATAATATTCATTTGGGTGGGGTAGACTTTCTACTAGTTGAATAAAAGATTAGTGGTAGGGATATAGCTAAGTTTGCTTTCCATAAATTAAATGAGAGACGATCTATTGACGTTCATAAATCTTACCCTATTTCAACGTCAGGAGATTTTAATGATTACAGTATTTTATGATGGAAAGTGTGGTCTTTGCAGCAGGGAAATAGGTCACTATATGAAGATCAGCCCTCCCACAACCTTTATTTGGTGCGACATCGCAAATGAGCCAAAGCATTTGAAGAAGATCAATGTGTCTCAAAGTGATGCGCTAAGGAGGTTGCATGTTTCTGACCAAACTGGAACTATCTATGTTGGAATTGATGCCTTTATAGCTATTTGGAGAAAACTTCCAAGGTGGCGCCTGTTAGCACTAATATGTGCTATACCGGGCATTCGATCTATACTTAATTTTCTTTATAATAAATTTGCTGATTGGAAATTTTCGCGATCTGCGCATTGCCAAATGTCCATTTAAAACACATCAATGAAAAATGATTTTATAAAAGCGGTCTTAGTGAAATCGCTCCTCTTCTTACTGATAGTTTTATGGGGTGCTTACAATTCTACTGTAATGAATACAAGCGGAAGCAGAGAGTATATTACCGATGTTGGAAATATATTATTTCTCTTTTTTTCCATTATTTACATGTTTAATGCATTTTTTCTTATAAAGCTAAAAAATTTAGGTAGATTGACCTATATACCGTTGGTCCTACTTTTTGTTTTTCTAGGATTTATAAGCGAGCTCTTTAATCCAATGCAAATAAAGCAAGATTATTTTTACATCTTTACTTTTTACATTATTTCACCTCTATTTTTTATCATGCAGGGAGTAGTACTCACTATGCTAATGTCAAAAAGTGTTCAGAAAAACTTCCACTAGGCTTAAACCAATAATCAATGATGTTTTCATCACTCTACAAAGTGGGGTAATTAGGTCGTTACTAATATATGATTAGATGGAGCTAATAAATGATAAAATGGGAATACTTAGTATTGGTCGAGAACGTAAGAAGCTTGAAAAGCTTACAGGATCTGGCAAAAGACGATGAATTATATGCCGATCAATTGCGACAAGGAAATTTTGCACCCTCTTTGAATAAATATGGTGACCAAGGTTGGGAATTAGTAAGTGCTAGTCGCGTTGGTGGAGGAAGAGCTTTGACCGAATATGTGTTTAAGCGCCCTAAAGAATAATAAGATAAAAAGAAGTTGATTTAGTTATTGTATAGGCTGATAATTTATGTATGAACCTTTTTCAAGGGCATAAAGCAATCGCGGTTCCTCAAAATGTTACAGCATGGGATATTGATCCTTATTCAAAGGAAGTATTACTAAATCCAGAGCCATTTTTTAGCGCCCTGCGTGAAAGAGGGCCTTTTGTCTACCTCAATAAATATAAAATGCTAGCGTGTGGGCGGTATAAGGAAACAAAGGAAGTCTTCTCGGACCACAAAAGGTTTGTTTCCTCCAGAGGGGTGGGCATTCAAGATTTCAAGCTGGAGAAGCCGTGGAGACCTCCATCTATGGTATTAGAGGTTGATCCACCTGAGCACACAAAAAATAGGCGTTTTCTAACTCGAGCGCTGTCGCCAAATAAAATATCTCAACTTAAGGATTTTTTTAAAAAAAGTGCTGACAAATTGATAAGTGAATTATTACAAAAAAGAGAGATAGATGGTATCTCTGATTTAGCTGAGATGTTTCCAACTAGGGTATTCCCGGAAGCTGTAGGCTTAAAAAAGATCGATAAGGAAACGTTGTTAGGCTATGGGGCTATGGTTTTCAATGCCCTTGGGCCTGATAACGAGTTTCGTAAAGATGCAATGGCTAAAGGACTTTCCGTACTTGAAAAAATAAATAAGCAATGCCTTGAAGAAAATATTGATGTAGATGGCCTTGCAAAAGATATTTATCGGAGCACTGCAGAAAAATCAGAAGAGGATCAGCTAGCGGGAATGTTAGTGAGATCGTTATTATCTGCAGGCATTGATACCACAGTGAGTGCAATAGGAAATTTATTATGGTGTTTTACGGATAATCCAGAACAGTTTCAATTAGTAAAAGACAATAAATCATTAGTTGGTAATGCAGTAGAAGAATCTTTACGATTAACAAGCCCTGTTAAGGCTTTTTGCCGTACATCTGCTATAGATACCGAAGTATCTGGTGTAACTATAGAAGAGGGGACGAAAATACTTTGTGTTTTAGGCTCAGCAAATACTGACCCTGAAGTATGGGGAAACCCCTTTAAATATGACGTTACCCGAAGAACTATAGGCCACTTGGCTCTTGGCGTAGGTGTTCACAATTGTGTAGGCCAAACCTTGGCAAGAGCTGAGATAACAGCTCTCGTAAGCTCGTTAACAGAACTTGTAAAAATAATAAAGCCCAATGGTGTAGCCACCTGGAAACCAAATAATGCAATGAGATCGCTTGCAAGCCTTCCAATTATTCTGGAGACGTAACGTCTAAATCACTCCAAGCTTCGTACCCCCTATACCCTTAAGCTTTTGCAATAAACTGTCCTCCTGCTTTTCCCCACTGACTATGAAATTTTTGGCATTTTTCATATGCATCATAATCTCTTTACGTCCATATGAATGTTATTCTAACTACATCATCAGCCTGGACCCTAGTAGCACGTTGTGAAATTTGCCATTTTCACGAAGAAACTCCATAGCTTTCTTGTTATAGAAAGTTATAAATTTCATAAGCCAATTATCATACTGGACCTCTA
>CACJWR010000066.1 GCA_902596985.1 uncultured Alphaproteobacteria bacterium
TTTTTTTAAATAGCAAATCTACCATCTAAATTATATAAATTTGATATTATCTCTACTCAAAGACTCTCACATGCACGGCCAATACAGATAAGGGGACAAGGCATTCCTTGCTCTGGTTCCCTAAAACAGCGCAACAGCTCTCTTGCTCCATAAATACTGTTGTTTGAGGGTGCATTATTAAACTGTTCACAGCTAAGTATGTGGGCTAATCTCAGTATTTTGGATCGCATGTCTTATTCAAACAGTAATTTTATGAAGGTCTATTTTCTCTTTTCTTCCTCTTATCGAGAATTTGGAAACCACTTCAGAGGATAGGTTTTCATTGATTTCACTCATAACTTTATCAGAAAATAAAACTTCCGCATCTATCTCTTTGCAGGCATCACATATTCTACTCGCTACATTTACAGTATCACCGATAACAGTATATTCTACCCTGTCACTACTCCCCACGTTTCCAACAAAACACCCTCCAAAATGAACACCCACTCGATGCCTTACTATTGGTAGCTTATTTTTTTCTCTTTCTTTTTCCCAATCACGCATCGAGACTTGCATTTGTCTTACACAATTTAGAGCATTTTGCGCATCATTGCCTCTCGAAAATGGAGTTCCAAAGGTAGCCATTACACTATCTCCAATAAACTTATCAACAGTTCCCCCATGTTCAAATACTGCGGATACCATTTTTGTTTGGTACTCAGATAATAAAGCCAATACCTCTTGGGGTTTCATTCCTTCCGAGAGTTTTGTGAAATTGGATATATCGGTAAAAAGAACAGCAATTTGTTGCTCTTTTTCCTGATCTAAGTCATGTTTATCCTTATTCTTCTCAATTTCATCTCTAACCTCTGGCGAGAAATATCTTCCTAAAAGATTGTTAGACCTTTCGTGGGCTATTGCATCTTTAAGGTTTCTTTGCATACTCCATGCAATTGCAATTAATGCTATGGCGCTTAACGTAACAATTGCTGCATTTTGGGAAAAAATTCCGCCATTCATTGCAAAGAGGTTCGATGTTATTAATGCGGGGTCATAACTCAAAAATGTCTTCGGATGGAAGATGATGTTAGAAACAGAAAGCGCCGTGATCAAATAGTAGTAGATGATAAAAAATACTGACAGGTAAAATCTTGATAAAAGCACCCCGAGTATCATGGCATAGTAAACAAACACAAAGGAATAGTCTAACATTCTACCACCGTAAGTATTAAAGTAGTCAAGCACTCCATCATTTATTCCGAAAATAGCACGCCTAAGCCATGGAAGAACGAGCATCCAAAATACAAGTAAAGTTAGAAAATAGTTATAATTTTTTGCATTAACAAATACGGCAACTAATACAAATATGGTTGTTCCAGTCAATGTAAAAACTGTAAATAATTGCCCAGCAAGCGCACTTGCCCAACCTAAATTAGTTAAAATAGAGACAAAAATACTCGTGAAGTTTAGTCCGGCACCGACCGTGCAAGCCAACCGTAAACCGTTAACATGTCTTTTTCTTATTAAATCTTTATCATTCATAAAAAATTCACTATCTGAACTTTAGATATATTCCAATAAATATGGAGCTAAATCTAGTGCATTTTTAAATATCGAAAAAAATGTTATACCTCTTCAGCAATTTCCAAATACGCGTCAACCATTCCTTCTTTAACTGTAATTCTAGCTAATAAAACAAAAGGATTTTCACTATCAATCATTACATTTCCTCCCAATTCTAAAATAAGTCATTACTATTAAATTTAATGGATAGATTAATAGAAATTATTCGAAGGCTACTCCTGGTAGTCATATGGTTTTTTGGCAGTGGATTTTCACTGGTTATAGTCACCCTTAGTTTAAATGAGGGCAACCCTCCATTTTACCTTGCGGTCTTAATTGTCTTTGGTTTTTTTGTGCTAAGCTATATCTGTCATACACTTTTGAATTGGATTTTAGCTCACAAGTAACAGGTAGTAGTCAAATTTTTTTTGATCAAAACAGAGATTTTTTGTTGGGAAAAATGACTGAAAAGAACAATAACGGTTAAGGTGAAGAAAGGAGTAAAATAATGAACCTCAAACTTAAACACTATATCGCAACACACACGTTTCATTCTTCTGATGCTCTGAAA
Organism: uncultured Alphaproteobacteria bacterium; assembly: GCA_902596985.1. Taxonomy (GTDB): domain Bacteria; phylum Pseudomonadota; class Alphaproteobacteria; order Rhodobacterales; family Rhodobacteraceae; genus CACIJG01. The sequence continues at coordinate 2,117 of CACJWR010000066.1, forward strand.
GGTTTTAAAAGTGCCTTTAAACACCGCAAAAAAAACTCAGACTGGTTTAATAATGAAACAGTCGATGCAAAAAAACATTTTTTTCGTACCCTAAGTGATAGAAAGATTGTTAATGAAAACAGTTGGGATGAATTTGATTCCTCTAATTACGCTGTTCTTTACCAGTTGTTCTACGGTAAAGGCGACTTTTTTTTCTGTCATTGGCACGCTATTGATGAACAGTCAATAATTGACAGACTCGCATCTAATGGTGGAGACAAGTTTTTTATTACAATGGCTACACTAATTGATCCTCCAAAAATTAATGTTGATAGAATGCAAACTTATCTTCAAAAGCTGAAGTAACTTTTATTTAAAAGAACCTCTAGGGTAATTTTTTGGATAGGTGCGTGATATCCATTCCACAACATCCGGATGTTCATCTACCAAACTGCAAATGCTTTTTATTTTTGGAAATTCATTTAAAACATCTTTTGGAATGCCATCAATTGTTCCTGACACCAACCATCCCATATTTCTCCAAAGAGCTAAGTCAGCAATACTCATATCAGAGCCAGCCGCCCAAGGTCTTGAAGCAGATAAAAAGTTTTCTAACATTTTAAGTTTCGTTTTCAGTTCTCCTGCAACGAGTTCTTCTCTATTTAATAATTTCTGTTTCTCTGAAACACCTTTTCCAGAAAATAGTATCCAATTAAATACATCTGTTTGAAAATCAATAAACTGATCGATTTGAGCAGCCAGAAAATCATCATCTTTGGGATATAAATCAGCCAGTTTTCCACAGAATCTTGCTATGCCTCCCGTCTGAGCAACAGAAATTCTATCTACTACTAATACGGGTAATTGTCCAAAAGGGATCAAAGTTCCATCATCCAAACACCCATTTGATTTTACTCTCTGAAACTCCTCTGAATTAATCCTTCTATCGTTAAACTCAATCCCACCCATAAAAAGAGCAATTCTAGAAACCTCCGCTCTCCAAAAAGGAAAATCAAGATAAATCAATGTTATATCCATTTTTCACTCTCATAATTAGTTCAAAATTAAGACTTCCTGAACTTTAGCTTAAATGCGATAAGTAACAATAAAAAAAATGGAGTGAAGAATGGATAAGAACCTTAGAGCCCAAGTGTTTGAGACTTATAATAGATATGCAAATGCTTTTAACGAAGCGGATTTGGAAACAATCAATGATTGTATTGCTTATCCCTTAGCTTATATCGGCGCAGACTCAGTTAATATGTTAGATAAGTTTCCAATTGATCCAAAAGAACTAAAAGAGAAAATTGGGTGGGCAACAAGCGACGCTTTTGAAATAGATATTGTAGCGGTTTCCGCCAAGAAAGCTCATGTTGCAATCCGCAATGTTAGAAGGCTAAGAGGCGATGGTTCTCTTATTGAGGAAGCAACCGCGTTTTATGCTTTTAAAAATACAAATAACGGTTGGAAAATTTATGCTCTTTCAGACATTACCTTCCCTGCTTAATCTTCACATCAAAGGCTCTCACATGCACGGCCAACACAGATTAGGGGACAAGGCATTCCTTGCTCTGGTTCCCTAAAACAGCGCACAAGCTCTCTTACCCCATAAATACTGTTATTGGAGAGTGCTCTGCTAAACTGTTCACAGTTAAGTATCTCTAAATCTTCACATGAAGCCCCACGCATTATGTCCGCATAATATATTACTTCATCTTGTGGCGGCTTTTTATCTAAATAAGGGACAGCATAATTCGTTATTGTGCTCCGCCATTGCTGTTCACTTTTGGCGTTTGTCCATTCATCTTTCTTTTTTGTTGAAATATAAATGTCAGCAATTTCGGAAAACTTTTTGTTTTGTTGCTGTCTTAAAACCTCCGCTCTATTCTTTTCGTCTATCGGGTCAATATTCTTTTTCAGTAATTGCTTGTTGCTGAGGGCATGCTGGCGGGCATCGAAAAGGGAGACGTCTGGGAACCGCCCTAACCCCATCTCTCGTGATTTTTTTTGTGCCCTATAGCGAAAGCTCCATTTACCTTTTCCTTTGCTCGAAATTGAAATATACAGGCCATTGCCATCATGGTATTTGCCCTTCGGCAATACAACTAATGGTTTTGCGTTTAATCGTTTCATGTCATCTCCAGTCCACAACTCGGTCTACAAAGTGGGTTGATTTAAGATGATGTATTATGAATTAACGTGAAGGGCTTACGTCAACAATTTCCCTTGTTTTTTTGGGTTTATGACACAGGGTGACATAAGGAAGTTAGGTCAGTGGCGGAGAGACAGGGATTCGAACCCTGGAGACGGTTTCCCGCCTACACACTTTCCAGGCGTGCGCCTTCGACCACTCGGCCACCTCTCCAGTACTAAAAGCATTCTACGTATTTTTATTAATCTTGCAAGACAACCGAAACGCGTCTATTCATTCGGCCCTTTTTTTCCACTTTTGAAATAAGTAGCTTACCTATCTCTCCAGTTG
>CACJWR010000067.1 GCA_902596985.1 uncultured Alphaproteobacteria bacterium
AAAATAAATAAAAATCTAGATCGTATTGATTTAAAGTATGAAGAAATAAGTGATACATTTTTCCTCTTAAAACAGAGACAAATAAATGAGATAACGATAATAGGGTATATGGAAAGGCCTGACATTGATTCTTCAAAAGTAAATTACGGTTCACAAATACTTTTATCTAAAGTATTTTCAATTCTTAACAAAGGGGATGGAGAAATTTTTTCCGCCGTAAAGCAATTGTTTTCCGATCAAAACTTTACATTAGTAAAAGTTCAAGACCTCTTACCTGAACTATTATTAGGCCCGGGAGTATACGGATCTTCTCCTATTGGTCAAAAAGTACATCAGGAGATAGAAGTAGGATTAAAAATCTTTCTTAATTATGCAAGGCTAGATGTTGGACAATCCTTAGTCTTCCAAAATGGACATTGCTTAGGTCTGGAGACGATTACAGGAACCGATGAAATGATAAGATCAATAATCAATTTTAGAGAAAGAAAGAATAAATGGTCAAAAGAAATTCTTTCCGGTGGAATACTAATAAAGGGATCAAAGCCAGACCAAGTTCTAGATATCGATACACCGGTCATTGGTCCTGATACGATAAAATTAGCAAAAATCGCAAAATTAAATGGACTAGTAATTGAAAGCAATAAGGTTATCGTAGTAAATAGGGATACAATTATTGATACGCTACAGAGCTATGATATGTTTCTTGCTTCGGTCAAATTTTTTGGATAAAGACTTTTAATGTTAAAAATTTTTATAAGTGCAGGAGAACATTCCGGCGACCTGCTAGGTGCACACTTGATTCGAGCTTTAAAAAATGAATTAGACACCCAAAATCACATTGACTTTCAAGGTGTGGGCGGTCCCTTAATGGAGCGTGAAGGCTTTAAAAATCTATTCAATTTTTCATTACTTTCTGTGATGGGCATAAAGGATATTTTGATTAACTTTTTTCCTATTTTAAAAATTTTGAGACAAGCGTATAAATATAATATTGCATGGGAACCTGACCTCATAATTACTATAGATGCACCCGAATTCAACTTACGACTAGCCTCTTTGATAAAACAAAAATGGAAAAATGCAAAAATTGTTCACTACGTTTTGCCATCTGTTTGGGCATGGCGTCAGGGAAGAGTTAAAATTTTAAAAAAGAATTTTGATCACATTTTGTCGATCTTGCCATTTGAAAAGGAATTCTTACAAACCTTTCAGATAAAATGTGATTTTGTTGGACACCCGATATCTACGAATGTATTGCCAAAAACAAGGGATGTCGTTTCCTTCAAAAGAAGTTTAAATATAAAGGATTCAACGAAAATAGTAACCTTGCTACCTGGATCAAGGATCAGCGAGGTAAGAAGAATGCTTCCAATTTATTTGGATACTGCTTATTTATTGTCTGAAAAGTTTTCTGATATAATTTTTATATGTCCAACCCCAAGTATAGTTTCAAAAATCTTTAAAGAAATAGCTGTAGAAAGAAGTATAAAAGTAAAGCAGATTGATGCTGAAACAATGTCCAGTGCTGACTTTGAAAGAAACAAACTCTCTCTTTATGCATGTTCAGATCTGGCACTTGTAACCTCAGGCACTGTAGTTTTGGAATTGGCGAAATCAAGTGTGCCAATGATTGTTGGATATCGTACTGGCTTTTTAACTCAGATAATTTATAGACTTTTTGTGAATGTTTCATCGGCAAATTTGGTAAACCTGATAACAAAGAGTAATAATATTCCAGAGTTTCTTTTTCAGCGATGTAACTCTAAGAATCTATACAGTGAAGCAGACAAAGTTCTGGGTAAAAAGAAGTATGCACAGGCTCAGCTAATTTCATCAAAACAGGCAATCAGAGAACTTGGATACGGCTCAAAAGATCCGTCGATACGAGCAGCAAAATCAATTAGAAATTATTTCAAATTACAGTAAGATATTTTATCGCTTATCAAAAGCCTTGTAGGCTCTATGAGTTGCTCCGGTAAAAAGTTGTCTTGGACGACCAATCTTAATATTAGGGTCTGAAATCATTTCTTGCCACTGAGCAAGCCACCCTACAGTTCTAGCCAATGCAAAAATTGGAGTGAACATGGAAGTTGGAAAGTCCATAGCCTCCAGAATTATTCCAGAATAAAAGTCGACATTTGGATACAATTTTTTCTCAATAAAATATTCATCTTCCAAAGCAATTTTTTCTAGCTCTTTTGCTACTTGAAGTATTGGGTTATTTTTGACTCCTAGCAATTCAAGGACTTCATCCGCACTTTGCTTCATAACCCTTGATCTTGGATCAAAGTTTTTATAAACCCTGTGCCCAAAGCCCATCAGCCGAAATGGATCATTTTTATCTTTTGCCTTTAAGATATATTCAGGTATTCGGTCAGGAGTCCCAATTTCTTTCAACATATTTAACGCAGCTTCATTGGCGCCTCCATGAGCAGGACCCCAAAGACATGCTATACCTGCGGCTATACAGGCAAATGGATTTGCTCCAGAAGAAGCAGCAAGCCTAACAGTAGATGTTGAAGCGTTTTGTTCATGATCAGCATGAAGAATGAATATTCTATCCATAGCTTTACTCAAAATTGGATCACTTACATATTCTTCAGCAGGAACTGAAAAGCACATTTGTAAAAAATTGGGGGCATATTGAAGATTGTTCTTGGGATAAGCAAATGGTTGCCCAATGGAATATTTATATGCCCAGGCAACTATTGTTGGAAGTTTTGCAATCATTCTGATCGTTGCGACCTCTCTTTGCCATGGATCGTTAATATCTGTGCTATCATGATAAAATGCTGACATAGCTGCCTGAACACCACAAACAATGGCCATAGGATGAGCGTCTCTTCTGAAACCACGAAAAAAATTCAACATTTGTTCGTGTAGCATCGTATGCCGTGTTACTCTGCTGCAAAAGTCGTCATATTGTGGCTTCGTTGGCAATTCACCTCTTAAAAGTAGGTAGGCCACTTCCAAAAAATTAGACTTTTCGGCTAACTCCTCTATAGGATACCCCCGGTAAAGAAGCTCACCCTTATCACCATCTATGAAGGTTATATTGCTGTCACAGGATGCTGTAGAAGTGAAACCTGGATCATATGTAAACAAGCCTGTTTCTTTATATAAGCTTCTTATGTCTAAAACATCAGGACCTAATGTTCCTTTACTAACAGGTACCTTTATACTCTTCTTATCTATTTTAAGTTCGGCAAACTTTTGTGTTTTATCTAGCAATGTTATCCAGTCCCTAATTTGTTATTAAACATTATAGTTAAGAAAAGATATTAATCAATTTTTGATTAAATCAACATTAATATTTAATCTATCAAGCGTTTGATGTTCCCCTAATATTTCCATAATGTGAACTATGCTAGGCGATGAAGTTGATCCAGTTAAAGCTATTCTTAAGGGAATACCAATATCACGGAACTTTAAGCTACTTTCTTCGCAATAAGTATTTATGAATTCGTTTAAAAGTTTCGAATTCCATGCAAAATTTGCTGATTTAATTGCATAAACGAAATCTGAAAGTATTTTTCTAGAATTATTATCTAACAGTGCCAACACTTTTTTGTCTCTAACTTCATCCGCTTCAAATAAAAATGAGGAGGCATCAAATATTTCTCCAAGCGAAGCACATCTCTCAACTACGAGAGGTAAATACTGTCTCAATTTTTCTGAAATAGTTTCTGACAAGCTTACGTCTTTATAAATTTTAATATACTGTAAAAGTGATTTATGAATTTCATCGGCTGGTTTTGATATCAGATGCTTTTTAGATATATTCAAAAGTTTTTTTATATCAAACCTAGAAGGACTTTTTCCTATCCCATCAAGTGTAAACCAGGAAATTGCTTGGTTTAAATTGAAAAACTCCTCATCTCTATAGCTCCAACCAAGCCTTGCAAGATAATTTAACATAGCATCTGGTAAAAAACCTTCTTGTTTAAAGTCTAGCAAGCTACTATTTCCATCTCTTTTTGATATTTTTTCGCCTTTGTCATTGTGGATAAGGGGAATGTGTGCAAATTCTGGTGTCACCCAATCTAATGCTTCGTATACAAGTAATTGCTTAACCGTGTTTGTGAGATGATCTTCTCCTCTTATTACATGACTAATTTTCATGTTATGATCATCCACAACAACTGCTAGATTATATGTCGAGCTGCCATCACTTCGCGCTATTACAAAATCTTCTATTGTACTTAAATCCCATGATAGTTCTCCTCTTACTTTATCAGTGAAACTAATTCGAGAAGGGTTACTTGGAACTTTAAATCGTACTACATATTTTTTGTTAGGTAGTGTATTTTTA
>CACJWR010000068.1 GCA_902596985.1 uncultured Alphaproteobacteria bacterium
AGCCGGACCCAAAAGTTTTTTATCATTCTGTAAAAGGATTAGGTAATGGAAGTTATTTTTATGTCGGTGATACTGCAATTGATTTACTTTTAGCAAAAGCGGTTGGTGCAAGCTTTTTTTTTCATAAAAGGGGTTATGCACCACAGACTGTGGAAAAAGCTGGAATCGATTTTAGTTTCGATAGTTACAGTGAATTGACTAGTCACTTCAAGCAAAGTTTGACTTGAAAATGCAATACTTTTTCCCAGAGTTAAACTATCTTCAACGTGGAGCAGAGCACCTTCATACTATCAATGGTGGTAATACCGTTTTTAATTCATTCAGAGTTACCGAGAGAAAGAAAGGCTCGAGGGTTATCTCTACTTCTGATGTAAAAAAAGAGTTTCTAAAAAAATTTATATCAAAGCCAAATTCAAAATTGGGACTAAACTTCGACACTACACTTGTTATGGGAGTTTTGAATGTTACTCCTGATAGTTTTTACGATGGAGAACAATCCTTTTCAGAAAAACAGTTTGTAGAAAAAGGTCTAAATCTTCTTAAAGCTGGCTGCTGTATATTAGATGTAGGAGGTGAATCAACAAGGCCTGGAGCGCAGGAGGTTGCGTCCAGTATAGAAATAGAAAGAGTAATAGGAGTAATTAAGAAAATAAAACAATCTGCTCCTTCAGCAATAATTTCGGTTGATACTAGAAAGGCAATTGTTGCTGAGAAAGCTTTGCAAGCTGGAGCTTCCATAGTGAATGATATTTCTGCAGGATCATTTGATGAAAAAATGTTTGGCGTTGTAGCAAAATATAAAGCAGGTATGTGTTTAATGCACTCTCAAGGTTTGCCAGAAAATATGCAAAATAAACCTCATTATGAAAATGTCCTTCTAGATATTTATGATTATCTTAAAGAGAAGATCGCTGAAGCTGAAAGTAGAGGCATATCAAGAAAACGCATTATCATAGATCCAGGCATTGGCTTCGGAAAAAGTTATAGCCATAATATGGAAATAATAAAAAAAGCTAGTCTGTTCCTTGGATTAGGATGTCCGCTCATGATAGGGGTGTCACGTAAGAGTTTTATTGGCGAAATTATTAGTGAAAGGCTGCCCTCGGCAAGATTATCAGGTTCGATAGCAGCAATGCTGAAAATAGTCAGTAACGGGGTAAATATTGTTAGAGTGCATGACGTAAAGGAGACGATCGATGCAATGAAAGTTTGGAATATTTTTAAATAAAATAAGGTTTGCATAAATGGAAGGAAATATCTTCGGAACTGATGGGATAAGAGGAAGGACAAATACCTACCCTATTGATCCCGAAACGATATTGAAAATTGCTCTATCAACAGGTCATGTGATTGGAAAAGGTATAAATTTTCCTAAGGTTATTATAGGCAAGGATACGAGAAGGTCTGGATATATGGTTGAAAATGCTCTAACTGCTGGTTTTATCTCTATGGGCTGGGAGGTAAACTTACTTGGACCTTTGCCTACACCTGCGGTAAGTTTTCTAACAAAATCCCTGAGAGCTGACCTCGGCATTATGATTTCGGCATCCCATAACCCATACGAAGACAATGGAATAAAATTTTTCGATAAAGATGGTTTGAAGATAGATACAAAAATTGAAGAGGAAATCAGTAAAGAGATTAGGAACAAATCACCATTAGTGATTCCAAGTGATCTAGGTAAAGCGAGTAGGATAAATGATGTTCTTGGCCGTTATACCGAATTTGCAAAGATTACGATTCCAAGTAATTTAAGCCTTGGCGGAATCAGGATAGTAGCGGACTGTGCTAATGGTGCCGCATATAAGATTCTACCGCAAATTCTAAGAGAGCTTGGTGCAGAGGTTGTGTCTATAGGCGTGGCTCCCGATGGTTTCAATATCAATAAAGAGTGTGGTTCAACAAAACCAGAAAAAGCACAAAAAGCAGTTCTAGAAAACAGTGCAGATATAGGGATATGTTTAGACGGCGATGCTGACAGAGTTTTATTCATCGATGAGCAGGGGAAGTTAGCTAATGGGGACATAGTTATTGGACTTTTAGCTGAAGCCTGGGTAAATAAAAATTCACTGAATAAAAATACTGTCGTAGCAACAGTTATGTCTAACCTAGCCTTGGAGCTATACCTAGAAAAAATAGGAGTAAGCTTGATTCGGACGCAGGTAGGTGACAAAAACGTCTCAAAATGTATGAATAGGCAAAGTTTAAACTTAGGTGGAGAACAGTCAGGCCATATGATTCTGTCGGATTATTCAAATGCAGGTGATGGATTAATTACGTCATTGCAAGTATTGAGTGTTTTGGTAGAAAACAAAAAAAAAGCAAGTCAGCTTTTTAATTTGTTCGAGCCATTCCCACAAACAGTGGTAAATATAGACGCTCATGAATGCAACGATTTCGAACAAAATGAGCAAATAAAAAATAGTTTGGAAGATGTTAGGCGCTCAATAACTGGTAAGGGCCGTATTCTCATTAGACGATCAGGCACCGAAAATGTTATTAGATTAATGGTTGAGCATAGAGAAAAAAATAAATTAGAAGAGACTATCGCCACTTGCTTGTCTATATTGAAAAAGACCAAGTTTTAAAGATATCAATGTAAAGCAGTTTGTTATGAATATAAAGCCATTGCAAAAGCCTTCAAGACCCCTTTTTTCTTCTGGTCCATGTCCTAAGAGACCGGGATGGAGTGCAGACGCAATAGAGAAAATAGCCTATCTTGGAAGATCACATAGAGCAAAAAAACCGCTCCAACAAATCAAAAATTTAATCAATTTAACTGGTGAAATACTAGAGCTTCCTGAGGGCTATAAAGTGGCTATAGTGCCGGGCTCTGACACAGGAGCATTCGAGCTTTTAATGTGGTCACTTTTGGGAAAAAACGAGACGACTATGCTAGTGTGGGAGTCATTTGGTAACGATTGGGCAGAGGATGCTGTCGATCAATTAAAATTAGAGCGATGTAAAGTAGAAAAAGCAGATTACGGATACCTACCGGATCTTGATAAGGTTTCTAGCAGCTCGGATATTTGTTTTACATGGAATGGAACAACCTCTGGCGTGCGTGTCCCCAACTCAAACTGGATTGAAAAAAGTGATGAAAGGTTAGTGCTCTGTGATGCTACTTCTGCAGTTTTTTCTCAGAAATTAGATTGGGAAAAGCTTGATGCGGTTTCTTTTTCTTGGCAAAAGGTCCTCGGTGGTGAAGGAGGTCATGGCGTAGTAGTCTTGAGTCCTAATGCCATAAAACGCCTTTCAACGTTTCATCCTGAAAGACCAATACCTAAAATATTTAGGCTCGTTAAAAATGGAAAGTTGATAGAAGGAGTTTATGAAGGAGAAACGTTAAATACACCATCCATGTTTTGTGTAGCAGATGCCTTAGATAGCTTGATGTGGATCAAGGAGATTGGTGGATTGACTGAAACAATCCGAAGAAGTAATGAAAACTTTAAGTGCTTGCAGGGGTGGGTAGATAAAACGCCTTGGATAGAAAATTTAGTAAGTGATCCAAGAATTCGTTCAAATACGTCAGTATGCTTAAAGTTTTCAGACGAGAGGCTTATTTCACTAATTCCAGACGAAAAAACTCGCTTAGTTAAAGAATTTGTTGCGCTGCTAGAAGCGGAAAACGCTGCGTTTGATATAAAGGGTCACAGAAATGCTCCACCAGGTTTAAGAATTTGGTGTGGAGCGACAATTAATCTGGATGATATTCAAAAATTACTACCTTGGTTGGAGTACTGTTTCCACGAAATAATATCAAGCTACTAAGGGTAACCAAAAATGGCAAAAAGGCATAGAGTATTAGTATCCGATAAGATATCACAGAGAGCATTAGAAACTCTTCAAAAAAGTAATATCGATTTCGATTACAAGCCAGACTGCGGAACAAGTAATAGCCTTAAGGAGGTCATTGAACCTTACTCAGGACTAATAATTAGATCTGCTAGCAAAGTCTCAAGAAACGTTATTGATCGAGGAAAAAATTTGCAGGTCATTGGTAGAGCGGGTGTAGGCGTGGATAATATTGATCTTAAAGCGGCATCCTCTAAG
>CACJWR010000069.1 GCA_902596985.1 uncultured Alphaproteobacteria bacterium
GGAAAAAATTGTTTAATGAAGATATCAGGATGGGGTAGAAAATGTTTGGAATGTTTAAAAAGGATATATATCAAGGAAATTACTCTGGAGAGGTGAGAAATGATTTAGCTCACGGATTTGGTAAAATAGAGTTTAAAGATGGTAGTAGTTATGAGGGGGGATTTCTTTTTGATGAATATCATGGCGAAGGTAAATTCATTTTTTCTGATGAAGGGTTTATTGAGGGTAAATGGGCTCATGGTCTCTTTTATGAAGGCATTCGTATTTTTGTTAATGGCGATAAATATGAAGGTGAATTTTTAACCATAAAAGATGGTGGGAGGCAATTTCAGGTTTTCATGCATGGCAAGGGAAAACTTTATCGCTATGAAGAAGGCAAGTGGTTTTCCGGTTACTGGAAAGATGATGATTTAGAGGAGTCAGTCGACGACTGGGATGTAGGCGACATTTAACTTTCGTCATCTTTTTTGAATTCGTTATTGCTAATCCGAATTAAAATACTCATTGATTGGAACTGAATTTAATCGTTAGAAGGTCCCAAGACGACGTCGTTCCAATTCTAATTGGTAACAAGGTAGTACCAGCTCCAGCTGTAGTAAATAATGTTCGCTTTTTATCGACATAAAGGCCACAAGTTGCCTCTAACGGAGCATCACTTGGAATCCAGAGAGCTCCCAGGAATGGAAGTCTGATCTGCCCACAGTGGGTATGTGCTGCGAGTACCAGGCCTTCTATATCCTGATGGAACGCACCGGCGGGGTCATGAGTAACTGTGAATTTCATAGAATTTTTGCAATCTTCAGGAAAGCCAGTGTATTGAAACATATTTGTGAAATAGTCTCCTAAACCTCTTACGCAGACATTTTCTCCACTCACGTTTACTTGAATTGTTTCATTAATTAGAATGTTAGCTTTCTCGTCCCGAAATGCAGTAAACCATGCATCTGGGTTTGACCAACTCTCGTAATTTCCTAAGACAAATATCTTTTTTTGCTTGTCACTTTGGGAGAGTAATTTTGCGATTTTTAACCGATGCTTTTTCATATTGGAAATAGATGTAGGAGAACCAGTGTAGTCTCCCGCAAAAATGACTAGATCAGGGTTCTTCTTATCGATATCTTTAAGCATGTTTGATATTTTTTTGTACTCTTCCGGAGTATCAAAAATATGAATATCTCCTATAAGAGCTACCTCTATTGTCTTTTCTGTTTTTAACGATGCATCTCTAACAGTAATCTTTTGCGTATTCATAGATATCTTCAAATTCTGATAAAACCAGAAGTAAGACATTGTAAAAATTATTAAGGTAAGAAGAAGAAATATTTTAAAAAAATACTTCATTCTCAGCGTAATTATCCTCTGTATGAGCCGGTAAAAGGAACGTGTTTCTCTGCTGTATGGTAGAGTTTGCCACCTCGGGATAGCAACTCATCTGCAAGCCACACGACCAACGCATTTGGAGCACAATACGGATTAATTGTTTCTAAAATCTTCACTGCTTCTTGTTCTCTGCCTGCCCCCAACTCTTTCGCTATAATAGCTAATGCTATGCCTGAAGAACGACTTATACCCATATGGCAATGTATTAAAACTGATTGCTTATTCGTGTTTTCCCAAAAAGCAAATGCTCTTTCTATGTGTTTGGTGCTCGGCTCAACCCAATCATCTACCGGGTAGGTTATATCATCGAAACGAAGAATAAGTTGAGGAGATTTGCTTTTATCCACCCTAAGAGGGTTCTCTGTCTCAGTATTCTCAATAGTGATTATTCCATCATAAATTGAATGGTCCGTCTCAATAGCGGCTTCGAGTGAGGAAATCTGAATAGGTGGATTTGATATGGAAAAAGCATTCATAATTTACTTTATCATATAATCAATTGCTTAAGAATTAATTGGTATCCAGATTCCCTCTTTCTTTTCTGCTATCGTGACATTCTCTTACCTCGGGCTATTTTTCTTCGCAAATATGCTTTTTTGTCATATTCATCCGATACATCATAGGAATTGGAACTCATTTCCGAATGGCTGCTTAACCTTCTGTTCATTTTATCAGAACTATAAAAAGCTTCTTTGCTGAATTCGTCCCGTTGTCTTCGCATAGCATAAACCTGAAGCTCACTCAAAGAGTTCTGAAGCCACTCATTGTCTCGAGCAATTTTCCTGCCCTCCATAATTATCTGTTCAACCCGATTCCAGTCCCCTCTTAGTGAAGCTTCGCGTGCTCTTTCCTGAAGATCGGCTACCAGTAATTCCTCTACTCTCTTTTTGACCTCATCATCTTCAGCGATTGCATTAAACGCGCTTGGTGACAATCGATCTAAAATAAGTTTAACTGGACCTACTGTGTTTGTTTTAACCTCTCCCTCGACTTTTGTATCAAACGATAAGTTGCATCTCAGCACTTCAATTTTTTGTCCTCCATTCTGAGGGTCTCTGACTTTTAATTTAAACAAAGCCCATGCATCCCCACCTTCAGCGAGGTCTGATAAGTGCCAGCAGTTTTCAGTTTCTTCTGCACTTTTGAATTTATTGACCAGTTTACAATCAACGAAGTTTGGAGTTTCAGCTTTTAGTTTTAAATTCCACGCAATAGTATTTGTCAGAAGGTCGAACTCTTCCTGAAAGGGATCCAACAGATCATCTGCTGTTTCTCCATAATAGCTTTGTCCCAATCCTGCCCTTGCCATATCTATCATCAGACTTTCGTTAAATGAAAATCCTAGGCCGTATGTAGACGTAACTATGCCTTCCTCTGCAAGTCTCCCACATCGTGTGCTAATGACATGACTTGAGGTCTCTCCTGCATTTGCATTTCCATCAGAAAGAAGCATTACACGGTTCAGGCTGTTAGGTGTTTTGTTTCTTGCCACTTCTTCCGCTCCTGCAAGCCAACCCTGATGGAGATCCGTTGTTCCTCCTGACACAACTGAATTTATCATTTCATTTATGGCAGACTTATTCGTCACTTTCTGAGATGGAACAATTACCTCGGCCATATGGTCGTATACTACTATCGCTATTCGATCGACTGGTCTCAGCCTGTTCACGAGGAAGTTAGCGCTTTTCTTTGCTTCTTCAAGTGGTGCGCCATCCATTGATCCTGATCGATCAATCACTATAGCCAGATTTAGAGGCAGGCTTACACTTTCCTGGTTTTCCAGAGCGCCTGAAGCCTTTACCAGAGCATAAATTTCATTATCAAATCCCTTAATAATTGCGGGTCTCTGTGGTTTAATCTCTAAGTTAATCATGTTTTGCTCCTTTCATTTTTTAGACACATCTCGCCTGTTCACTGAAATTCAAATTTTTCAGCGTTAAAGTTTAGTTTTGTAGTTTTTCCCTAAGAGTTACTTATCTTTCTTCATGAAAGTATCTCTGTCAGGAAGTCTTGCTTGGTTAATCAAAGCTGCTTTTATTGCCTCTCCGATTTCTTCTGCTTCCTCTATTGTTAGGTTTTTAAGCTTTAACCTATCAATAAATAAAATAAGCCAAGACTTTAGCTGAATAGCAGTCAGATCCTGTTTGATGACTTTAGAGAAATCTTTATCAAATTCACGCACTGCATCAAAATATTGATCAAAATATTCCGGATCATTATCAACCTTGTAAGAGGCTCTTCGTCGCGTTCTTTCATGATAGCTCGATGGCGACAATGATGGCGCACTTGGCGCATAATCTGCGTCATTGAGGTCATCAAAACTATCAAAGCTAGGTTCACGCGAAGCACTTGCCTCCATATATGGTTTGCTTGATTTGAACTTATTGATTAATCCCATTGCCCGATCATTTTCTTCACCGGGTATCCAGCTTAAAATTACATCTAAGGAAGATGTCTGTAGATCATCAGCAATTCTTTTTAAAGCGTACCCTTCTTCAAGTAAATGACGGCATGCT
>CACJWR010000070.1 GCA_902596985.1 uncultured Alphaproteobacteria bacterium
CATATAACACTTGCACCTACAAAAGAGATTGCCATTGGCATAAAAATTAAAGTTTTTGCAAATACGCCCCACCAAACCCTATCCGCTAATGTAGCTATGGTTAACCCTAAAAAAGTACAAGTTGTTGGAACAACGATAAGCCACAAAAAATTGTTAAGAATGCTTTGACGAAAATCACTGTCATTCAGAGCCCAAACGTAGTTACTCACTCCAGTAAACTCACGGCCATAGTTATCAAAAAAACTAAGCCGAATAGTCTCTGATACTGGATAGATTAAATAAACTAACAAAATTATTAGAGCTGGTGCCATAAAAATCCAAGGCCGAAACATAGAATCTTGTAAGTTCCTTTTGCTGAACTTATTCACCAGATAATCGTGTGCCCAGTTAGCAAGCACAAAATAGCTAAGTACAGCTGAGACACCTATTACGACGTAAACTATAAAATTAAAAAAAGACAATTTTCTGGCGATTAATAAAAAGAGGCGGTTAAAAACCGCCTCTAAAATTTTAATTAGCGATTTACTTTATCGCATCCCAGCTTTTTTGAATTTCAGCGGTTACATCCTTAGCAGATTTACCTCCGGTATAATCAACCATTCCTGTCCAAAATGAACCTGCTCCGATTGGGCCAGGCATTAAGTCTGAGCCATCAAATCTAAAAGTGGTCGCATTAAGTAGAATTTGATTTAAACCTCTGAAGGTATCGCTTGAGTGTTTTGCTAAATCAATGCCCTTGTGAGGGTTTAAAAATCCAGAACCTTCAATCTCCATCCATATATGGTTAGATTGAGGGTGCTTTAGATAATTTATAAACTCTCTTGTCGCAGGGCTGTCGTTAGTGATCGCGAAAAGTGTTCCACCGCCCAAAACAGGGTTTCCTAGCTTCTTCGTTGAGTACGCTGGAAAATAGAAGAAGTCATAGTCTTCGCCAGCTTTAACGCCTTCGGGAAAGAATGCAGGAATAAAGCTAGCTTGTCTATGCATCATACACTTTGGAGGTGAAGTAAATAGACCTTTAGGGCTGTCTCTGAAATCAGTTGTTGCCACAGCAGCAGCACCACCATCAACATAAGCATCATTTCGTGCGAAAGAACCAAAGAAATCCATAGCTTCAATGACCTTTGGATCATTAAAAGGCATTTCATTTGTAACCCAAGCATCGTAAACTGATGGTGCATGTGTTCTTAGCATTATGTCTTCCATCCAGTCAGTTCCAGGCCAACCCGTTGCATCACCTGAACCTAAACCAATGCACCAAGGCGTATTTCCGTCTTTAGCCATTTTTTCTGTAAGCGCTACTAACTCTTCCATAGTGTTTGGAACTTCATAACCATTATCTTCAAAATTATCTGGTGAATACCAAACTAAACTTTTAACATTTACTCTGTAGAAGAAGCCGTAAAACTGGTCTTTGCCACTTTTATCTGGGTATGTTCCCAAGTCAATCCAGGATTGCCCAGCCGCGTAATTATCCAATACCCACTTTTGAGTGTCAGCTCCAAGTGGTGTTAATCCACCTATAGCTGCAATATTAGCTGCGAGTCCTGGTTGTGGAAAGATCGCTAGGTTTGGCGGGCTTCCTGCTTTAACGTCAATTGTGATCTGTTGTTCAAAAGAGTCAGACCCACCATATTCGACAACTGCACCAGTAGCATCTGTAAATGCCTTGATAACTTTTCTAAATTGGTCATCTTGTGGCGCCAACCACGGTCCAGAAATCGTAATTTTTTGACCAGAAAGATCTGGTCCACTGTAATGCCCCCCTGCAAACGCTGAGGTAAAGGGCAAGATTATTATTGATAGTACAATAAGAAAAAAACGTGTTATTCTCATTATTCCCCCTAATTGATTATTGTTATAGTAGACTCAAACTGTTACACAGTGTTACAAACCTAGCGTAATTCTTTGGTGCGTTCAATTTTTATTTTGGAAAATACCACCTCAATCTGATTAACTTTTAAGCAACAGACTAAATTTTAACCAAATAGATAACGAAAAAAGAGCTGATTATTTGAATAATTTATCTCTAATAAAAAATTTTCCAAAAGATTTTATATTTGGCACTGCAACTTCGAGCTACCAAATAGAAGGGAATAGTTTTGGCGAATCCGGGAAAAGCCATTGGGATCAATTTGCAAAAATTGACGGCATGGTTTTCAATTCACAAGATGGACGAATAGCATGCAATCATATTGAATATTGGGAAGAAGATCTTCAGCTAGTTAGTGATGCAGGGTTCGGTGCCTATAGATTTTCGTTCTCTTGGCCAAGATTGATGCCTGATGGAAATCAGGTTTTAAATCAAAAAGGAATATCCTTTTACGATAAACTCATCGATAAAATGCTTGAGTTGGATTTAAAGCCATTTGGGACTTTTTACCACTGGGATTTACCGATTTATTTAGCAGATTTAGGTGGCTGGGCAAAAAGAGATACAGCGAAGTATTTTGCTGATTACTCTGAAGTAATAATGAAAAATTTTGGAGATAGGCTATATTCAGTTGCTACAATAAACGAACCTTGGTGTGTCGCATGGCTTTCTCACTATTTAGGTGTCCATGCACCAGGCCTTAAAGATATTGAAAGCACAGCGAAAGCGATGCACTACATAATGTTAGCGCATGGGTATGGAATGGAAGTAATAAGGTCTTATTCATTTAAGAATGCTGGAATAGTTTTAAATAAAGCTGCTGTAGAAAATTATTCAGATAAACCTGAAGATATTGATGCCGCAAACTTATATGAAAAAATTCATAACTCGTGGTTTAGTGACGCCGTTTTTAAATCTAAATATCCAGAGAGTCTTCTAAATATTCTTGGAGATTATATGCCTGCTGAATATGAAGAGGACCTAAAAATAATAGGAACGCCTATAGATTGGCTTGGAATAAATTACTACACAAGAAATTTAATAAAATTTGATAAGCAAGAAAAAATATTCCAATTAACAGATATTGAAGGTCCTTTAAATAAAACGGATATGAATTGGGAGATTTATCCAGAGGGGCTTAAAAAAGTAATTGAAACTGAAGTTAATAGCTACAATCTGAAATTACCTATCCATATCACTGAAAATGGGATGGCAAACAAAGATTTAATTATAGATGGGAAAATTGATGATCAAAAGAGGATCGACTATTATTTTTTGCATCTTCAAGAAATACAAGCGCTTTTAGATAGAGGTTATAATATTAGAAGCTACTTTGCTTGGTCTTTATTAGATAATTATGAATGGTCTTATGGATACGATAAACGATTTGGTCTTGTCTATGTTGATTTTGAAAGCCAGAAGCGTATAAAAAAGAAGTCGTGGTATGAGTTTTCCTCTAACCTTAAATAGAAACTTTTTGTCTTTGAAAAAATGGACTGTAGAAGGCTTCCGCTGATCCCTTCAAGCCATTGTTATCGTCAAACGACAATAGAATAGGTACATCTGAAACGTAATTTTTGTATTTTCCTTTATTACGGAGCCTGTCATGAAACATGCTATCATTAAAGACTTCAGATAGCTTTGCTGATATTCCACCACAAATAATAACGCATTTTTGACTTCCCGTTACAAGAATATTGTTTGCAATAGACGTTGCAAAAATTTCGACCATAAGCCTAGCAGCATTTCTAGCTAATATATTACCTTCCTTTGCAGCAAGCCCAATTTGATCTGCAGAAGACATTTCAGAGGTATGATTCTCTTTAAAGCAAAGATAATTATAAATATTCACAAGGCCTCTACCACTTAGAACTTCTTCTGTTGAAACATAATCAACCTTTTTAGACAACCACTCTAATAGATTAATTTCTTCTTTACTCGCAGGCGAGAAATGCACGTTACCGCCCTCTCCTTGAATTGGCAAAGGAATATTATCGATAAAAACTAATGTCCCAACT
>CACJWR010000071.1 GCA_902596985.1 uncultured Alphaproteobacteria bacterium
TCGGCTCCATGCTGCCTATTTCAGACCGGGGGGTGTGCATCAAGATCTTCCGACGAAATTATTGGAGGATATTTTTGATTGGGCTGAAAGCTTTCCCGAAAAGCTTAATGATCTTGAGGGTCTTCTTACAGAGAACCGAATTTTCAAGCAACGCAATGTAGATATCGGTGTTGTGTCAAAAGAAGAAGCCATCGAG
This sequence comes from uncultured Alphaproteobacteria bacterium, assembly GCA_902596985.1. Classification (GTDB taxonomy): domain Bacteria; phylum Pseudomonadota; class Alphaproteobacteria; order Rhodobacterales; family Rhodobacteraceae; genus CACIJG01. Next base: position 197 of record CACJWR010000071.1, read on the forward strand.
CTCGGGTTTTCGGGAGTAATGCTGAGGGGGTCTGGAGTTCCATGGGACTTGAGACGGTCTCAACCATATGAGACATACAGCGAATATAAGTTTTCTATTCCAATTGGAAAAAATGGCGATTGTTATGATAGATACTTGCTGAGAATTCAAGAAATGAGAGAAAGTGTAAATATAATTAAGCAAGCTATCAAAAAATTAGAGTATTCCGTCGGCGATGATGTTTTGGTCAGAGGCAAATTCACCCCGCCCAAACGCGATGATATGAAGAATTCCATGGAGGCATTAATTCATCATTTTAAGCTTTACACAGAGGGATTTCGAGTACCTAAAGGTAGTATCTATTCTTGCGTAGAAGCACCGAAAGGTGAATTCGGAGTTTTTATTTTATCGGATGGAACTAATCAGCCATATAGAGTAAAGCTCAGAGCGCCTGGATTTGTACATCTTTCAGCTATGGAACGGATAACTAGAGGCCATCAGCTAGCCGATGTTTCAGCCATTTTGGGTTCGTTAGATATTGTTTTTGGGGAGATTGACAGATAATGCTAAGAAGGCTTTCAGTAAATCAACCAAAAGATTTCTCATTCTCAAAGAAAAATCTTAAATGGGCTAAAGCGCAGTTGAAAAAGTACCCTAAAGGTAGACAAGCCAGTGCAGTAATACCGTTATTATGGAAAGCACAGGAGCAAGAGGGATGGGTTTCAAAGCCAGCAATAGAATTTGTTGCTAACTTTTTAGAGATGCCTGAGATTAGAGTGTTGGAAGTTGCTACCTTTTACTTTATGTTTCATCTAAAACCTGTAGGCTCAAAGGCTCACTTTCAAGTATGTGGTACAACGCCTTGCATGCTCAGGGGATCTGAGTCCTTAATCGATGTTTGCAAAGCAAGAATAAATGGAAAACAACATGCTCCTTCTGCTGATGGATCTATGAGTTGGGAAGAGGTTGAGTGTTTGGGAGGTTGTGTAAATGCTCCAGTCGTGCAAATCGGGTCTGATTATTTTGAAGATCTTGACAAAGACTCATTTGAAAAACTTATCTCTGATTTAGAGACTGATAAATCGCAAATTCCCGGCTCAAGAATTGGAAGGTTTTCTTCCGAACCTGCAAACATGACAAAAAAATATAGTAGAAAAAAAGCGTCAAGTGAGAATGCTTCCATTGAAAGATATAGGGGCTGAAATTTGCTTAAAGAGAAAGACAAAATATTCCCAAATATCCATGGCTTTCAAGATCGCTCTTTGAAAGGAGTAATGGCGCGTGGTGGTTGGGTTGATACAAAAGCTATCATAGCAAGAGGCCCAGACGAGATAACGGAAACGATACAGAAGTCAGGCTTGAGAGGTAGGGGAGGGGCTGGTTTTCCTACAGGTTTAAAATGGTCATTTATGCCAAAAAGTACAGATAAGCCAAAGTATTTAGTTATAAATGCAGACGAGTCTGAACCTGGGACCTGTAAGGATAGAGAAATACTGAGACATGAGCCACATAGTCTTTTGGAAGGCTGTTTGTTAGCAGGAATAGCAATGGGCTGTTCCGCAGCTTATATTTATGTAAGAGGTGAGTATGTAAGAGAGAGAGAACAACTTGAGATTGCTATTGCTGAGGCGTATGAAAAAGGTTTTATTGGAAAAAATGCTTGTAAATCTGGGATATCATTCGAAGTATACAGTCATCATGGTGCAGGAGCGTACATATGTGGTGAAGAGACCGCTCTATTGGAGTCGTTAGAGGGAAGGAAGGGTATGCCTAGAATGAAACCCCCATTCCCAGCTGGAGCAGGACTTTATGGGTGTCCCACAACAGTAAACAATGTTGAGTCGATTGCCGTTGTTCCAACAATATTAAAAAGAGGAAGTAGCTGGTTTTCTAGCTTAGGTAGGAAAAATAACCATGGAACTAAGCTTTTTGCAATATCTGGACATGTCAATAATCCTTGCGTTGTGGAAGAAGAAATGTCTATCTCTTTAAGAGATTTAATTGATAAGCATTGTGGAGGCGTGGTAGGTGGTTGGAATAATTTAAAAGCTGTCATTCCCGGTGGTGCTTCGGTGCCACTAATTCCAAAATCAGTTTGTGATGATGCCTTAATGGACTTCGATTGGCTAAAAGAACAGCGCTCAGGGCTTGGTACAGCAGCTGTTATTGTAATGGACAAAAGCACCGACATTATTAAGGCAATTTGGAGATTATCAAAATTTTATAAACACGAAAGCTGTGGCCAATGTACACCTTGCAGAGAAGGCACAGGCTGGATGATGAGAATTATGGAAAGACTTGTGAAGGGCGATGCCTCTGTTGATGAGATTGATATGTTGATAGAGATTACAAAACAAGTAGAAGGGCATACCATTTGTGCGCTAGGTGATGCGGCCGCTTGGCCAATACAGGGATTAATAAGGCATTTTAGAAATGAGGTTGAGGATAGAATATTGAGATATTCAACAACAAAAGCCGTTCAAGCTGCAGAGTAGAATAAAGATGACCACAAAAACAATCAAGATAAACGATACAATTTTAGATTTCGACGAAAACCTAACCATTATTCAAGCTTGTGAACTATCAGGGATACAAATACCTCGTTTTTGTTATCATGAAAGACTTTCGATAGCAGGCAACTGTAGAATGTGCTTAGTAGAGGTTGTCGGGGGCCCACCTAAGCCCACAGCGTCTTGTGCAATGCAGCTTAAAGATTTGAGGGTGGGACCAAATGGAGAGCCACCTCAAGTTTTAACAAATTCTGAAATGGTAGAAAACGCACGAAAAGGAGTGATGGAATTTCTCTTAATAAATCATCCCTTGGATTGCCCCATCTGTGATCAGGGCGGTGAGTGTGATCTGCAGGACCAAGCAATGTCATTTGGATTGGGTGAATCTAGATACACAGAGGACAAAAGAACAGTGGAAGATTATGACCTTGGCCCTTTAGTAGAGACACACATGACTCGATGTATTTCTTGCACTCGTTGTGTGAGATTTACTACTGAAGTAGCTGGAATTGACCAAATGGGGCAGACAGGTAGGGGAGAGGACTCTGAAATAGTGACCTATCTTAGTCATACTTTGGATAGTGAATTACAAGGAAATATTATCGATCTTTGTCCGGTTGGTGCGTTAACGTCTAAACCATATGCTTTCACGGCGCGGCCTTGGGAATTACAGAAGACGGATACTATAGATGTGATGGACGGTATTGGGTGTAATATCAGGGTAGACTCAAAAGGGAATAGGGTTATGAGGATTACACCACGAGAAAATCACCGTGTTAATGAAGAGTGGATATCAGATAAAAGTAGATTTGTCTGGGATGGTGTAAGGGTCCAGAGGCTAGATACACCGTTAAAAAAAATTGAAGGTAATTTTAAGCCAACAAGTTGGGAAGATGCATTATCAATAGCATCTAAGAGAATGGAAAATGGGAATACGACATTTGTGGCCGGAGACCTAGTAAATATGGAAGCTCTATATACAGCCAGCAAATTAAGTGAGCATCTAGGAAGTGCAAAAATCCTTGGAGATTTAGATGCCAACTGTCCTTTAAATGAAAGATCTGTTTACGTTGGCAATGGAAAAATTGAAGATTTAGATAATGTAAAGAACATTTTTCTTCTTGGTACTAATCCTAGAAAAGAGGCGTCTGTGGTAAATGCAAGAATTCG
>CACJWR010000072.1 GCA_902596985.1 uncultured Alphaproteobacteria bacterium
GATATGGTTTTACGTTACTCTTTGAATCCAATAAAAAAAATAGTGAGTGAAATAAAAAAGCAGCACCCCAAAATACCATTTATAGTATTTCCGAGATCAATTAATACAATATATAGTAATTTCTCTAATGAAGAATGCTTTGACGTTTTGGCTGTCGATCAGTTTTTAGACAGAAAGTGGATCGCAAATAACATCCAACCAAAAAAGATTATTCAGGGAAATTTAGATCCCATTTTTTTAACTCAGAGTAAGGAAGTATTATTAAAAGAACTAAAGAAAGTTACAGAAGATTTTAAAACCTACCCATATATCTTTAATCTTGGACATGGGATAACTCCAGATGCTAAAGTGGAGAATGTTGAATTAGTAGTTGATTACATAAAAGGAATGAAATTTTAGTTTTAAGATATTAAAGTATATAAATTATTGACAAATAGAAACAAATGCGTTAAACGTTTTTTCAACAAATTTCCCCTTTCCTGATTTAAATCCTTAATATTAATGGTTGATATCGATAACACAAAGCAGCTGTCTTTAGCAGAACTTAAAACTCAGAGTCCAAGCGATCTTTTAATGCTTGCAGAAAAGTTAGAAATTGAGAACGCATCATCGATGAGAAAGGGCGATATGATGTTCTCGATACTAAAGGATATGGCAGAGGACGGAGTTGAAATATCTGGTGATGGTGTATTAGAGGTTTTGCAAGATGGTTTTGGTTTTTTAAGATCAACAGATGCGAATTATTTACCTGGGCCAGATGATATATATGTAAGTCCGAGTAAGATAAAAAAGTTTTCATTGAGAACAGGAGACACCGTTGAAGGTGTAATAAGAGCACCTAAAGAGGGTGAAAGGTACTTCGGCTTAGTGACAGTTACTAAAATAAACTTTCTTGAAATGGAAAAAGCTAAGCACAAGATTCATTTCGATAATTTAACACCGCTTTATCCAGATGAAAGAATAGGGTTAGAGTTAGATGATCCAACAATAAAGGACAAATCAGCGCGTGTTATTGATTTAGTGGCGCCTATAGGTAAAGGCCAAAGATCATTAATTGTAGCTCCCCCTAGAACCGGGAAAACAGTAATATTGCAAAATATTGCACATTCAATTGAGAAAAACCATCCAGAGTGCTTTTTAATTGTCCTTTTGGTTGATGAACGACCAGAGGAAGTGACAGATATGCAAAGGTCTGTAAAAGGCGAGGTCATTTCTTCAACTTTTGATGAACCAGCAACTAGGCACGTAGCGGTTGCGGAGATGGTAATTGAAAAAGCTAAAAGATTAGTAGAGCATAAAAGAGATGTCGTGATACTTCTTGACTCCATTACAAGATTAGGGAGAGCTTATAATACAGTTGTGCCTTCTTCTGGAAAAGTTTTAACAGGTGGAGTAGATGCGAATGCGTTACAAAGACCAAAAAGATTTTTTGGAGCCGCTAGAAATATAGAAGAAGGTGGTTCGCTAACCATCATAGCTACCGCTTTAATCGATACCGGTAGTAGAATGGATGAGGTCATATTCGAAGAATTTAAAGGCACAGGGAATTCGGAGCTTGTATTAGACAGAAAAGTCGCTGATAAGAGAGTTTTTCCAGCTATAGATATATTAAAATCAGGTACACGAAAAGAAGACCTTCTCATAGTCAAAAAAGAACTTACAAAAATATTTGTTCTAAGGCGTATTCTTAATCCTATGGGAACAACAGATGCTGTAGAGTTTCTTTTGGAGAAGCTAAAACAAACAAAAACCAACAGTGACTTTTTTGATTCAATGAATACCTGATACAAATTATGAAAGACACGATTTTCGCTCTTTCTACTGTGCCTGGACTTTCAGCTATATCAGTATTTAGAATATCAGGACCTAATGCTTTTTTTGTTTTGAAAAAGATAACAAAAGAAAAGCTCCCCGAAAACAGGTTTGCGTCTCTGAGAAAGATCTTTTGGGAAGGAGAAATAATCGATAAGTGCATCGTTATTGCGTTCAACAAAAATGATAGTTATTCGGGAGAGAAAACAGTAGAGATCCATTGTCATGGTAGTGTTGCTATAATTAATAAAATAGCTTCAATTCTAACTCAATGTGGATCTGAACTAAATATAAGGCCTGCAGAGGAGGGTGAATTTACAAGGCAAGCTTTTTATAATGGGAAAATGGACCTAATTCAGGTAGAAGGGTTATCTGATTTATTAAGAGCAGAGACGGAGGCTCAAAGAAAAATATCGTTCGATTCACTTGATGGTGTTACTTCAAAGAAAGTTGGCGTATGGAAGTCAAAAATTTTGTCTATTTTAGCGTTTTTAGAAGCAGATATTGATTTTAATGATCAGGATTTAGGCGAAGTGGAGGTCTTAAACATGATCTTAGGGCTTTTAGAGTTGCTTAAGAAAGAGCTAGACAACTTCAAAAGCGTAAGGTCTATAAAGGAGGGGCTAAAAATAGCGATAATTGGACCACCAAACGTAGGTAAATCAACTTTGATCAACCATCTCTCAAAAAGAGATGTTTCTCTCACTTCCCGGATAGCTGGTACAACTCGTGATATAATTGAGTCTAAAGTTCAAATAAATGGAAATTTTGTTACGTTTTTAGATACTGCCGGTCTGAGGAAAACAAACGATATAATTGAAAAAAAGGGAATAAAAGTATTAAAAAAACGGCTGAGAGAGGTCGTTTTAAAGATTTTTTTAGTAAATAAGGAGTCTGATTTAAAGACTATTGGTGTAAAAATTGGTTCTGATGATCTTGTTTTTAAAGCTAAAGCTGATAGAGGAAACAACACTAGGTTTAAAGGTATATCAGGCAAAACGGGTTTGGGAATTGCAGAAGCTATCGGTTTACTAGAAACAAAGTTACCAAAATTTTATAGTAGTGATGGGGTGATAGCTACATATAGACAACAGTCAAAGATTAATAATTTAGTGACCCTTCTCTCCGAGTTGATATTCAACATAAAAGATGGCTTAGATGCTGAGCTTCTCGCGGAAAAAGCGAGGGATTGTCTAAAAATAATAGAGGAGTTGACTGGAAGAATAGACACCGAGGAAGTTTTGAGTATTATATTCAAGAGTTTTTGTATAGGAAAGTAAGTTTCACGTGAAACATTTATTCGACGTAATTGTTATTGGTGGCGGACATGCCGGCTCAGAAGCTGCTTATGCGGTAGCACGAGCGGGGGGAAGTGTGGCGCTGATTACAAAAAAAGAGACCAGATAGGGGTAATGTCATGTAATCCCGCTATAGGTGGGGTAGGAAAGGGCCATTTGGTGCGAGAGATAGACGCCCTGGGTGGTCTCATGGGTGTTTCTGCAGATATATCAGGGATCCAGTTTCGGTTGCTTAATAAGTCTAAAGGACCTGCAGTTCAAGGTCCCAGAACACAATCAGATAGAGTTCTATATAAAGAAGCTGTACAAAACATTTTAGTCTCTGAGGAAAACATTACGATTATTGAGGGTGAGGTAGTTAATATACATATTAAAACCGGAACAGTAAAAGGTGTAGAGTTAGAAGGTGGCAAAAAAATAGGTGCGATTAGTATTATACT
>CACJWR010000073.1 GCA_902596985.1 uncultured Alphaproteobacteria bacterium
TAGCAAATTATTATCTTTTAGAACCGTTTCGTCTAAATCAATATCTAGTGCTTTCAAAGGATCATCTTTAGTCAAAGCTGATGCAAATTTTAAATCCCAACCTGCACAAAAAGCTCCTCCTTCGCCCCAAAAAACTGCAACTTTTCCATCTTTGCTATTATTAAATTCTAAAAAAACATTTGTTAACTGATCAGCACTCGATGGATCCATTGCGTTTCTACTCTCTGGACGAGAATGAATTATTGTCCACACTCCTTTGTTTTTTCAACCCTTACAGACATAACATTCTCCCAATGAGATATATTTATACCACTATCACAGAAAAGTACAAAAGCTGTAATTTCAAAAAAGTTAAATTAATATGAAGGACTTTGTCTCAGACCAAAAAGAATCAACTTTAATTGGATCATTCTCAGATAGTAACGGAGCAAAACAAAGGGCAGAAAATCTATTATTCTAGTCTTACAGCTCAAGCGTGGTGAAAGATTTAAGCCCACTAATTGGATTAGGGGCGGAAGTGTAAAGCAAGATTTAATTGATTTACTTGCCCCAATGGGAGCCAAGAATTGTTGGGCGTGGCCGTGCTTTGGAAATTATATTGACAGGACGGCAAGTTAAGGCAAAAGAGTGCTTGGCTTTGGGTCTTTGTGAATATATCGTGGAAGATGATAAATCTAGACAGAAAGCCGAGGAATTAGCACATCAGATTGCAAAATTTCCTCAAATTTGTGTGCAGGCAGATAGAAGGTCAGTTTATGCTCAAGAAGGGCTTTCAATGATAGATGCACTTGAACAAGAATGGTTTAATGGGAAAAAAGCTTTATCAGAAGAGGGTTTAAATGGAGCTAAAAACTTCAAAAAAGGTTTTGGAAGGCATGGAGACTTCGATAAACTCGGTTAAGAAAAAAAATTAATAATTTTCTTAATTGCTAGAGATTAAAATTTTCTGATATATATCTTATAACTAACAAACAGGAGATTGTTGAATTATGGCGCTTTTACAGAATATTGATCCGGACGGGTTGTTTGAGTACTCTGTAGTATTTACAGACAGATCTTTAAATCATATGTCTCAAAACTTTCAGTCGGTAATGAGAAGTCTCTCTAAAAAACTTAAGCAAGTTTACGGATCAGAAGGATTAGCTCTTATTCCAGGTGGGGGTACATTTGGAATGGAAGCGATAGCCAGGCAGTTTGCTAACGATCAAAATGTTCTTGTGATCAGAAATGGCTGGTTTAGTTTTCGCTGGAGTCAGATTTTTTCAAAGGGTAATATTACATCGGATGTTAAGGTTTTAAGTGCTTCACCAACTTTTGAAAATTTTCAAGCACCGTTTAAGCCCGTATCCCTTGATGCAATAATACAATACATTCATGAAAATAAACCGTCCGTTGTTTTTGCACCACACGTGGAAACCTCGGCTGGAATTATTCTGCCCGATGACTATCTACTTGGCATATCAAATGCCGTTCATTCTTATGGTGGTATATTTGTTTTAGATTGCGTTGCTTCAGGCGCAGCGTGGGTCGATATGAAAACCACTGGAGTTGATGTATTATTAACAGCTCCCCAAAAAGGGTGGTCGGCTTCACCCTGCGCAGGTGTTGTCATGCTCAGCGAAAATGCAATTAACGTGATGGAGAAAACTGAAAGCTCAAGCTTCAGCTGTGATTTAAAGAAATGGTTTGGAATTATGAACGCCTACGAAAATAATGGGCACGCATATCATACAACAATGCCTACTGACTCACTTGTAAAGTTTGAAAAAACAGTAAAGGAGACGGAGGATTTTGGTTTTGAAAATGCTAGAGATCAGCAAAATTACGTTGGCAACTCAATTAGAGCTTTGTTAGAAAATAAGGGCTTTAAAAGCGTAGCAGCAGATGGGTTTAAGGCTACAAGTGTTATAGTAAGTTATACAGAAAATGACTCGTTTCAAAATGGTAAGATATTTGCAGAAAATGGGATGCAAATAGCCGCGGGTGTACCTTTAGAGTGTGGTGAAGGGAACGATTTCAAGACTTTCAGGCTAGGTCTTTTCGGTTTAGATAAACTTAAAAATCCTGATAGAACAATTTCTAATTTCGAAGATGTATTAGAAAAAATTTGTTAGGCAAATAAATTCATTCGTCTTTTTTGCCCTCGGAGGATGAAAAGGCCTCTCTCATTGATTTCATCACGCTGTCCATTCTGGGATTACGATTGCAATCTGAAATCATAACCATTTCTTCCTCTGCTCTTTGTATTTCACCATCATATCTAAACTGAGGAAAATTTGGAGACATCCATAGCCTTAGAGGAGCATTTCTTTTGGTGCGTAAAACAGCGATTCTACCATAAAAGGGCGTTTTTATTTTAGTGCTCTCATCCAATACGACAAATGCGTCATCTGTTATTGAGCACTTATTTTCAAGAGAAACTCTAACTCTAATAATTTCTTCGTCTTGAAATTCTTTAAAAACTTTGGGAAGTAAGAAAAATCCGCCCACAAATATAATAACAATACAACCTAAAACGAACGAAACTTCTTTATATTTCATACTTTTGTCACCAGCTTTTTTTATATTAATTTTTTAAGTCAGCCCAACAAGCCAACTTGTCTCCCCTTTTTTTCCTTGCAGCCTTAATTGCACTTCCTACTGCTTGAGTAATACAAAGAGCACTCAGCTGACATACTAGCATAAGATCGTTGTCCTTACTATATATGGGCTGTGTTCCTGATGTAGCAGAAAAAATAATATCTCCATCAAAGGGGGTATGGCTAGGTTCAATTGCTCTAGCTATTCCTGAATGAGCAGCTGTTGCTATTCGGTTCAGGTCACTTTTATTAAAATTTAAGTTTGTACAAACTATACCTAAAGTGGTTGCCTCACCTTTAAGAAGCTTAGTAGAGTTAATTAAGGAACTTGTCGGAGGTTTTTCAAGACGCTCATTGTTCGTGCCATAAAAATCTGAGTAAAGAATGCTGGTTCCAGGAAAACAAGGAGATCCAACTGAATTAACCGCTACAATGGCCCCCACTTTCACCCTGTCACCATAGAAAAATGAAGCAGTTCCTAGCCCGCCTTTGACAATACTTGTAGTTGCTCCACAGCCCGCGCCTACTGAGCCGATTTCACATTTTTCAGAGACATTTAAAAAAGCATTTTGGCCAAGATCACGATAGGGATTTATTTTCCAATCTTTAAAGCCCCCATTTTTAAGATCAAAAAGTATTGCACTAGGTACAATAGGAACTTTAATCGATCCAGTATCAAAACCACGGTTTTGATTTTTTAGACAATTCATTACCCCGCTGGAAGCATCTAAACCGAATGCAGAT
>CACJWR010000074.1 GCA_902596985.1 uncultured Alphaproteobacteria bacterium
TAGGACCCAATTTTTTCTTGCCATTGAGTTCAGAGCATTACTAAAATATGGTTCCTCTTCGTAAAGGATAAGCTTTTTCGTCTTCAATAGGATCTTCCGAAAGTTTTGTATTCTTGATAAATAGTGCTCCTTAGTAATTTTGCAAAAGTTTTATTTCTTATTAAAAGAGAAAAAAGTTCTAACTCCATTAAAAGATTCCGCAAGTAATCTCACACAGAAATGAAAAATAACTGAACTAGCCAAAAAATTTTAGGATAATAACCTCTGAACAAAGGTAAACTTGTAGGAGTAATAAATATACATTACATGAAAAATACTGCACAACAATTTGTAGATAATATGATGAAAAAGAAGGTTTATATCGCAGGACCACTATTCAATGATCATGAGAGAAATTTTTTAGAAGCCATAGCACTCTGTCTTGAAAAAGAAGGATTCAAATGTTTTCTACCACATCGAGATTTAACGGGTGTAGAACAGTCTGAATTAAAGACAACATCTATGACCCAGAAGACAAAGGACAAAATATTTGTTGCAGATTTAACCGCTCTTAGAGAGTCAGATCTAACAGTTGCATTAATAACGGGTTGGGACATAGACTCAGGGACTTCTGCCGAAATAGGGTATACGTTTGCAAAGGGAAAACCGATTATCGGCATTGACGCTTCGGAGCGAAGATTTAGAAATTTATTTGTAGAGGGAATGATTACCGAAAAGGTCCAACATATCAGTGCTATCATTCCGGCAATTAAAAGAACATTTTCTTAAATAGTTCATTAGATATGTCTTGTAACACCTCCATCAACCCTTATACTTTGCCCGGTTATATAACTGCTGTCATCTGAAAGTAAAAAAGCAGCCGTTTTTGCCTGCTCCTCTGCTCTAGCGAACCTTTTGAATACAGACATTTGAGATAGTTTTTCTGGCAAATCCAGACTGTCTGTAAATCCGGGTAATAAGCAATTCATTCTAATATTTTCTGACCCATAGCGATCAGAGTAAAGTTTGGTGTAGGACGATACGCCTACTCTATAAACGCTCGATGTCGGAAACATTAAGCTAGGTTCAAAGACTGAAAATGTTGTTATGTTTACGATTGAGCCACCTCCTTGAGATTGCATAATAGGGGTTATTAATTTAGATAACCGGATTACAGGCATTAGCACCATTTCATTAGCTTTTTTCCAATCATCCTCTGATATTTCTAGAAGATCGCCCTTAGGTGGGCCACCTACATGAATTAAAAGGCTATCTATTCTACCAAATTTCTCCATGGTAAATTTTATAAGGTTATCGGTATCTCTAGAGTTTTCGGCCCTGCCACGATATGCTATGCCGTTAAGCTCATCAGCAAGGTTTTCACAATTATCTGATGGAGACATCAATGAAAGCCTGTAGTTTCTTTTTTTCATTTCACGTGCAATCGCCGCGCCCATTCCCTTGCCTCCACCAACAAGAACACAAACTTGATCGGTCATGATAAGCTCCTAATTTAATTTATGCTTTTTAGCTTAGTGGAAATAGTTAATAAAAAGAATATTATAATTAAGAAGATATTCATAAATGATAGCTATCTAATTTCTGAATTAAAAAGTTTAGTAAGAGGGTTCAATATATTATATATTTTCTTAACAGCAGTGATGTTGACGCTGCTTTATGTTTTTAGGGTTTCTGAATGATAACTTGGATTACACATCCTGAATATGATATTCCACTGCCTCCGGGCCATAGATTTACCTCAACAAAGTTTTCAGATCTCTTCGAATTATTAAAAAAGTCTGAATATATAGAATCTGCGACTATTCTAGTACCGGAAAAGGCAAATGCAGAACAAGTTGCCATCGCACATTGTAACGAATATGTTGATAAGATAGCGAATGGTTTATTAGATGAAACAGAACAAAGAAGGTTAGGGTTACGTTGGAGTCCAGTATTGGCAAGGAGATCCTTTCTTGCTGTAAATGGATCCTTATTAGCTGCAAGATCTGCTTTGCAATACGGCGTTTCATGCCATTTGGCAGGGGGCACTCATCACTCTCATTTTGATTTTGGGTCAGGGTTTTGTGTCTTTAATGATCTAGCTTTTACCGCATTAACCTTGACTAAAACAAAAGAAGTAAAAAATATTCTGATATTCGATTGTGATGTACATCAAGGAGACGGGACAGCTAGAATATTAGAGAATAATGATAGAACATTCACGTGTTCAATACATTCTTCAAAAAACTTTCCTTATAGAAAGGCTAATAGTAATCTTGATATCGGTTTGGAGGATAACATGTCTTGGTTTGGCTATAAAAAGCACTTGCTGGAGGGATTGAATAAATGCATGAAACGATTCTCTCCAGATTTGGTCTTATATGTAGCAGGAGTGGACATACATGCTAACGATAAGCTGGGTAGGTTGAGTATCGATGATGAAGGTCTTTTTGAGAGAGAGATGACGGTATTGAACTATTTTAAGAAAAGGGATATTCCTATCGCAACAGTGATGGGAGGTGGATACTCCGATGACAATCGTGAGCTTGCTAATCGTCATGCAACTGTAGTCAAAGCTGCGCATCAGATTTGGGCATAGGCATAGAGAGGGACCGTCTTTACAAATGGAACTAATGGATATTATTATGTTGATTAAGGTATCTTTGATTTTTGGCTTTGTGACTTATTTGTATTGGTCATCGCGAAATATAAAAAAGTAATTTTGTCACAGTACTGCAAACACTATTTGACAACTTTTTTTTCCATGCCATACTTCTAAAACTCAAAGAAGCCATCCCTAAAATGTTTGCCAGTTGGGGGAGGGCTCTTGTGTCTTTATCACTAAGAAACAAGAATAATAAATGGGATGGTTTTCTTTGAGAAAAATGGGCCAACATTAGAATGTTAGCCCAATTAGGGGAGGATAAATTCACGCTGTGAATACCTTTACCCTACATAAAATCAAAGATAGTTCAAGCATAACGTGACGTTAACGTAAACAGAAACTGAACTCGTTGAATTAGGCTTACGATAAAATCAAATTGAGTGAAAAAATTTAGGTTGTATGATTTTAAATTTTTCTAAGTCTTTGCCTGTATCCAAGTCATCCTTAAGACTATCTACTGGAGCTATTATTGATCTTATGGAAATCTTTTTTGCTTCCTTTTGATGTTCATAAAATGAATTTGGACCAAATTTAAAATTTAATCTTGTTGGCAGAGACAAGAACAAAGCGTTTGTACCAAAATCAGTCGAAGGACATATTACCATGGAGTCTTTTGATTTTTTTCCGAT
>CACJWR010000075.1 GCA_902596985.1 uncultured Alphaproteobacteria bacterium
ATTCCTGATCTGACCTACGCAGATCTAAAAAACTTTCACAAAAAGTATTATCATCCTTCAAATGCTGTGTTTTTTTCTTATGGAAATATTGATGCAAATGAACTGCAGCAAGAAATTGAAGACTCAGTCTTAAAAAAGTTTACTCCAAAACTTGATAATCTTAGGGTAAATCCAGAGCCTGCCTTCGAAGTCGAACAATATAGTCATTCATATTACAACCCACTTCCTGACGATGAAAAAAATCATCACGTAGTGGTCGCCTGGTTGCTAGAATCTACAAAAGATCCTGTTGATCATTTAGAGGCTTGTTTGTTAGAAAATATTTTGCTTGATAATTCTTCTTCACCTCTGAGAAAAGCTCTTGAGAGCACTGATTTAGGAAAAGCGCCATCTCCTATAACCTTTATGGAAACGGAACAGAAACAAATGGCTTTCGTTGCCGGTTTAGAGGGAGTTAAAAAGGGAAAAGAGAAAGCTGTTGAGGAGTTAGTCTTAAGTGTTTTCAGGGATCTATTTCTAAATGGTGTAGAGAAAGATTTGATAGAGGCTTCCTTACATCAAATCGAAATATCACAAAGGGAGATATCAGGTGGTATGCCATATGGTTTGCAACTTTTGCTCGGGACAATGCCTTCAATTTTGCATGACTCCAATCCATTAGAAGTTCTTGATCTTGAAGGATCTCTTTTAAAATTAAAGAAAAGATTGGAAGAACCTAATCATTTAGAGAGACTTGTTGAAAAATTCTTTATTGAAAATAAACACAGGGTAACCTTTCAACTGATTCCAAACACTGATTACGATAAAAATAAGATGGAGAAACTTGAGAAATTACTATCTGAAAAATATAGGTCCTTATCAAGTACACAGAAAGACAATATCCGTGATCTTACTACAAAATTAGAAATAAGGCAGAACTCAAAAGATGATCCTAGTTTGCTTCCCTGTGTAACTGTTAATGATATTGAGAAAGAAAGATTTTATACCACTGGCTGCAAACAAGAAGATGGCAATAAGATCAAATATCTTTACCATGCTGGAACGAATGGGATAGATTACACTACAAAAGTGTTCTCCTTAATGTCAGCAAATTTGGATGATCTTAGATATAGTAATTTTTTCTCAGATGTTGTGACAAGCGTAGGCGTAGGAGAGAAAGACTATGAAAAAGTTCAAAAAGAACAGTCATTAAGTACTGGTGGAATAGGATTAAGTTTCAATGTTCTTCCGGATAGTTCAGGTAATAAATTTCTCCTCAGTGCTGGTTTGCATGGTAGTGCCCTTAAAAAAAACTTTTCGAAGCTTGAAAGTTTAATGAACGATACTATCCATGGATTTCGACTTGATGAAATAAAGAGATTGGAAGAACTTACACAATTCGAAATCGCTGGAAAAGAAAAATCAATTACTCAGAGTGGCCACATACTAGCGATGAATGGTGCGTCAGCTCAAATCTCAAAGTTTGGTGCTGTGTCAGAATATGTCGGCGGCGTGACGTCTATACATAATCTCAAAACGCTACGAGATTCAAACGGAAAAATAAAAATGGAAGTGTTGCTCGAGTCATTTTCAAAGTTAAAGAGTTTCATTAATCCTGCTTCAAAAATAGAGGTAGTTATAAGTGCAAGTAATCAAAATTTTGATAAGGGAACTACAACCAAAACCGGTTTAGAAACCTTAGACGTTCTAAATGGTGTAGACTTGCAATCTGAGGAAATTGCGTGGATTACTGGATCGGATGTAAATTTTTGTGCTCAGGCATTCCCCACCGTCGGTTATGATCATCCAGATGCACCGATACTTACTGTCTTAGGAGCTGTTTTACGAAATGGATTTCTTCACTCTGCAATAAGGGAAAAGGGAGGAGCTTACGGCTCAGGTGCTCAGCAGGATTCGGCATCTCGTTCTTTTAGATTTTTTTCATATCGAGACCCAAATTGCAAGGAGACTTTTAACGCATTCAATGAATCTATTGAATGGTCATTGAAATTTATAAACTCAGAAAAATTGGAAGAAGGAATATTAGGTGTTATCTCTTCGATTGACAAACCCGGCTCACCCGCTGGCGAGGCAAGAGCAGATTTTAATCAAAATATAAGAGGAATAGACCAATCCAAAAGAAAAATTTTCAGGAGCCGTGTTATTAATTGTTCAGTTGAAAGACTTGTAGAAGTGTCAAACAAATATTTGACTGGGCAACCTAAGAGATCCGTGATTTCCGGAAAGCATTTTGAAAAAGAGATTAAAGATCTTGGTTTATCTATTCATAATGTTTAGCCATGTTGGGCCCTGTCATCACTCAAGATGCTGGCTAGTGCTATAGAAGCAAGCCTTGCTTCCGGTGGATCTGCTCGACTTGTGAGTAGAACAGGTACTTTAGCTCCTAGAACTATGCCTGCTGCGCACCCTCCAGCAAAATATACAAGTGACTTGTAAAGAGTATTACCGGATACAATTTCTGGTACTACGATCCCATTCGATTGGCCCGCAACAGGGTCATTCCCCAATCCTTTTTTAATTGCAGCATCTCTACTAATTATAAGGTCAAGAGCTAGAGGGCCAGAAAACAATGCTTCTTTAATATTTTCTGTGGCCCATTCCTTCAAGTTATGAGCAGTTATAGTTGACTCCATATTTTCCATAACAATCTCACTAGCAGATAAAAATGCAATTTTTGGGGTTTTTATACCCAGTGTTTTCAAACTTTTAACCATTGTTTCAATCACTGTTTTTAGAGTTTTCTCACTAGGTTTGATGTTTACTGCTGCATCTGAGACCATAATTCCTGTATTCATATCGTTATTAGTTATATAAAATTGGTGAACAATCTTGTTTTTTGTTCTTAGATTATTTTTTTTCGCAATTACAGATCTCATGAAAGTATCTGAATGCAAATCCCCCTTCATAAGGATATCTGCTTCACCGTTCCCACACAAAAGGGCACTGATATCCCCAGCTTTTTCTTCTTCAGTTTCATTTATTATTCTGAAACAAGATATATCCCAGCTTAAACCTCTAGCCTGTTTTTCAATTTGATCTTTAGGGCCTACAAAGATTGGTTCAATCAAATTTAAATCGAAAGCTTGTTTTGCCCCCGATATAGCGGACTTGCTGTGAGAAAATGCGATTGCTACTTTAGCTACTTTTGCCCTGTTTTTTGCCATTGTTAGCAAGCTTTTTGGAGCAAATACTTTTGATTGATCTAATAT
>CACJWR010000076.1 GCA_902596985.1 uncultured Alphaproteobacteria bacterium
ACTTTTTAGCTCGCACAGCGGGACACCTATAGATGTAAGGGTATATCCATCAGGACAAACTTCCATCTCATAAGACATAAGTAAATCTTGGCGACCATCATTATTCAAATTTCCAAATGCCATATGATTTATGTAGAATACCTCTCTATTTTCAGAGGCATTTTTTCTTTGAAATAGATCAGAGGGTAAAAAATATGGTGAGTTTGAGTCCGGTATTATTTTCGATTGATTTGAAATAAAGTTTCCAAAAAAGTGTACCTTTAACTTATTTTTCGTTTCCTCGATTTTAGGAATTCCTAAACTTATCACTGAAGCTTTTAAATCTATCAATTCATTGTCATCAATGATTCCATCAAAAACTTTATTATTATCGGCATAATATTTAGTTAATGCCTCTATTGTATTTTTTCCTTTTATCCCGTCTTCCGTTCCGGCTGCATAACCTAATTGATTGAGCATATATTGGCTTCCTCGAACGTATGAATTAGAGTTCGCTGCCATGCTTTGCAACAATATAAATAAGGCTATCCCTAGTGTCTTGATAATTTTCATCATATGTTTTCTCCTGACAAAAAATAGCTTGGAAATTTTTTTATGTAAATAGCAAGCTAGATACTTGAAATAGCAATCCCAAGTTTCAGATAACTCTCTATAAAACTCTATTCAAAACTTATAAATTATTTACAATGTTACTAACGTAGCATCACAAGGTACTATTAAAAGAAGGCCTCAGAGACGCTAGAAACTATTTACCATCGGTTCTATGTCTGCCCAAAGTCTCCGAAAATATCTTGGTATCGAGCCATTAAACCAATAATTTCTCCTTCGTATTTGGAGTTTATTGAATATACCCGTCTACGATTATCTTTATCATCGAGGGCCTTAAAATAAAATTCTTGTGTCACCGCTTCATCCAAAATATTTTTTACTGAGGTTCTACTGACCAATTTCCTTGGTATTCGTTCCAATATATTTTCTAAAGAATATTGTTCACCATCTTTTGCTGATGCAATTAATAGGGTCACAAGAACTGTTGAACGTGATCTGTAGAAAAACTGTTTAAATCTGCTGGAGGTAGAGTTTTGAATTAAAGTTTCGAAAAGTCTTCTTGCTTTGTTTTTATAGTTCATTTTAGCAACTTAAAGATAATTTAATGACAAAAAAGCTAAACATTTGACAAAAATTTACAATAAAAATTTAATAAATAAAGAAAGTAAAAATTGGCACCAAAAACTGGTAGTAAATATTTATATTTTTTCCAACGTCATAATTTGTATTAATGGCATTGAAGAGTGTGAGAGTCCCCAATGAAGATTGTCGTTCATACAATTTTTTTAGCTGTTTTCATATTTTCCCAAGCTGTTGCCGAGGTGGATAACTCTGCAACAGCATCTATAGCGAGTGCAGCAAAAGAATTAGCACAGAGCGAAAACCAGAGTAATAGCATTCGTAGTTACCTATCTCGCTATTCCTTTGGGCTTATTAATTCTAAGATTGATAAGACTGAACGACAAATAGAAAGTAGCACCAACTTCACACACTTAAATCTCAACATTGGTAGTGACAGTTTTGGTTTAAGAAACGGCTCCTCTGCTCTTACTGAGTTAATGGCGGTTTATAGATTGTACGAAACACCAAATTCCTTCTTCTTCAATCAAACCTCACTATCTAATTTTGATGGGCGTAATACTGTGAATATTGGTATTGGTGCGCGCTATATTTTCAATGCCGATACTACTATATTAGGCGCCAACACATTTTTTGACTATGAATTGGACTCCGCACACAGACGTCTTGGCTTTGGAGCCGAGCTTATTACTTCGCTGCTTGATGTAAGAGCCAATTCATATGATGCTCAATCAGGAACAATTAGTTACAAGGGTGTCGATGAAACGGCACTAGATGGTTATGACGTGAAGTTTACTGGCAAAATACCCTATGCTGATATTTATTTTGAAAAGAGCTATTGGACAGATAATAGTGGTTACAAAACAAACAATGAAGAATTAGGAATTTCTGCAGAAATAGCAAAAAATCTAACACTCACTGTTGCACAACAAAAAAAGGAATCAAAGGATGCTGTCGGCGTAATTGCACTTAACTACTCTATTCCTCTTGGCGCTAAAACGTCCACTTTAGATAGTAAAGCTGATAGAGATTTTACCTTTAAATTAAAATCAGTAAGGTCGGAGTTGTATAAACCTGTTCAGCGTGAGAATAGAATTATGAAAAAATCAATCAAACTAGGAGTGACGGTAAGTGGCTATTAATCCAAGAATTTCTCTTTTAAAGTTTATCTTTGTATTAATTTTTTTATCAGGGTTTTTCATTTTCGATAAAGGACATGCCCAACTTCTATGTAGCAATTACACAAATGCAGATGGTAATATCACTTACACGGACGACTCCAGTGGAGCATCAACCGCATGTAATCTAACGCCCGATAGTATGACTATTATTTTGCATTTTATTGGCTTATGCACCTCAGAACCAACTATTGCCAACTTTAGGACAGCGTGCTCATCCTTATTCTCATCTAGTACAGGTGAGTCGAAAAAAATTACGACTACATCATCAGCTAACCTCATGAACGATGTCACTATTACAGAAGGAAATTACACTCATGCTGCGATATTGATAAAAAATAATATAGGCTTTAGTGTGAAAAAGAAATTCTCACCAGCGAGGTCCGGTAAAACAGGAACTGGAGAGTGGTGCTGGACTTTAGATGGTGAAACGACGACCGTAGGTTTGAGTTTCGCTCAAAGATCTACGTGGATAGCTGAATGTGGCGCTGACGAACCGACAACTATAGGGACACATACTGCCAACCAAAACGCGGTGTGGAGTACTGCTAGTGGAGGCCGTTTTGATAATTATGAAACAGGAACAACGGCGTCGACAACTTGGTCTGTTTATTTACTTAAAGCCGATGAGACAATAAATACGGGGACGCCAGGTAACTACGGTTCTTTTGGCACAGCGAGTTATTTTTTGGGAATACAAAAATTCAATACTGCTGTAAGTATCACACCAAAAACATCTAATTTGGATGTTGGGTTTAGATTGGAAGATACCTTTTCTATGGAAACCACAAAAAATGGGGGAACTCACTATA
>CACJWR010000077.1 GCA_902596985.1 uncultured Alphaproteobacteria bacterium
CTATACTAATACTCTGGCTACTCTTTTTTAATATCTTTGTTTTTATAAAATTCATTTTAGGAGACCCAATAAATCCGCCTACAAATAAATTTTTGGGATTATGGTATAAATCCATTGGGCTTCCAGATTGGGATATTTTACCTTGATCTAACACAACAATTTTATCAGCCATAGTCATGGCTTCTGTTTGATCATGGGTCACATATATCATAGTTGCATCTAATTGATCATGTAATTTTGCTAATTCAACTCTCATTTGAACTCTCAATGCAGCATCGAGGTTTGATAAAGGTTCATCAAAAAGAAAAACCTTAGGTTTTCTAGTAATTGCACGTCCAATGGCAACCCTCTGTCTTTGGCCACCAGAAAGTTGTTTTGGTTTTCTTTGTAGAAGTTCTTCTATCTGAAGAATTTTTGCAGCATCATAAACTCTGCTATCGATTTCATCCTTAGTTAGTTTCTCTAACTTTAACCCAAAGGCCATATTGTTATAAACCGTCATATGTGGGTATAAAGCATAAGACTGGAACACCATCGCAATATTTCTGTCTTTTGGAGACAAATCATTAACAATATTTCCATCAATAGAGATTGTCCCTGAATTAATGCTCTCTAGTCCTGCAATCATTCTTAAAATGGTGGATTTACCACAACCACTCGGTCCAACCAAAACCGTGAATGATTGGCTATCTATATTGAGAGAGACATCTTGTATAACGTGGTTTTTGCCATAATATTTATTTAGGTTTTTTATAACAATTTCAGACATATTTGTGATCTACTTTAAATAACCTAAAAACTTACTTTGGGTCTCAAGCATGTTGTTAAGAAGCCTTGCGGCTTGAGTGGAGTCATTTACAACAGGATCAGCTAAAAGTGCTAGGTAAGCTGAATGTTTTGAACAATTAAGAACTGCATCTGTTGTCATTTGAATAACACCCGATTGCAAACTTAATAAAGATCCAAATGCACTGGGATAATTTTCGAATGAAACTCCTTGCACGCCAGATTTATTTACTTTTCCAGGTACTTCTACTACAATATCTCTTGGAAGGCATGCTATATAACCCCTATTCGGTATATTAACCGCAGCTTCCTCGTATCCGGAGTCACCTAAAATACCTTCAATTATGGGAATTACTCTTTCGTGTGTGCCAATATTCTTAGGATCGAAGAAATGATCATACGAACTTTTATCATCATAAAAAGCTAAACACTTTGCCTTATAATTATCATAAAAATCTAGAATTGCATCGTGGTCGGCTACACTGTAAGCCCACTGTATATATTCTCCTAAATGACTATCAGTTGTAATTGGGAGGTATCCATAAATTCTAAAAAGTTCACGAAAAACGCCTCTTTCCGCGCCAGGCTTAGAGGGCTTAGCGTCATGTTTGTTAATCAAGTCTGCAAAATAGGTTGAAAAGTTTTGCTTAATTATCGGATAACCGTCTTTACCGGTATTTTTATATTTAGCTTCTAATAATATACTGAAATGGTTCAATCCAGCTGCCCTAAATTCAATGTTCGACAAGTCAGTTTCCATTAAATCCGGTAGTTGCCTCTCCATTGATGCAATTTCATGGCACATCCCAATAAATTTTAAATCTGGAAATTTTGTGGTGACTGCATGACAAATGCGCTGCATTGGGTTTGAGAAATTAAAAACAAAGGCATCGGGACAAATAGCATTTATGTCCTCGCAAATATCCAAAATTGGAGGTATTTGTCTCAGAGAGTGGAATAAGCCTCCAGGCCCACCATTTTCTCCATAGACTTGCCTTATTCCATATTGCAATGGTATCTTCCAGTCTTGATCCCAAAGATCAAATCGTTTTCCAACCTCGATTGAGATTATACAAAAAGTTGCTCCCTTTAGAGCCTCTTTTCTTGAAATAGAGGCCTTTATATCAACATTTACTCCTAGCTTTTCTTTATAGTCATTTGCAATTATTTTAGTATTAGCGAGTGTTGTTTTATCTATGTCATGAAGAAAAATCTCACAACCATCCAAAGTGCCTGACTTAAAGATGTCGCTAATTATACCCAATCCAAAATTTTGGCTACCGGCACCAATTAAAACAATCTTTTCCATCTCTACCCTTTCACAGATCCAGCTACTAAGCCCCTTATAAAATATCTCTGTAAAGAAAGAAATACAAATAGCGGCACTATCATTGAAACGAAAGCACTTGTTGTCAAAATCTCCCAGTTCTGAGAAAACTCACCTAACATTTCTCTTAAGCGAGAGGTCAAAACTATTTCACTGGGCATTTTATCTAGGAATACCAACGCGACCAGCAAATCATTCCAGACCCACAAAAACTGTAAAATGCCAATTGATGCGAAAGCTGGTATGGATAATGGTAATATTATTTTCATAAAAATTTGATAGTGGCTGGCCCCGTCAACTCTAGCAGCCTCAAACATCTCATGCGGTAGGCTTTTTATGAAATTCCTCAACAGAAAAATTTTCAATGGCAACCCAAAACCAGTATGAGCCAACCATATGCCAACGTAGGATTTTGCAGAAACACCAAAGAAGTTACCTATTTGATTGTAGACAGTTAAAATAGGAATAAGCGACATTTGCAAAGGAACAACTAAAAGGCACACAATAGTAGCAAAAATAAGATCTCTCCCATAAAAATTCATCCAAGAAAGTGCATAGGCTGCAAAGGCTCCTATTATTAGCGGTATAATTGTAGACGGCACAGCAACTGTTAGCGAATTAATAAAAGATTGGCCTAGTCCCCGGAATACTAGAACTTCTTTATAATTTTCTAAGGTTAGGCTGGGAGGCGTGTTTACAGTAAGAAAAATCCTTTTCCCTTTCTTATGCTTAAACTCTTTATCAGACGTCCATCTATAGCTCCCATCCTTTTTTAGGTAAAAAGTACTCCCATTCTTCATTGTTACTTTTGAAGGAGCCTTAAATGCTTTTGGATTTTTGCTAGTAATTCCAAAGTTTATCACAGATTTAGTTGGTGAATTCTTTAGCAAATTGCCTGTTATGATAAAAACACCATTCTCTTCAAATTGAACATTGCTTTTTTCAGTCCTAACAATTTC
>CACJWR010000078.1 GCA_902596985.1 uncultured Alphaproteobacteria bacterium
ATACACATTGGATCGCAGAGGGGCTATATGTATGTGAAACCGGCTGGCCAAATATGCATATGCAATTAAATTTCGACGGTTGGCTGGGAATTGCACCAGTTAATAAAGAAATATTTTTACGTAGTCTCGACTTTTGGAAGTTAGGAGAGGATGGTTTAATTAGGGAGAACTGGGTTTTAGTTGATATTTTGGATATGTATCATCAGGTCGGAATAAATGTTTTTCAAAGGCTTAGGGAATTAAATAAATCGAGATCACATAGCGATATTAACATTGATGAGAACTATTAATGGATTTACCTAGTACACCTTCATTTTCGTTAAAAAACAAACGTGCTCTTATTGCAGGAGCCTCTTCAGGGATTGGATTAGCATGTGCAGTTGCTCTTGCTGAATATGGAGCTTCTATAACAATTGCTGCAAGAAGGTCACAGAAATTAGAAGAACTAAGCGCCTCTTTAAAAGATAAGGGAATTTCTACTGAGTTAGTAGAGTTAGATGTTTCAAAGACTAATAGAACACTTCAAATTATTAACCATTTAGATCCTTTTGATATTTTAGTTAATTCGGCCGGAATTGCTAAACACTCTCTTTCTGTTGAAACTAAGGAATTTGATTTTGATAATGTAATGAGCGTTAATTTAAAAGGTGCCTATTTTCTTACTATGGCAGTAGCAAGGAGGTTAATTTCGGCAAATAAAAGTGGTTCATTAATTAATATTTCATCACAAATGGGACTGGTTGGAGGGCAAGAGCGTGCCGTATATAGCGCTTCTAAACATGCTGTAGAAGGATTTACTAAATCAATTGCCATTGAATTAGGAGCTTCTAACATAAGAGTTAACACAATTTGTCCGACTTTTATACTAACTGATTTGACTAAACCCACTTTTGATGACCCAAAAAAACTATCTTGGATTAAAAGTAAAATTAAATTGGATCGAGTTGGAAAAGTTGAAGATATTATGGGAGCAGTAGTTTTCTTAGCTTCTGATGCATCTGCATTAATTACTGGCAGCTCTCTAGTGATAGATGGAGGCTGGACAGCAGAATGAAGAACTCAAAAGTAACATCTGCTGACGTAGCCGAGCTTGCTGGAGTTTCCCAATCGGCTGTGAGCAGGGTGTTTACCCCCGGAGCATCGGTCTCTATTAAAACCACCACAAAGGTAAAAGAAGCTGCTTTAAGCCTGGGATATCGACCCAACTCAATTGCTAGAGCTATGGTATCTGGCAAAAGTCGTATGATCGGTGTAGTCGTAGCGTACTTAGAAAACCAATTCTATCCTGAAGCGCTAGAACGCCTCTCTAATTGTCTGCAGGAAAAAGGATATCATGTGTTGATTTTTATGGCGGGTAAAGACAGGCAAAGTATAGATAACGTAATCGGAGAGATCTTAGACTATCAAGTAGATGGAATAATTGCTGCATCAGTGTCAATGTCCTCTGGTCTATCCGAAAGATGCCGTAATGCTGGCGTACCCATGGTTCTATTTAATAGAGCTCAAGACGAACCAAATATGTCAGCCATCACCTCGGATAACATAGAAGGAGGCAAAAAAATTGCAAAATTCTTAATTAGTTCTGGTCACAAGAAGATTAGTTACATAGCAGGATGGGAGGGTGCCTCTACTCAAAGAGATCGTGAGGCTGGTTTTGTCTCTATACTTAATGATGCTGGACTATCTTTACATAGTAGAAAAGTGGGTAATTTTGTACTTGAAGAATCTAGAGAAGCTACAAGATCAATGTTCTTGAATAATCCTCCTGAGGCGGTATTTGTAGCTAACGATCACATGGCCTTTGCGGTTATGGATACCCTCAGATATGAGCTTGGACTAAAAATTCCTGACGATGTATCAGTTGTGGGTTACGACGACGTTCCGGCGGCGTCTTGGCCCTCATATTTGCTAACAACTGTTCAACAACCAGTAAATATCATGGTCAGAGAGACTGTAGAGATATTGATTGAAAAAATAGAAAATCCCGAGGCGAGGCCTCAAAAAATTAAGGTTGACGGACCGCTTATTTTAAGAAAATCAGCTAAAATTCATAAAGGACATTAAAAATGAAGGGCTTTGCAGAGAAATGGAAAGATTTACCAGACTATATATTAGGAATTACCAAAGAAATTTGGGAAGATAGGGGTATTGATACATTAAATCATTATTACACTAAAGATATACCCATGCGTTTTCCTGAAGGTATTTCGATTGGCAATCAAAATACAATTAATGGAACCTTAGCAACTTTATCTGAATTTCCAGATAGACAATTAACTGGTGAAGATGTGATTTGGAGTGGAGATGATGAAACTGGCTTTTTATCTTCACACCGCTTATTAACAATGGGAACTCACTTAGGTAACGGCTATTTTGGTAAAGCAACTGGTAAGCGTTTTGTAATAAGAGCAATTGCAGATTGTTCCGCTATAAATAATCAGATAAATGATGAATGGTTAATCAGAGACACAGCTGGGATCGTTAAACAATTAGGCATGGATCCCAAAAAATTTGCTATAGACTTAATTGAAAGAGAGGGGGGCGCAGAAAAGTGTATCAAGCCCTTTTCTCCATCAATAGATGTTAAGGGTCCTTATACAGGCTCTGGTAATGATAATAGGTGGGGCCAGAAATTAAGTGAAATTCTTAGTGGAATAATGCAAAAAAACTACTCTATTATCCAAAAAGAATATGATCGAGCTGTGCAAACCGAACACCCTGGAAGCACTACGGTTCATTCTTGGGCTGATACTGAATTTTTATGGATGGGGCTGAGATCGTCTTTTCCAAACGCAACATTTAAACTAGAGCATGCCATTGGCAGGGAAGACCCTATGCTTTCGCCAAGAGCGGCTGTTCGTTGGAGTTTAAGTGGTAAACACGAAGGTTGGGGGATGTTCGACGAACCTAGTGGTGCGGAGGTATACATTATGGGGTTTACCCACGCCGAATTTGGTCCCTATGGATTAAGAAAGGAATTTACTCTTTTTGATCCAGTTTCAATTTGGAAACAAATATATATGCAAAAATAAATTTTATATTGATACA
>CACJWR010000079.1 GCA_902596985.1 uncultured Alphaproteobacteria bacterium
TCTCTATGCCCTGTCGGTTTTTTTAGTCTCTACCCAAGAAGAAGATACTTTAACAAATAATGCAAATAGCTATACCCAGTCACTTCTAAAAGTTATTGTACAGACAAGAGATAATGTCAATTTGTTATCCGTAATATTTTTAACTTTCGTTTTTAATATTTTTGCCCTCCCATTCATCGCATTGATAAGTCTATTGCTTATTGAAAAATTTAATCCAAACGAGTTATATATAGGAATGTTCACATCCTTGGAAGGAATTGGAGCTCTATTAGGAGGAACTGCTATAACAGTTATTGTGATCAATAAAAAATTAATTAGCTTTATAGCCTTCCTTGCAATTATTTTGCTATGTATATCTCTATCCGCGTCAAGTAACTCGATTTACATGTATCTTTTGTCTATCTTGATTTTTGGAATGGCTACTGCTTGTTATTCGGCATTACAAAGTACCATAATATACCTTAATTCCACTCCAGAGCTTCGTTCCTCAACTTTCAGTTTGCTTACGATTGCTATTGGCTGTGGTGCACTCGGTTCGTTAAACATTTATTTAATGTCAACTTTCTTCACAACTGAAGAGATTTCTAACATTATGGCAATCGAAGGATTACTAGTGGGATTTTTTTTCTTACTTTTAGCCTTAGTACGGTTCCCAATATACAAATTTTTTGAAAAGTAAAATTGGTAAAACTTTATTTTTTATTAAGTATTTCGCTGAAAAATGCTGTATTGCATTCTTTTTTGCTGTAACTTTAAGTTATGGACGTTACCGATAAGCACACAAAATACAAGCCGTCAGTCCCAATATCTTTGGATAAAAGGACTTGGCCGAGTAAAGCTATTAAAAAACCTCCAATTTGGTGTAGTGTTGACCTAAGAGATGGAAACCAAGCCTTGGTAGAACCAATGGATACATCTCGCAAGCTTAGGATGTTTAAAACGTTAGTTTCTATGGGCTTTAAGGAGATTGAGATCGGATTCCCATCTGCTTCTGACACCGATTTTCAATTTTGTCGACACCTAATAGATAATAAACTTATACCAGATGATGTAACAGTACAGGTACTTACACAAGCTAGAGAACACTTAATTGATAAGACCTTTGAAGCTTTAAAGGGTTGCAAGTCGGCAATTTTACATCTTTATAACTCAGTATCGACTTTACAGCGAAAGGTTGTTTTCAAACAAGATAAAGAGGGAGTTAAGAAAATTGCAGAAGATGGTGCAGCAATGGTGTTTGAGAGATTAAAGCATTTGCCGGATACTGCACTGACTCTTCAATATTCTCCAGAAAGTTTCACGGGAACTGAACTAGATTACGCACTCGATGTTTGTGAGACTGTATTAAATTGCTGGAAGGCATCAAAACAAAACAAAGTAATAATTAATTTGCCAGCAACGGTAGAGATGTCTACCCCTAATATTTACGCTGACCAGATTGAATGGATGAGCAATAACTTCACAGATAGAGATAGGGTTATATTATCGTTACATCCCCATAACGATAGAGGAACGGGAGTTGCTGCAACTGAGCTTGGTTTAATGGCGGGAGCCGATAGAGTTGAAGGAACACTGTTTGGAAATGGGGAGCGAACAGGGAATGTAGATATAGTAACCTTGGGACTAAACATGTTTACCCAAGGTATTAATCCAGAGCTAGATTTTTCCGATATCAACAATCTTATTGAAACGGCAGAGTTTTGCAATCAACTACCTGTACATCAACGGCATCCTTACGCAGGCCTCTTAGTACATACTGCGTTTTCGGGAAGTCATCAGGACGCGATTAGAAAGGGGATGGAAGCAATTTCAAAATCGAATGAACCTCATTGGGAAGTTCCATATTTGCCTATTGATCCCAGCGATATTGGCAGAACTTATGAGGCAATCATTAGGGTAAATTCCCAGTCAGGAAAAGCAGGCTCTGCTTGGTTATTAGAACAAGAGCATAATATTAATATACCTAGGGGAGCTCAAATTCAATTTAGTGAGGCAGTTCAAAATATCGCTGATAAGACGGGCAAGGAAATAACTCCAGATATGATTTGGGATATCTTTGAGCAACAATTTTTGAGAAAAGGTGAGTTTTCTCTTATCAAATTTAAAAGTAAGAAAATTTCTAAAGACGATAACGCCGAATTTGTCGAAGCTACAATAGATCACAATGGGGATAAAATAAAAATTTCGTCCACAGGCAACGGACCAATAAGTGCTTTTGTAAATGCTATCAGAGATACTTTCAAGCTAAACTTTATGCTTAATGATTTTGGCCAAAACACAAGAAGCTCTGGATCTACCGCCGAAGCAGCTGCTTACATAGAAATCAAAGTTCCAGATGAAAATGGTAGAAGTGTGTTTGGAGTGGGGATAGATACCTCCATTACTCTTGCCCCAATCAAGGCAGTAATAAGCGCTATAAACAGAATATAATTTGGCCTAGAGCATTTAACAAACATAGTATTAATTGCAATTTAATAGTGTTTCTCTCATTATCTTGAAATGAAAAAATATAGCCTTTTATTTTTTATACTTTTTTTCTGTTTCCTCAACCCCAGGGTTAGTGTGGCTGAACCTGGCTTTTTTTTTCAAACTTTTACCAACAGTTTTATAGATTGGGTTTTTGGTCGATTAGACAGTTATATCCAGGAAAAACCAGATGAAAGTGACAAAACACAAGATGAAAAAATTGCCCCAAAGGCCGGAGAGCCTTCTGAGAAAAAAGTTTCAATTCAGATGGATGAAATTGTCAAAAGAGACGATACTTTTTACAGAAAGTTTTCTAATATCCCTTTTTCTGGACATATTGAATCCTATCACCCCAATGGTCAACTGAAAATTATTGGAGACTTGTTGAATGGAAAAAAAGTGGGTAACTGGATCGAATATTATTTAAGTGGAATAAAGAAATCTGAGGGTCAGTTTGCTAACGGAAAAAAGGACGGACCTTGGGTATATTATTTTT
>CACJWR010000080.1 GCA_902596985.1 uncultured Alphaproteobacteria bacterium
AAGGTCTTGGAATTACGAGATATAGGCACTATATCATAATTCAAAATAGTTCAGTTATATTATACAACTTACAATAGAGCAGATTTGCGATTTTTAAGGAACACACCATGTCTTTCAGACCTATAAAGGAAAAAAAATTAGCTCAACCATTCACCGAAGGAGCAGGAGTAAGTCTCTTTAGAGCATTTGGATTTAGTGACCCAGATGAATGTGACCCTTTTCTTATGCTAGACGACTTCAGAAATGATGATCCTGAAAAATTTAAGGCTGGTTTTCCATGGCATCCTCATAGAGGAATAGAAACAATTACATATGTACTTGATGGAACTGTGGAACACCAAGACAGTCTTGGAAATAGGGGTAGCTTGATTGGTGGAGACGTACAGTGGATGACAGCCGGTTCAGGTATATTGCATCAGGAAATGCCGCTCGGTAACAAAAACGGCCAAATGCATGGGTTTCAGCTTTGGGCTAACCTCCCCTCTTCTCAAAAAATGGTGGCTCCTCGTTATCAGGACGTCAGCGGCTCAGATATTCCATTGATCGAGGAGGATGATGGCTCAAAAATAAAAATAATTGTTGGTGATTATAAGGGCATTAAGGGACCTGTTGACGGCATCGCAGCAGAACCACAATACTTTGATATTTATATTCCCCCTTTTACTAAAAAAGAGATAAATATCGATGCATATAGAAATTGCTTTGCCTATGTTTTTCAGGGAAGTGCTGATTTTGCATATTCTTCTAAACCTATAGGTATTAGAATAGAAAAAGAATTAAAAGGTGAAGAGTTGAATATTAGGGATTTATCAGGAAACAGAACATTAATTCGGTTCGACACTGGTGACTCAGTCTCTTTAATATCTGGAAAAGATGGAGTTCGGTTCTTATTGATATCAGGAAAACCCATTCAAGAACCTGTAGCGTGGCATGGCCCTATAGTGATGAACACGCAAGCGGAGTTAGCACAAGCTTTTAACGAACTTAGAAATGGGACTTTCATTAAACCTTTACATTAATACTGTAAATATTTGTTTTTAAATAATAATAACCAATAGGTTATATTAACAAATGGCTCTTTATTAGCTTGTCATTTAGCTGATCGTATTTGCCACTCCACGCTATTTTTCCCTTCACTAAAAAATAAAAATGATCCGCTAATGTAGAAAGCTTCTCTAAGGATTTATCTACTATAATAATGGATAAGCCTGACTTCTTTAAAGTTGCCAGCACATTCCAAATCTCTTTTTGTATCAAAGGGGAAAGCCCCTCAGTTGCCTCATCTAAAATCAATAATTTTGGGTTTGTCATTAGTGCCCGCCCAATTGATAACATTTGCTGCTCGCCTCCAGACAATGAATTACCTAATTGATACTTTCTATCAAACAGTCTTGGGAACAGATCATAAATTTTTTTTTGATTCCATTCCCCTTTTTTGGAGCTTACCAACAAATTTTCATGAACAGTAAGGTTTGAAAATATTCTTCTTCCTTCTGGCACAAGACCAATGCCGAGTTTCGCTATTTGAAAATCAATCAAATCATGTATGTTGACTGAATTGAATTTTATCAGTCCGCTTTTTTCACTTATAATACCACACACACAATGAATAAGTGTGGTCTTCCCCATACCATTTCTTCCCATCAAAGCAATAACGGATCCCTCATTAACTAGAAAATCAACTTCAGAAAGAGCAATGCTTCCACTATAAAAAGCACTAAGTTTTTTTGCTTCAAGTAAACTCATAAATCGCCCCCTAAATAAGCATTTTGTACTAACTTACTCCTCCTAATCTTTTCTACACTGCCACTTTCAATAATTTCTCCTTCGTTTAGCACAGAAATAATATCTGCTAATGCAAAAACTGCTTGCATATCATGTTCTATAAGTAATATCGGCATATTTTTTTTTATGCTTTTAAGCAATTCAATTAGCTTAGAACTCTCTGCCTGATCAAGACCTGCAAAGGGTTCATCTAATAATAATATTTTTGGACCCATCGCAAGTGCCATTGCTAACTCTAGTTTTCTTTTATCTCCATGACTTAGCGTCGACGCAACTTTTGTTCCCAAAGATTCTAAAGATAATTGATTTATTGTTTGATAAACAAAACTAGATTCTGATGAGTTACTTTGAAATTTTCTAAACAGCATTTTGAGAATGCTTCTTTTCTGTTTCACCGCTAATAAAATATTTTCAAATACGGTCATAGACCCAATAATTGATGATACTTGGAAGCTTCTAATACATCCACGGTGAACTCTTGCAATTTCACTTAAGTGGTTGACCTTTCTATCTAGAAGCATTACCACGCCTTGGTCTGGTTTTAGCTCTCCAGATATCATTTTTATTAGAGTAGTTTTCCCTGCTCCATTCGGACCAATAAGAGCATGTAATTGATTTGATATCACCGTTAGACTAATATCTTTTGCAACAACTACGTTGCCAAAACACTTGTTGATACCAGATAGCTTTAAAATTTCTTTTTTTTTGGCCATTGACCTAATCTTTTATAAATAAACCTGAAACACCCTTCGGAAAATAAAGAACTATTAATACTAGAATTACGCCGAGCCAAAATTGCCAATTTTCTGTTACCTCACCAAGGAATTGCTCTAACAATATAAACACTATAGCCCCTAGCAATGGTCCAAATAGCCTTGCACTTCCTCCAAGTATAACCAAAACAATTAGTTCTCCAGAAGTTTGCCAACTTAAAGATGTTGGACTAACGAACCTATTAAGATCTACATACAAGGCGCCCGCTAAACCTGTTATCGCTCCAGATATCACAAAAGCCGTTAATTTAAGCGTATAAGGATTAAGACCTAATGATATCATTTTTT
>CACJWR010000081.1 GCA_902596985.1 uncultured Alphaproteobacteria bacterium
GACGGAATACTGACCTGGGAGGAGTTAATATCAAAGACAAATTCGCTTGTTATAAAGTTTAAAGAACTTGGAGTCCAAAAAGGGGATCGTGTTGTCGCAATACTTCCAAACACGCCCCATTCCCTGATTTCTTTTTGTGCAACTGCAAGTATAGGTGCAATATGGTCTCTTTGTGCTCCAGATATGGGCGAAAACGCAATTTTAGATCGATTTAAGCAAATAAAGCCCAAAGTGCTTATATGTCAGGACAGCTATGTATATGCAGGTAAAATTATTAATAAAGTCAATAGTTTACGGAATATAATTAAAAAATTACCATCACTATCTGATACAATTCTAGTTAAAATTA
Source organism: uncultured Alphaproteobacteria bacterium (assembly GCA_902596985.1). Classification (GTDB taxonomy): domain Bacteria; phylum Pseudomonadota; class Alphaproteobacteria; order Rhodobacterales; family Rhodobacteraceae; genus CACIJG01. The sequence goes on from CACJWR010000081.1 coordinate 350, forward strand.
AGGATAATTCATTAACTAAAAAGCAATTAGAATGGAATAATATAATGCGTCTCAGGGGAGAAACCGAGATAGAGATGCTACCTTTTGATCATCCTCTTTGGATAGTATATTCTTCTGGTACTACTGGTAATCCGAAACCTATAGTTCATGGTCACGGAGGGATATTGATAGAGATGACGAAGCAATCTCTCCACATGGACATTACTAAAAATGACCATTTTTGTTGGCTTACATCCTCAGGTTGGATAATGTGGAACGTTCAGTTATTGGCTTTACTCAGAAAATGTTCCATTGCAATGTTTGACTTCGCTCCAAATTATCCAGATTTTTTAGAGGTATGGAGAAAAGTTGATGAAGAAAAACTCACCTATTTTGGGGCTGGAGCAGCTTTCTTTACGGCTTGCATGAAATCGAACATTATACCGAAGAATAAGTTTAAATTTGATAAACTTAGATCTTTGGGCGCAACTGGCTCGCCATTAAGTCAAGAAGGGTATAACTGGATATACCAGAAAGTTAAATCAGATATTTGGTTAGCACCTTTATCCGGAGGAACAGATTTCGCAGGCGCATTTGTAATCGGCAACCCGCTTTCAGATGTTAGAGAAGGAGAAATGCAATCGAAGTCGTTGGGTTGCTCAGTATATGCCTTTGATGACAATGGAAATTCTGTGGTAGGGGAGGTAGGAGAGTTAGTGTGTACAAAGCCTTTGCCTTCCATGCCTCTCTATTTTTGGGGTGATAAACAAAATAAAAGATTAACAGAAAGTTATTTTGAAACATTTCCAGGTGTCTGGAAACATGGAGATTGGATAGAATTCACTGATAATGGGAGTTCAGTAATATACGGAAGATCAGATGCAACAATAAATAGGAGAGGTCTTAGATTAGGGTCATCTGAGATTTATCGAGCTGTGGAAGCACTTTCAGAAGTAATGGATAGTGTTGTTGTTGACCTGGAATACTTAAATAGAGAAAGTAATATGATACTGTTTGTAGTTTTATACCCGGAAATCGCATTGTCTTACAGTTTAAAAGAAAAAATCAGTGGTGCGATAAAGAACTCCATATCAGCTAGGTTTGTACCAGATAAAATCATAAAAATTAATGAAGTACCAAGAACCTTATCTGGAAAAAAGTTGGAGGTTCCTATTAAAAAACTTTTACTTGGTTCGGACCCAAAAACTGTTGTAAACAGAGAATCCATGGCTAATCCTTCAAGTTTTGAGTTCTTTGTCACATATGCAAAAAACCAAACCACTAAAGTTTAAAATTATTGCATGTAGGTATATGTTTTACTATTACACTCTTAATATTGGTCTTGTTAAACAGGTAGGACCTCCTTCACAACCAATGCACAAAGCGTCTCCGTCAAACGTATAAACAGTAACTTCCCTTTTTTCTAGAGCCTCTTTTGTTCTAGGGCAGCCAGAAATCATTACACAAATTCCAGGTTTAATAGCAAGCACATTAATATTTAGGCCTTCACTGGAAATGAATTCATCTTCTGGAGCTTCAATTAGATCGTAACCTTTTTTTTCAAGTAATTGTACCAAACCTACAGGCAGAAGAGAAAAATACGCAAGAGCTTTTTTTTCATCAACTATACTGATAAGAGACATCATGTGTAGACAAGCCTCTCTTCCTAAAAAAAACGGAAGATCAAAGGATACAACCTCCACATTAATTTTGCTTAACATGCTTGTGATTTGTTCAATTGCAATTTGATTAGTCCTAAAGCCTTTTCCTATCACTAGGGTCTCCTTATCTAACCAAAACATATCTCCACCTTCACCAATAGCCGATTCAGATAATTTTCCTATTATCGGAATATTATTATTTTTGTAGAACTCCTCATGGATTTTTTCTTCCCCTTTTCTAAGTGATTTCCCAGGTGATAACAAAATTGCACCCTTTTGTGTCATAAATGATGGGTCATAAGTAAATATAGAGTCTGCATTTTCATTGTTTTTGGGCGTCATCCATAAGATTTCTACATCCAAGCTATTTAAGATTTTTATAAACGAAGAGTAGTTTCTTTCTATCCTTGAAGGGTCAAATGCTTGACCATAATGCCATTTATTAGGATCGGCTCTTTTTAAAGCCCCCATGGGTTTTAACATCCCTACGGTTTTAAGCCTACCTACCATTGAAGAGACTCCAAATTCAATTTTTTTGCTGGAATATTGAGTTTTATTATTTTTCTTAACACGCAGCATTTATGCGACCTAAATTCTCGTATTTGGTATTTCTTAAAACTTGTTAGTTACATTCTAGCATACGTGCAACTTATTTCTGCTGCTGATTTATTAGACTCAATATCCTTTACGGTAATTCGACCTACAACAAGTCGTTGGCCAAGTTTTAATATTTCTGTTTCAATTGAACCTCCACCTCGAAGCAAAGGCCGTAAATATTTACAAGAAATATCAACAGTGGTTATTTCTTGGTACTTTCCGATTGCACTGATAACAGCTACAATCA
>CACJWR010000082.1 GCA_902596985.1 uncultured Alphaproteobacteria bacterium
TGCCATCCTTGTAAAGTTGTATTTGCGTAACCCTGAACTTTTTACCAGTTTTTTGGGTTACTACATGCTTAAACGCCATCATATCGTCATCTTCATGTAATAATTCGTTCTGATTAATTGCTTGCTTTGATGCAAACTCTTTTTCTAAATTTTTTACATGTTCTTCACGATCCATCAACGCGGTCTCTTTAATGTACATAAAGTCCTCGTGGAGCCATTCCTCCATTTCTTTCCAGTTTCGTTCTGCTACGAGCCTAAGAACTTTATTGTATTTTTCCACTTAAATCTCCAAAAAGTATGCTGAATAATATTTCATTTGATTTGCAATTCCTAGTCTAATTATTTTTGATTTTGTGCTGAAGGAAGTAACTTTTGGGGTTCGTACTATTGTTGGCGTTTAGGTTCATCAGAATGTAAGTAAAACACTTTTGCTATTAAAAAATTTTCTGAAGCCTTTTGTGAATTTCACCAAGTATCTCTTCTGAGGTTCTATCGTCTGCACTTTCTTTTTGGGGGGTGAAAAAGCCGATAGTTTCCAATTAGTTCCATTGCTTTAAGCTTTCCTGCTACAGGTCCATCACCAAAGGCTATGCTCTCCAATTCATTAAGAACTCTCTCTTCTCGCGAGACTGCTTGTAAGCGTCGTCTATCCTCCTTTTCGTTCTCTAGCTCTAAAATCCTTGCACTGACCTTGGGGTGTCTCCTGAGCCTTGAGGCTTCCTCCCAGACGGTCTTATCGGACATCTTTTCGGTCTCTTAAGCACCTTTATAGGCTGAAGACTGGCTAGTACCTTGTGTAAGGAGTTCGACGAAGTTTTCTTGTTTAGCTGTTAACATTGTAGGTCATCCTTTGAGCATTTTTCAGTACATAGATTATGCTGATAGTTAAACGAATTTGGGGGGTAGGGGGTAGGTGGGGTATCGAAATTTCAATTCTTCATACATCATGCTTAGTTATTGCCCTGTTGTGGGTAAGGTTGTGGGTAGATATCGACAATATAACATAAAATTCAATTTAAACAATGATTTAAGGGGTATTTATGGCGGAGGAGGTGTCCGTCTTTCTCACGTCTAACTCTCTGTTTTTATTATACTTTAGCAAATTTATAGCTTTCAGTCCACAAGCGAGCCCACAAAAGTACCATGGTACTTTTTAAAAACTGTATTGGACCTAGTTTTCAACATTTAAATTCGACATCTATGATTTACGCATTTAATTTTTCATTCTCTTTAAACTTTAATCAATCTTTTGTATGCTGTCCTAATGAGTAGGATATTTCTCTTAACATTATTAGTGTCACTTTTTTTTCAGGCATCTCATGCTAGAGATACTATTCCTATTTGGGGCGATTTCTTCTTCGATATGAAGAGAAAGCAAGCAATAAATTTGCTTAAAAAGCATTGTAAGAAAATTGATTATGAAACAGAGATTTACGTAGGAATTTCGGGTAAAAAATGTAGTTTTTCAACTGAACCTTTTCAAAATACAGAAACTTCAATCGACTTAGTTTTTGATCATGCTTTTTTCAAAATTAATAAACGATTAAGGTATATTGCTTTTAGGTTTGATGATTACAATAGACGACATCTTGAGAGGCTCTACAAATACTCCAAACTTAACTGGTTTATTTCAGGCAATTGGAATTGTAATTCTCCGGCCAACCATTCATCTCTTGGGCAAACAGTTCAAATCTGCGGCGCTACGTTCAATAATGGTAAAGTGCAGCTGATAAATAGTATTTCTCGCGCCAATGAAACTAATGAGAATTTATATGTTCGCGATAATCGTACGACGAGTATGTATTTTTACGCTATCGCACCTAAATATAAAGTAACTGGTCATCCCTAAATAGGAATACTGACATTTTCAAGAATTTAATTAAATAATTTTCAATCAACATCTGGAGAAATCTGGTAAACTTATACAGACCTAGATATCCTTCAGTTATTGTAATTAATTAATTTCCAGTGGTGCAGTTGCAGGACACAGTTGTTTTGCTACGTGTATTATATGGTTGCTCCATTGGAGGCCCTCAACCATCCATTTTGGAATAGCATCAAATCCATACATTCTTCCTGCTATCATGCCAGCAACTGCTCCAGTAGTATCAGAGTCATGCCCGAGATTAATGGCTTCAATAATGCAGTTCTCAAAATTATTCGTTGTTTGATATGCCCACCATGCGGCTTGATATGTTTCTTTTACATATCCTCCCGACATAATATCGTCACGGTCAATATTCAGTGGATGTTTGTATCTTACATATTTCGGAAGCACTCGTCCTTCCCATATTTCTTCGGCAAATATCTCACTATACATCAATGCCTCTTCCGCTCCATGAGTTAGGCGTGTAGTTTCTCTCGCAAACATTAAACACTCTTCTTTAGTTCTAGAAGCTATGAGTGCAGGGGCTAATCTCATTAAACCGCCATTTCCCGCTGACATCGGGTCTCGACTTCCTGTAAAAGGCCCAGAACGATCTTTCTTATACTGTGCAAGAGCACCACATACCGTAACTCCAACATCGAAACACTCACCTCTGGGAGAGTATTTTCCATCGTATCGCCACTTTAAAAAGTTATCCATAATTTTATAAGGATCAAAGGCATAACCATTCTTCTGCTGACTTTCTATCATGGCGTCTGCCATTGCTAATGCCATGGAGGTGTCATCAGTAAACTCTCCTTTAGTCACCTTATGAAAGCCACCCTCAAGGTAACTTCGTACATAATTTTTTTGAGTACGTTTTTTCTCAAACTCGATTGGAGAGCCCATCGCGTCTCCAATAGCAAGTCCCAGGAATAATCCTTTAGCTGCATCTTCTTTTA
>CACJWR010000083.1 GCA_902596985.1 uncultured Alphaproteobacteria bacterium
CGTCTACCGATTCCGCCACAGCCGCGTTTCTAATACCATTTTCAATCTGAAGTTAGATATGATATTTTCCAAAAAAAAGCAATACGAATATATTAATGGCACAAATGATAGAATGGAAGTACGAGAAAAATCTTGTAGATTACAAAATTGCTGAGGAGACAATGTCTTCACGTGTTGAAGATATTATTTCAAACAAAAAAACAGAGCTTATCTGGTTTTTAGAGCATAATAACGTTTTCACTCTTGGTACGTCTGCAAAAACGAGCGACTTTAAGAACAATGTCAATATTCCAATTTATCAAACAAAAAGAGGTGGGCAGACAACCTATCACGGTCCTGGTCAACGAGTTGTCTATCTGATGCTAGATTTGAGAAATGGGAAAAAAGACATAAAACAATTAGTATGGAACATCGAAGAATGGCTTATTTTGGTCCTTAGAGATCTAGGCATTTTAGGTTATAGAATACCTGGAATGGTTGGGGTTTGGGTTAAGGATCCTGGTCGAGTTAATATAGATGGTACTCATGATAAAAAAATAGCGGCACTCGGTTTAAGGGTAAAGAAATGGGTTACATTCCATGGCTTAGCATTAAACGTAAATCCCAACCTTAACTTTTTCACTAACATAAATCCTTGCGGTATATCTGGGAAGGGAGTTACTTCTTTGCATGAATTAGGAATAAAAATAAATATGGCCGATGTAGATAAGGTATTTAAGCAAACTTATGCAACAATTTTTACAAAATGAGAAATCTCTTACGTGCGTCGAACGGTCTCTAAATTTGGGGTGGAAAAATTAATTTGTATGTACTATATATATGATTAGATTAATCAAATTTACTGTTAGTACACAAGGGGGCTTCTTTTAATGGTTGATGTTACAGATCAAATATCACACGAACACGAAAAGAAAAATTTCTTCACTCGCTGGTTTATGTCAACAAATCACAAGGATATAGGAATATTATATATATTTACTGCAGCTCTTTTGGGTTTTGTTGCAGTGGCATTCACCGTTTATATGAGATTAGAGCTTATGGAGCCCGGAGTCCAATACATGACCAATGCCGATGGTGAACCGAATGGGCATATGTGGAACGTTTTAATAACTGGGCACGGTGTGCTAATGATGTTTTTTGTTGTCATTCCAGCCCTTTTCGGTGGTTTTGGTAACTATTTTATGCCGTTAATGATTGGCGCACCTGACATGGCATTCCCAAGAATGAATAATTTATCATATTGGTTGTACGTTGCAGGATCGTCTCTCGCTGTATGTAGCTTATTGGCACCAGGAGGAAACGGTCAATTGGGATCAGGTGTTGGATGGGTGTTATACGCTCCCTTATCAACCTCTGAACAAGGTATGTCTATGGATCTAGCTATTTTTGCTATACATCTATCTGGAGCCTCATCAATACTGAGTGCTATAAATATGATAACAACGTTTTTAAACATGCGCGCCCCAGGTATGACCCTACACAAAACACCTCTTTTCCCTTGGTCAATTGTGGTCACGGCCTTTCTTATACTACTTTCTTTACCTGTATTGGCTGGTGCAATTACGATGCTTTTGACTGATAGAAATTTTGGTACTACTTTTTTCGATCCTGCTGGGGGTGGCGACCCTGTGCTTTATCAACACTTACTTTGGTTTTTTGGCCATCCAGAGGTTTATATGATTGTTATCCCAGGCTTTGGAATTGTAAGCCACGTTATTTCAACATTTTCAAAGAAGCCAGTATTTGGATATTTACCGATGGTCTATGCGATGATAGCAATTGGTGCGTTAGGTTTTGTTGTTTGGGCACATCATATGTACACAGTAGGCATGTCAGTCACACAACAAGCGTATTTTATGTTAGCAACGATGGTTATAGCGGTTCCTACCGGGATAAAGATTTTTTCATGGATCGCCACAATGTGGGGAGGATCGGTTGAGTTTAAAACACCTATGTTATGGTCAGTAGGATTTCTATTTCTTTTCACTGTAGGCGGGGTAACAGGTATAGTTTTAAGCCAAGCAGGAATCGATAGAGCATATCATGATACGTATTATGTTGTAGCTCACTTTCACTATGTTATGTCTCTAGGCGCCGTATTTTGTATCTTCGCAGGAATATATTACTGGATCGGCAAAATGTCCGGCCGTCAGTATCCAGAATGGGCAGGGAAATTACACTTTTGGACCATGTTCATTGGATCTAACATCACTTTTTTCCCACAACATTTTCTTGGGAGACAAGGCATGCCAAGACGATATATAGATTATCCTGAGCAGTTTGCATTATGGAACTATGTATCATCAATTGGGGCCTTCATATCGTTTGCATCTTTTATATTTTTCTTTGGAATAATCTTCTACACATTAATGTGGGGTAGACGTATAACAGAAGAAGCATACTGGGGGAAGCATGCTGATACATTAGAGTGGACTTTGCCGAACCCTCCCCCCTTCGACCGAGAGCCAGGTTTGCCAAGAAAATTAGATAGATTTGTTAGATTACCTATTTCGAACCCATCAAGTAAGTGTTTATGCTGGTTTTTAAAAAGGAGCTTACCTATCTCATAATCCACTGAATAGTGTGTCCATCTATCTTTATTTACCAGTTTACGAGATATAAATGTTTTCCCCAGTCCAGACATACCAAGCAGTGCAAAACGCTTGAACTGGAATCCAGAGGTTTCATTAGCAATTATTTTCATGTGACTTTAAGAATATCAATTACGTTTGATATATCATGTACTATTGGCTTTAGCTAGCGCATTTTGAATTTTATCTCGTAGCTCAAGGCGTTCATCTGGACTCAAAA
>CACJWR010000084.1 GCA_902596985.1 uncultured Alphaproteobacteria bacterium
ATCATTTTTAATGAAGATCACTATTTAGATAATTCCAGTGTTCCAGTTGATTTGAACCAGGAGCCTGCTGATCTAGTTATTTTGTCTTTTTCAGATAGTGATTTAAATGCGTTTGCGAATGCATGGAAAAAAACGTTAGGGGACTTTGGTAGAGAGTCTGTTCCTACATTGAGACTGGCAAATATAAAACAACTAACTCATAATTTATCAATTGATACCTACATTGAAAAAACAGTCTCCAAATCTAAAGGTATTCTTGTAAGACTTATTGGAGGTGAGCAATATTGGCCATACGGATTAAATTATTTAAAGAGCGTATCAATTAAGAAAAAGATACCGTTGGCTGTAATACCAGCCGATGGGAGGGAAGATAAGGTTTTAGACTCGTATTCAAATTTGCCAAAGTCAACATTAGAAAACTTAAAAAATCTCTGTGATGACGGCGGAGAACTATCTGCACAAGCGGTATTAGCTCAAATGGCACTTGCTGCATCACTTCACTTCCCAGCCATTACAGAATTCAGCAAAGTAAAATCTCATGGTTTTTATTGCTATAAAAAAGGTATTCTAGAAAATTTTACCGTGAGCACTGACGCAAAACCTACTGTCTGTATTATATTTTATAGATCATACCTGATGGCTGATGACCTCGAACCCATAGACCAATTATTTAGAGATTTTAAAAAGAGAGGCATAAAATGCATAAGTATTTTTGTAAATTCACTTAAAATCAAATCGACCGCCAAGTGGATAGAGTCGATGTTATCGAAAATATCCCCTATTGCGATACTTAATGCTACAGCCTTTTCAGCAAAAAGTCGCGAAACTGGCAAATCTCCATTAGATCATGTGGGTGTGCCTGTTTTTCAAATAATTTTATCTACCTCTAAGAAAGAATCTTGGAGACGGAATCCAATTGGCTTAAATTCCTCTGATTTGGCTATGCACGTTGCTATACCAGAGGTAGATGGGCGCATAAATGGAGGGATTGTAAGTTTTAAATCTGAACAAGCCATAGACCCCGCATTACAGTTTCCAATCTCAAAGCATAAAGTCGAGAAAACTCTTTCTAAAAAGATAATAAATAAAGTTGAAAAGTGGCATGCTCTTAGATCTAAGAAAAATGAAGAAAAAAGAATAGCCATCGTATTATCTTCATACCCGGGTCGAGACTTTCAATTAGCTCATGCGCTTGGCCTAGACACAATTAAATCAACAAAGCATATTTTAGGTTTTCTTGGAGATAATGGATTTAAATTCTCTAACCCTGATAAGTTTTTTGAGAAGTTAAAAAGCTCTAGGATAGAGATTCCCATCAATTTATACGAAAGACTGCTAAATCTCATTCCACTTAAACCTAGAACTAAATTATTTAAAACATGGGGTGGTTTCGAAGAAGATGCTTTTTTTGAAAAAGACAAGTTTGTTCTTCAGGGTTATAAAAACAATAATTTTTTTGTGCTGGTGCAGCCCTCAAGAGGTTTACTAGAGGATAAAAAAGCCGATTATCACGATCTTGAAAAAATACCTTGTCACAGCTATGTGGCAATGTATCTCTGGTTGCAGATGCAAAATATTGATGCATTTCTTCATATGGGAACGCATGGAAGTCTCGAATGGCTACCAGGGAAAACAGTAGGTCTTTCCAATCATTGCTGGCCCGAGTTACTAGTAAACGACATACCTTTTATTTATCCGTTTATTGTTAATGATCCGGGAGAAGCATCACAGGCAAAAAGAAGATTGGGAGCTCTTACTGTGGGGCACATGCCTCCAAAAATTCAGACTATGGATCTTCCAAATGAATTGAGAGATCTTGAATTTCTATTAGATGAATATTCTACGAGCGGTGATCTCGATCAAGTAAGGAAAGAGCATATTGAAAAGAAAATAATTCATGAGGCTAAGAAAATAAAATTAGATAAAGAGCTATCAGTTGATCCCATAACATCAGATAGTGAATGGTTAACAAGAATAGACTCTTTTGTTTGTGATTTAAAGGAATCCCAGTTTTCAAGTGGTCTTCATATATTTGGCAAAGGAGATTGTGGAGCATCCGAACTGAATGGCTTACTCCGATGCCTAGAGGGAAAAAGAATTAACAGTGGACCATCGGGATCGCCATATAGGAACCGTACTGATATTAAACCTACAGGCAGGAATATATATGCTGTAGACCCTAGATCGATACCCACAAAAATAGCTTTCCAAAATGGTCAAGCAATGGCAGATGAATTTGTAAGACAATATTTGCAAGACAATGGAGATTATCCGAAAAATTTAACCATTGATCTTTGGGGATCAGCATCCATGCGAACGGGAGGACAAGAGTACTCAATGGCACTTGCTTTTGCTGGCCTTACACCAATTTGGGACAAAAATAACGCTCGGATCCTTGGTTTTAGCATTCTATCACTAGCAGAGCTAGGTCGCCCGAGAATTGATATTACTATCAGACAGTCAGGTTTGTTCAGAGACATCTTTCCAGAGCTTAATAGATTATTTTTTGATGCAATCGATAAACTTCATGAAAGAAATGAGACATTGAAAGATAATCCTTATAAAAACAAGATTGACAGAATTTTTGCGCCTAAGCCTGGATCTTTTGGGATAAATATCAAAGAAAAAATTGAAGGACCCCTAGCCGATCACACGGCTAAGATTGGCGAGGCATGGATTAAAAGCTCGGCTTGGGCTTATCAAAAGAATGGA
>CACJWR010000085.1 GCA_902596985.1 uncultured Alphaproteobacteria bacterium
GATCGCACCGATGATAATGTTACAATTCAAGCAGCCCAGGCAACACTTAAGCACGGAGTTGCTGTAAAATGCGCTACAATAACACCAGACGAAGCAAGAGTTGAAGAGTTTAATTTAAAGAAGATGTGGAAATCTCCCAATGGAACTATCAGAAATATTTTAGGGGGTGTAGTCTTCAGAGCACCAATAATTTGTAACAATGTACCCCGCTTAGTACCCGGCTGGACAAAGCCAATAATTGTTGGCAGACATGCCTACGGTGACCAATACAGAGCTACGGATTTTAAATTTCCTGGAAAAGGAAAATTAATCATGAAGTTCGTTGGCGAAGATGGAAAGGAAATTGAGCACGAAGTGTTCGATTCGCCATCATCCGGAATAGCGATGGGAATGTATAACTTGGACCAGTCCATTATTGATTTTGCTAGAGCTTCAATGAACTATGGCCTGAAAATGAATTGGGATGTTTATCTTTCGACCAAAAATACAATTATGAAAACGTACGATGGAAGGTTTAAAGATCTCTTTCAAGATATTTACGAGAAAGAATTTGAGGCTCAATTTAAAAAAGCTGGGATAATTTATGAGCATAGATTAATTGACGATATGGTTGCATGTGCTCTAAAATGGTCCGGTGGTTTTGTATGGGCTTGCAAAAACTATGATGGAGATGTGCAGTCTGATACTGTTGCACAGGGTTTTGGATCTCTTGGTCTTATGACAAGCCAATTAATGACACCCGATGGAAGAATAGTAGAAGCAGAAGCAGCTCATGGAACGGTTACAAGACACTTTAGAGCGCATCAAAGAGGAGAAGCCACATCAACCAATTCCATAGCGTCTATATACGCTTGGACCGGTGGCCTTAAGCACAGAGCAAAGCTTGACGAAAACTTTCAGTTAGCTACTTTTGCAAAGACTCTAGAAGAAGTGGTAATTGAGACAGTTGAAAAGGGTGATATGACTAAGGATCTTGCTATCCTTGTTGGTGAAGACCAAAAGTGGTTATCAACAGAAGGTTTTCTCGAGAAAGTTAACTCAAATCTAGAAAATAAATTATCTGAAATAAAACTCTAATCGTCAGATAGGCTACTTTCTAAATATGATTTCAAGTGCAACAAAGCTTGATCAGCCTTATCGGGAAGGGTACCTCCGCCCTGCGCAAAATCAGGTCTGCCTCCACCACCCTTACCTCCTGTTTTTGTGGATAGAATTTTAACTAGATCAACCGCTGAGACCCTTTCAACTAGAGTATCAGAAATACCTACTGCTATCTGTACCTTGGTGCCAACTTTTGATAAAAGCGCGGCAATTACATTTTTATTTTGTTTCTTAATATTATCTACAAACGTCCTTAAGTCCTTGCTCGGTACGTCATCAACAACCTTTCCTGAGAAAATTATATTTTTTCCAATCTTTTCGAGGTTTTGACTTTTTTGTTCTCCCTCGCCACTAATCAGAGCTCTATTTAGCTCTGTATTTTTTTGCTCCAGTCTTTTTTTCTCCTCCAAAAGACTATTGACTCTTTCAACTAAATTTTCTGTACTAACATTTAAGAGAGACGAAACTCTTTTATTCACAACTTGAATATTTTCGATAAAGTCTACAACTTTTTTTCCTGTAACCGCTTCCAGCCTACGTACTCCAGATGACGAAGCACTCTCTCCTATAATTTTCAAAAATCCAATATCACCAGTTGAGTCAACATGAGTACCACCACATAATTCTACTGAGAAATGACTTTCATCTTCTGGCGACATTTTAACAACTCTTACATCGTCACCATACTTTTCACCAAATAAAGCCCTGGCTCCTTGTTTTTTTGCACTCTCTAATTGCATTATTTCAGTAATAACTGGCGTATTTTCCCTAATGTGCTTATTAACCAACTGCTCGACTAGAAAAATCTGTTCCTCTGTAACAGGCTTATCATGACTAAAGTCGAACCTAAGCCGATCAGCATTATTAAGGGAGCCTCTCTGAGCAACATGTTCTCCCACTATTCTTCTAAGCGCCTCATGAACCAAGTGGGTTCCAGAGTGATTTCTTTTAATATCAAGCCTTAGATCTATATTTATAAGCTGTTCTAAATTATTACCTACCTCAAAATAACCCTTTTGTACCTTAACAAAATGTACAAAAATTTGCCCTACCCTCTTTGTATCTGTCACTTTACCTAATCCGCTAATACCTCGTATTTGTCCTTGATCTCCTACCTGACCTCCAGACTCCCCATAAAAGCAAGTCTGATTCATAACTATAACGCCAACTTCATCTTGAGATAATTTTTCTATATATTTTCCATCTTTAATAATCTTGGTGATCAGGCCCTGACTTCTCTCCCTTTCATAACCTAGAAATTCCGTAGCATCCTCTTTCGATCTTAAATCAGCCCATATTTTTTCCTCCGACTCATCTCCCGATCCAATCCAAGATGCACGAGCCTTATCACGCTGCTCTTTCATCTTCGTGTCAAATGTTTCTATATCTACTTTTTTATTACTTTCTCTTAAAACATCTTCTGTTAAGTCTAATGGAAAACCATAAGTATCGTATAATTTGAAAGCTACCTCGCCAGAAAAAAGTTTTTTATCTTCAAGCATAGCCAGCTCCTCATTTAATAATTTCAAGCCCCTATCCAAAGTA
>CACJWR010000086.1 GCA_902596985.1 uncultured Alphaproteobacteria bacterium
TTCAAAGCCCTTTACATTTTGGATAGGAAAAATCCGGATCTGTGTATCGCTTCCTACACTGTCGGCATCTTTATGAACTGATATTTCGTAATTTGGCAGTAAGCGCTTTAAATTTTCTTCTAGCAAAGACATTTTATCTTTATTCGGCATTAGTATGGCAATTGACGGCAACTCCCGATGTTTTCTATCTATATCTTTTATCCGCTCTGCTATCCATTGTGCTGCATTGTCTTGATCGCCCTTTGCTTCAAATATTGCAGGGTATACTCCCTTATGTGCTTGAAAATACTTAGACGAACTTGGTGTGATTGTGGATTTAAGCCATATCTCCCTTACCATATCAACAAATCTGGTTAATAACTGAGACTGTCTGTATATGTTTTCAATTTCGCGTATTTTAATGTCAGGAACAGCCCAACTCAATTCGGTTTGATTTGTGACCCCTGACCTAGTAAGTCTTTGATCGAAATCACCACACGCAAAAAAACTGTTAAGCTTGTGGTTTGTAAGCAGATACATGGCTTTCAGTTCAAAGCATGAAAAATCCGTAGCCTCATCTACAAATATCTGGTTACGTATTTCTTCAGCAATATTTTTAAGAGAGCTAAATATTGTATTCTCCATGTTAATTCCCGAGATGTTTTCGATAAGGTATCTGTATTTCTCAAGTTGCAGTGCGATAAGAGCGTCCAGTTCTATCTGATTTAAGTTATTGTTTAGTTTTTCAGATGTATAATAGGCTTCGGAAAACTCTTTTCTGAATTCTCTGTATCTTCGAGGAAAAGAAAAAAGCATCTGTCTTACTAATGAGAGAAGAGAATTAATTAGTTTCAATTCCTGTAAATCAGCTCCATAACTAAGCAGTTGTTCCTCATTGAAGATTTCATCACCTATAAAATCCAAAAGAGGAACATATTTTGGTGTTATCTTGCGTTTGTTTATACTTGAATTTGCCTGAGCTCTTAAGGCCTGCCTTACCAAACGTAAAATTTTATCTTTGGTGGATTGAGTTTGAATTGTTGATCTTTCTTGTAGAAGTTCTTCAGAAATATCTCCGAACTCTTCTTCGTCCGTGTCTTCCTGATTATCGTCTTCTTCTGAACTCTCAATCAGTTCACGAATTTTATTTAACTCTCGGGCATTGGTTTCCTTAAGTCTGGAAAACCTATCAAGTCTTCTTTCAATTGTGTCCTGCCAATTACTGTTTATTTCTTTTCGCCTGTTTGTCAGAGGCGTTGCGATGTCAACAATAGAAGAGATTATTCTGGCGATATCTCCAGTTTCGTCGATCGTGTTTTTAACTCTTTGCACATATGTCTGAAGTTCATTGGGTTCGCGCGCTAAATATTGATCAATAGTTTTTTTTACCGCTTCCAAGTCCTTTGTTTCAGTAAAGTCCCGAATATCTGAATACCATTTAAGTTTGTCCCAATCTTTTTTCAAATGCTCTGAAGTTTCATTCAAAGTAAAACCGGATTGGGAAGACGATTTGCTGAGAATATTGCCTGTTTCTCTTGCGTATCGTCTGCTGTATGAAGCCCACGTCCATCTTTGCTCCTGTGTAATGTTTACGTTTTCTCTGTTGAATGCTTCCGTTAGATAATAAGACAGAGACTCGTTTGGAGTAAATATCATCCACGAACTTTCATGCTGATCCGGATCTCCAATTTTGGGTAGAATAGCCGCTGTTTCTTCCTTAACAAGATCTTCTAAATTTGTTTTGTTTCTTATTCTCTTTATTAAAGTGGTTGTTTTCCCTGATCCCGGTGGACCAGAGAGCATCAGGCGACTGTCAATTGGGAGCCTGAAAATATCGTCCTGAGTTTTATCAAGGGTTTTTTGATCTCTTAAGCCTCCATCTCGGAGCTCAAGTCTAAACTGACTGTCAGTCTCCTGATTTTCGAGTTCCTGCCAAGGATCAGGTTGAGCATCAGGCTCAATATTATTTGTTTCAATGTATCCCCTTAATGACTCAATAGACTCAACGGTTATTTCGTCATCAACGCTTTCCTGCCACAGAAATCGCGTGGGCGCTGAGTCCCATATTAACTCTATTTTTTGGGGTGTTATATTATCGATTTTATTTTTTACATAAAGCACTTCACCATTTTTAGGGTTAGTAAAATCATCCCCTGGTTCAAGTGATGCGAGCCGCCCAACCGGTGACTGGTAATAGGTAAAATACCTGGCTATACCTGTCATTTCAATATTTCTGGAGAAATAGTATGTCCGATCCTCTCCATTCTCAGTTTCCGCATAAACCACTGTTATAAGTGGCTCAAGCGCCAGTTTTGCATATAGCTTAGAGCGGTTTTCCCACTCGTTTTCCTTTGCTCTCGAAAATTCAGTGGGGCCGGTTATATCAGTTTTAGGTCTGAAGACCCCGGGATCTCTCACTTTTTCTTTTGCTTTTTCAGAAATTTTTTCAAGTTTATCCAGAACATCAAGTCCCGCATTGATTTTTTCTGTCATTTTCTCTCA
>CACJWR010000087.1 GCA_902596985.1 uncultured Alphaproteobacteria bacterium
CCTCAGGAATAGGCCTAGCAACTGTAAAACAACTGGCAAGGCAATCAGCTACTATAATTTGTGCTTCACGAAATGTTGAGCTTGCAAGAAAAATTGGTGTCGAGATAATTGAAGAAACTTCCAATAAAAATATCCACAATTTTCTACTTGAATTGGACTCACTTGATTCTGTAAGAGATTTCATCAAAGTTTTTAATAAAAAATTCTCGCGGCTTGATGGGCTTGTGAATAATGCAGCAGTAATGAACACTCCTCACAGAAGAACTAAAGATGGATTTGAGTTACAATTTGGAGTTAATTTTTTAGGCCATTTCTTATTAACTGAATTACTACTACCAAAATTAAAAAAAGCTAAGGCATCAAGGATTGTGCATACATCTAGTGTTCTTCATGAGAAGGGCTCAATAGATTTAGCTGACCTTAATTTTGAAAAGAAAAAATATTCTGGTTGGGATGCCTATAATCAATCAAAATTAGCACAGGTTCTTTACTCAAGGTATCAAGCAAGGTTATTAAAAGGTTCAAATATAACCTCTGTGAGCATTCATCCCGGATGGGTTCAAACTCCTTTGATAAAACACACATTACCAGTATTTTTTCAAAATGTTTTACTTAAACCCTTTTTGGCAATGGCAGGCATGACTAATCCATTAATTGGGTCGCAAACCACCCTACATTGTTTACTTGACGATAGTGTAGCCAATAAAAGTGGCTGTTTTTATAGTCAGGTTGGAATTTATAAAGATAAACAAAGCAGAAAGGGTGGATGGCCTATGAAAAGCCCAAACAGCCAAGTTTATGACGATTTGTTGTGCGAAAAACTCTTCAAAGCAGCAAATTCGATGGTAGGCATAAAGTAATTACCTATAGAAGACCAGTTTTGCCTTTTAGCTTAATGAATGTCAAATAAGGTGCTAAAATATAAAATAAATATTTTTTTGAAAATGTGGCAAAGCTACATCTTTTGATATAAGTGTCTTTTTGAAGATAAATTTGTCCGAAAAATTTATTGATTTTAAAAAACGATACTATCTAGTATTAGATTCACAAATTTTGCTACCTTATCTTCCTCAATCCACCTGTTAACGATTACTAAATCATTTTCGGGGTCTATGTACAAAATTTGTGTACCCACTCCCATCGCCGTAAATGCACTAGTCGGTGCGCCAGGAAACATCCCAGTTTTTTTATCATTGAGCCACCACATATAACCATAATTTAACGCTAACTCGCATGGTTTGGTACTCATTTTGACCCATTTTTTCGGAATAACTTCCTTACCGTCCCAAAGTCCTTGGTTAATCATTAATTGGCCGATACGCGCAAGATCAAGAGTGCTTATCCATAAACCACCACCCCAATGAGCTCCTCCGGAAACAGATTGTAATCGCTTACTATTAACCTCTTCCCATGAATTCTCATATCCATGCCATTTCCAGGTATTACTTGCTCCTATCGGAACCATAATATGCTCTCGTAAGACATCAGGGAGTGAGCGTTCAAACGCCAACATAAGAGCATATGAGAGGACATTAACTCGTACATCATTATATTCCCAAAACGTTCCTGGTGAGTTTAAACTTCTTTTTTTTCCTTTTTTTAATCTGTTTTTCTGAGGATCATTTAAATTACGATTATGATCGATCCAATCTGGCTTGCCCCAGAGTTCTCCCTCCCACTCACTCGTGAGTTGTAACATTTGAGACCATGTGATTTTTCTATTTTGTGCTGTTTCAAAAATTCTCGTTTCAATTGTATCCAATATGGGAGCATGGAAATCGCTTATAATATTTTGTTTAAAAGCAATTCCAGCGCATAGGGAAAGAAAACTCTTGCTCATACTAAATGCCATATCAACATATTCAACATCGCCCCAAACTTGAACAATTTCATTTCCCCGTAATATCGCTCCAGAGTTACCTTTTCTTTTTTTTACCGGCCCTATAGTTTTGCTGATTGGCCATGGTTCATGAAAATGACCATCCCTAAGAGCTTTTTCGATATCACGATCCATTTTTGACTCGTTTTTTTTTGAAAATTCTATTGCTTTGAAAAGCTTTACTTCATCAAAACCTAGGCTACTTGCACTACTTTTCTGTTTCATTTTTCTCCAACTGACTTAGCATCTCATTCTCAAATGAGTGAAATTACTTAACTGTTTCCAACAAACCCATGATTTTCCTAGAATAAGAAGTCTTGAAGACTAAATACACATTTTTATTAACTTAAAAGTGAAAAGTTTTTAAATAAAAAACACTACTCTTGTATATCCCATTGATAAACCAATAGCGCAGTAAATGTATTCTATCTAAGATTTAGAGAGCCTTAATTGTTTCTCATTTTGTTTCATACCCGATCGCATAACCATAATAAAATTCATATAAATGAGTTATTTACGTCAAATGAGATCCAGAACATG
>CACJWR010000088.1 GCA_902596985.1 uncultured Alphaproteobacteria bacterium
GGATTTTTAATCAGAGTGAGAATCCCGTTTGATATAAGATTCGTCGTAGTTTCATGACCAGCAAATAAAATTAACATGCAAGTCGCAATCAACTCATCATCAGAAAACTTATCGTTTGCAACAGATGCATTTATCAAATCCATTAGAAAACCCTCAGAAGGATTTGCTCTCCGCTCTTCAATAATTTCCCTAAAGAAAGAAACCATTTTTCTACATCCACGAGACGCTTTCTCATATTTATGCTTATCATTCCTAGCGCCGCCAATAAATTTTGACATATCATCTGACCATGATTTAAATTCGTCTAGCATGTCTATTGGAACGCCTAGTAGGTGCATTATAGTAAGTGCTGGAATGGGAGAAGCATAATGATTAACTAAATCAATTTCTCTCATATTTTTTAGTTTAGATAATGTGGCATCCGTTATAGCATTTATCTTTGGTTGCATTTCGTTAATAGATTTTCTTGTGAACGCAACCATCATTATCCTTCTCATTCTGGTATGGTCAGGGGGATTCCTGAATGCAGCCCATAGATTTAAATATTTTACAATTTCTGCCAATAGCTTTGCTTCCTTGGTAGGGAGTTTACTATAAAAGTTGTTTAACCTATCAACAGTAATATTATCACTTGAAAGTATAGATCTAACGTCGTCGTATCTCGTAATTATCCATGATTTCAATTTCGTGTGCCAGTGTATAGGATCTTCATTTCTAAGTGCCAAGAAATAGGGATATGGATTAGCCAAAGTATTTGGGTCAGATGGGTCGTAGTTCATGCTGAGTCACTTACAAAATTTTTCCAGGTAGCCATATAGTTGACAAATGTTTCTGATAAACCTTCTTTCAAAAGATGATCCTTTGTAACAGGAGCAGAGTAGGGCTGAAAGTTTGATCCTTCAGCCTTGAGGCGGTTTGGAAATTGATGATCTAAAATTGCAGCTCTCCCTAAACAGAAAAAGTCAACATTATTATTTTGTAAAATTTCTATATCTTCATAAGAAAAAATCTTTCCTGCTACGGTTAATAGCTTTGAACCTCTGTAGATAGTCGTAAATAGTTTTAACAAGCTTTCACCTGTGAAAGGTCCATCATCGACCAATTTAAATGAATCCCAGAGTGAAATATCGATAAAATGAATATTATTATTTTCACAAAGCGTTTTATACAGTGTTATCATTTCGTTAGTATCTAAACCAAACCTTTCTGGAGAAATCCTCACACCAATCAGAAAGTTCGAGGGAGTCTTTTCTTTAATTTCCTTGATAATATCTATAAGAAACTTGGCTCTGTTTTTGAAAGAACCTCCATAATCGTCTCCTCTTTTATTGAACTTTTTAGAAAGGAATTGACCAATGAGATAGCCGTGAGCGGCATGTAGTTCTATGCCATCATAGTTACATTGGTGTGCTCTAATGGCACATTCTACAAACGCCGCTTTCATTTCTTCAATTTCTGCTATAGACATCTCTCTCGCAGACTTTTCTAAATTCATACTCGGACCTATTTTGTCTCCTGAATAATTAATGTCTGCCCTTATCCCTGCATGGAAAATTTGTGCTATAGAAAGTGCCTCTAAATTGTGTAATCGCTCATTTAAGCGATAGTGGCCATCTTCATGTTTAGGATCATATATGCCAAGCTGTCCTTTCCAACCAATTCCAGATTTTAACACTGGCATGGCGCATGTCATTATTATCCCAAAACCTCCTTCTGCCCTTTTTGTAAGCCAAATAAACTCATCATCAGAAATTCTCCCTTGGTCAGGGCTTTGCATATTGGTGAGTGGTGCAAGCAGAAATTTATTTTTTGCTTTTACCCCGTTTGAAAACGTGAGTTCTTTAAATAATTGCTCCATAGTTATATATTAAAACATACTTTCTTCTGATCAAAGGTCTATTAATGCATTTAAAAAATTTATTGCGGTTTGAAATTATATTAATTTTTTTTGCATTTTCTTTATTTGTAAATAACGTTTTTGCAAGTGAAAGATATACAATTGCAAATTCAAAAGCACTTAAATTTACCTACTTTGTAAGTGGCATTCCTTTACAGGGTGAGTTTCATGTAGAAACATCTCATTTTACTATCGATTTTACTGAAGAACAGCAATCTAAGTTTTACATTAAAGTAGATGTCAGAAAAAGTACTGCAGGTTTTCCTTTGGCTACCAGCGCCATGTTAGGACCAAGTGTCTTAAATGCAAACAAATATCCATTTATGGAGTTTAAAAGCACTAGTATTTCTAAAAAAGATAAGGGATATCGAGTAAACGGCCTACTCGAACTGAAAGGAGTACAGAAAAATATTGTTATTATGGTTTTTACCAAAGACAAATACAGAAAAAATGCAAAAACTCTTTTGTTTGAAATAATGTCTTCTATTAACAGAT
>CACJWR010000089.1 GCA_902596985.1 uncultured Alphaproteobacteria bacterium
CAAGGATAAGTAACAGAAAAATTCTTTCAGGATTAATTCAAGCTATAAAATTAGCGGATACCACAATTCTGGGTGATATTGAGTTGGTAGTTTTTAGGGCCATAGATAAGTTAGATAGACTTGGATTAGAAGGTGTCAAAAACCTACTGGCAAAAGGAAGAACGGATAGCAGTGGAGATTTTACTGAGGGAGCCAACCTCAGTGCTTTTCAAATCGATACCATAATTAGCTTTTTAAAAATAACAAATGATGACCCCTACAAGACCTTAGAAGAAATGAAGTATCTGATAGGGGACTCCGAAATTGGACAACAAGGAATAAGTGAGTTAAGCGACATAACTGACACTTTGTTTTCAAAAGACATATCAAATATTTCATTCAAAATAGACCCCAGTGTTGTTAGAGGGTTGGCTTACTACACAGGAACAGTTTTTGAAACTGAGTTATCTACGCCTACTAGATCGCTAGGATCGATATCTGGGGGAGGAAGATATGATGATTTAGTAAGTAGATTTACTGGCCAAAAAGTACCCGCCACTGGGGTTTCAATTGGTATTGATCGTCTAGTATCTTATCTTCATGAATGTGATGGTGATAATGAGAAAGGAGTTGTGGACGTTTTCTCCCATTCTTCTGTCGATTTTATGCTTTGCAGCGGTTCTTTTTGTCAAAACTTTACCCTTTAACTCCGGTGGATTGATTTGTTTATATTAAAACATCATCTGGTGTCAAGAAAACATTTACTTATTGGCATAATAAAGTTAGAGAATATAAAATGTCTGAACCTTCTGTAAATATCGTGAAACTGGCAGTTGGCGTAAAGTCAGTGGAAGAGTTAGCCCTGATCCAACGGCGATTTTTAAGCCAAGGTGGCTCACATGCAAATAAGGGATTCTATCATTCAACAAAGCTGATGCCAAAAAAGCATGAAGCTATTGTTAAATCTGGTTCTTTGTACTGGGTTATAAAAGGTGTAATTTGTGCGAGGCAAAAAATCGTAGCTATAACAAAAAATGAGGATCCAGATGGAATAAAAAGATGTAAAATATTTTTGAATGACACAATTATAAAAACAACCCCGATGCGTAAAAAACCTTTTCAAGGTTGGAGATACCTAAAGAAAAACAGAACTCCATCCGACATCGCAGACCCAGTAACAGGAACGTTTGAAGATGATATTCCCTTAGAGGTTCAACAGCAATTATTAGAGGTGGGTTTATTATAAGCTAGATATCTAATACAAGTCGGTCTAGAAATCTTTTTAATTCAACATCACTCTTATTTTTTTTATAATAATTTTTGCTAACAAAAATTGAGGCAAAACTCTTTAAAAGAGTACCATCTTCAATAGTCTTAAGTTTATTTTGCTTCAAAGTCTCACCTGTGGACGAAATATCTACTATTACGTCGGCAATACCATTTACTATAGCACCCTCTGTAGCGCCCTGGCTTTCTATAATCTCAAAATTTGTAACTTGGTTATCTATTAGAAACTCGCGAGTGATGTTCTGATATTTTGTCGCTATTCTTAAGCAACGCGAATATTTTTTTCTAAAAAAGAAGGCAACCTCATCCAGGTCATCAAGATGATTAACATCAATCCAAAATTGGGGAACACCTAAAACCAAGTCCGCTTCTCCAAAATCCAGTTGCTTCAATTCTAAAATACACTTTCGCCAATCAAGTATCTTTTCAAAAATTAAATCTCTACCTGTGATACCAACATCTAAATTACCTTTTTTTATTTCTAGTGGAATATCTGATGCAGCCAGAAGTATTATTTGAACTTTTTTTTCTCCTCTAAATTCTGCCAAATACTCTCGCGTCATACCTACGTTTACTAATTCTAGGCCTCTTTCAGAAAAAAAGTTTTCAACCTGTTGTTTTAATCTTCCTTTAGATGGCAGTCCGAGTCTAATCAATTTTCTAATCCTTAATCTCTGTCATAATTTTAAGTTTTTCTTAAAAAATCCATTCTCAACATACTTCCTATAGCACAAATTGATTTTCCCTTTTTTGATAAGGTACTGCATAAGCTATCATACCTCCCACCTTGAGCGATTGGCGGATACTTTCCATGATCAAACTGGAATCCGAAAACAAAACCGTCATAATATTCAAGAGTTGTTAAACCGTAAATGACTTGAAATTTTACTGTTTCCGTATCGATATGCTCACTTAAGAGCTCAACTCGATGCTCAAAATTCTCCATAGCTTTCCTGAAAGTGCCTCCAACCCTTGAGAGGG
>CACJWR010000090.1 GCA_902596985.1 uncultured Alphaproteobacteria bacterium
AAAATAATAAGAGTAGGCACTTCAGCTCAAGGTAAAGCTAATCTTATGGTGCCCAAGCTCAAAAGTTTAAAGACGAAGTTTAGTAATACAACGGGGACAAAAAGAAAAATAAAAAAAACAGCAAAGACCTCTAATGTGGCTTTTGAAAAAAAATTAAAGGAATTTTCTGAGAAAATTAAATCCGAAGATAATCTTATAAAGAAAAAGCATTACGAAATAAAAAAGTTAGAATTCCAAAAAAAAGGTCTTGCTGATTGGCACAGTTTAGAAGCAAAAAGCATTAGGAATGAGATACAGAGGCTTGAAGAAGAAAGAGTAGAGTTGATTAAACAGAGAAGTCTCTCATTTGCAAAAAATGGCACTCACACAGAAAAGCAAAAAGACAAAAATGCATCACGAACTGCTACTGATACTAGAAGGAAGCAAAAAAGTAGAGTGAACCTTATTGAATTAAAAAAGAAAATAAATAATAAGAGAAATAAGATAAAATTGCTAGAGGCCCAAAAAAGAAATGCTCAAAGATTTGATACGAGAAAAGTTTATAATGCAAAGCTTAGAAAAGAAAATGCGCAGCTATTAAGATTACAAAGAACACTTGAATGGCAAACTTAGTGTCACAATAAAGCATATTAATTAGGACACGATATATTGAGGCATTCCATTACCTTCTTGGAATAACTAAAAACATATATTCGATTCGTTGAGGGAAAGAGTGAATTTTTCCATAGCATTTCAACATCAATAATTTCTAATAATGTATTTAATAAATACCAATAAAAGATATTTTTATAGCATCAATGCATTTTTTATCTAAAAATATCATTATATAATATCATTATTATGCTATTAAGTTGCTATAGTGATATAAAAATATATCATTTATAAGTGTTTGTAGAAAGGAATATATTATGACAATCATTAATAAAGAAACATTCGAATACTACAAAAAGAGAAAAAATTTAACTAATAAGGCAATAGCTGACGGTGCTGGCGTTGATGAAAGGACAGTCGGAAAAATCAAAAAGAACGGCGATCTAAATGCATCAACGGTTGAACGTATAGCAGCCGCTATGGATAAAACAGTTGAGGATCTTTTGTCACCGGTTCCTGAAGAGAATGGGACGATCCCTCGCCACTGGAAGTGGGAGCAGGAACTAGTTGCTTTATATTATGGGGTAAGTCCAGTTTGGTTGGCGCAAAATGCTCATATGTTCTTTGCGCACGTAGCTGAAGAGTTCTTTAACCACCGTTCCAAGAACTTAAAAAAGAATATGAAAAAGTTGAAAAAGTTTTCTGCTGGTATTGCGAGTAAGCACTTAAAAGAGTCAAAAAGTAATTTTGATACTTTTATAAAGAGCGGTTTTGATGAATTTGAAAATCATCTAATTAGGGAGGATAACGCTATTGAAAATAGATATTTGGATGGTCCCAAAATATTTGAAAACCAAAATCATTTGTTTTTGGATTGGTTCATTAATAATTCTAGATCGTTTGATGATTATTTTGATTACAAAGAAAATAGCAATCATTCTATTGAAGATTTAGGTGACGAAATTTTTGTTTGCGTTAGTGGTGTTAATGAAGGAATTGACAAGCTTATTAAACCTCCAAAGGATTACAAAGGCCCAACTGAAGAGGGAGAAACTTTAGACGGAGAAATAAAGCCATTAGGGTATTCAAAAGCTCGTAATCTATTGGTTAGTAACCCTTATGGAATACTTCCTTCAGAAATACCGGTGTCACTGCGAAAGCCCGAAAATTACGAAAAGAAGTTGGACTGGATCATTAATGAAACAGAAAAGAGGGTAGGTAAGACTAAGGAGAATAGTGATGCATAAGCGTATCAGGGAATATTTAAAAGTATGTCAAGCGAGTGGACTTTCAGTCCACTCTTACTCTACAAGGGGTAAGCATTTGAAAATTTATGCAGATAGTGGAGCTATCGTAGTTCTATCGCTGTCTCCCAGTGACAATCGTTGGCGCGCCAACGCAAAAGCTTTGGCCAGAAGAATAGCAAGAGAAAGTAATTCTATTGAAAAGTCGGCTGCTTAATAATAATGATAGTTTTATAATTGATTAATCAAAAAACCCGGTCTCCTTTAACCTATTAATTTTCCCAATAACTGCATTTCTCGTGGTACCTCCTAAGGCTTTTGCTATCTTATCGGCACTATAACCTTCTTCCTTAAGCTCCTTCAATTTTTTAACTCTCTCTTCAGACCAAATCTGTGA
>CACJWR010000091.1 GCA_902596985.1 uncultured Alphaproteobacteria bacterium
TTAAAGTTTACTCAATCAGACCTTGCAAAAAAGATTTTAGACGATTGGGATAATTTTAGGCCTAAATTTTTAAAAGTAATGCCTACGGAATACAGAAGGGCGTTGGAAGAAATAAAGGCTGAAAAGCTTAATAATATCGTAGCTGCAGAATAGCCTCTAATTTAGAAATATAAGGGAAGTTGAGATGGGTAAGGTTACTGGATTTTTAGAAATAGATAGGCAAGATAGGAAATATAGGCCTGCATCAGATAGAATAAGAAATTTTAGAGAGTTTATAGTACCTCTTCCAGAGCAGGTCATAAGAGACCAAGCCAGCAGATGTATGGAATGTGGAATTCCTTTTTGTCATGACATGAAGGGCTTGAAAGGGTGTCCCGTAAATAATCAGATCCCGGATTGGAATGATTTGGTTTATAGGGGTGAATGGGAACAGGCTTCAAAAGACTTACATTCAACCAATAATTTTCCAGAATTCACGGGAAGAATATGTCCTGCACCATGCGAAGCTTCATGTACCCTAAATATTGTTGATAGTCCGGTAACAATAAAATCCATAGAATGTTCTATAGTTGATAAGGCATGGGACAATGGATGGATAAAACCACAAATAAATCAAAACAAGACGAACAAAAAAATAGGAATAATTGGGTCTGGCCCAGCAGGGCTAGCAGCTGCTCAACAATTAGCCAGAGCAGGTCATAATGTAATAATTTATGAAAAAAACAAAAAGATGGGCGGTCTTCTGAGATATGGAATTCCTGATTTTAAAATGGAAAAAACTCATATCGACAGAAGACTAGAGCAATTATCAGCTGAAGGAGTTCACTTCCAATGTGGTGTGGAGCTAGGTTTAGATATTGAAATTAATAATATGATAAAGGAACACGATGCTTTGATACTAGCCTGTGGGGCTGAAAGACCACGTGACCTAGACATTGAAGGGCGTAACGCGGATGGGATCCATTTCGCTATGGATTTTTTACCTCAGCAAAACAGAAGGGTAGGCAAAGAGATGCTCGAGGGTTTGGAAGAGATAACAGCAGATGGTAAACACGTCGTTGTTATTGGTGGAGGAGACACCGGTTCAGATTGCATCGGAACATCAATTCGCCAAGGTGCATTGTCTGTTACACAGCTAGAGATTATGCCTGCTCCGCCCGAAAGGGAAGACAAGTTGCTAACATGGCCAAATTGGCCTCTCAAGATGAGAACCTCTTCGAGTCAAGAAGAGGGAGCAGATCGAGAATTTTCAGTATTAACAACATCTTTTGGGGTTGAAAATGGTAGAGTCAGTTCTTTAAATTGTATAAGGGTAAATCAGAAATTTGAAAAAATAGAAAATTCTGAGTTTGTAATTAAAGCGGATTTGGTATTACTGGCCATGGGTTTCGTTTCACCGGTTACAGATAGGATTTTTAAAGATACTAAAGTATCTCTGGATAAGCGTGGAAATGTGTTAGCGGATGATAAATCTTACAAAACTTCTCTTGATAAATTGTGGGTAGCTGGTGATATGCGACGTGGTCAGTCTCTTGTTGTGTGGGCAATAAGAGAAGGCAGGCAAGTTGCGAAATCAGTAGACAAGGCATTGATGGGCTATAGTAGTCTCTCAGACTAAGGAAAAAAGTTGTTCTATTTAAATAATATTTTGTGTGCGTTATAAAAAATTTAGCATACAAAACTTTTAGAATTCTCACACTATTATGTGCGTTCTTTATATTTTTGTCTGTGTCAACCGTTCTTCTACTTAGATTTTTTAATCCTCCTTTTACGAGCTTTATGGTTTCGGAAAGCAAGTTTTTTCAAAGAAAAATAGATTACAATTGGACTCCAATTTCAAACATGGGTGAAAATATCGCCCTTTCAGTGGTCGCAACAGAGGATTCTAATTTTTGTAACCATTTAGGACTAGACGTAAATGAGATTTACAAAGTAATTACAAGGAAGGAAAAAAGAGGCGCGTCAACGATAACTCAACAACTAGCAAAAAATCTTTTTTTATGGTCTGGACGATCTTGGTCAAGAAAATTTATAGAATTGTACTTTACCTTTTTGATAGAGATCATTATTCCAAAAAAAAGAATTCTCGAAATATATCTAAACACTGTTGAG
>CACJWR010000092.1 GCA_902596985.1 uncultured Alphaproteobacteria bacterium
TTATGTGCTTTGAATAAGGAGCAATTGGCAGATGGCCCGTTCCAAAACTGGGAATTAGGTACCCGAGATGCTGGTAGTTACGCAACTTTTTCAGATGTAGTAGATTATCTGGACTGGCTTGGTAGTAATTTTACAGAAAGCGAAAATACTAGAGAAAGGCTAGAGGCTTCTTCTATAGCTATAAAATCGCATGAACAAAAGTTAGTAGATATAGTAATAAATGGTGCTGAAGATATTGTTGGGTTAAGAAACAATAAAAAAATTCGGATTATTGGTAACCCAGCTTCTAGGTCTCGAGAGGGAGTAGTATCCTTTTTCCATAAAAATAAGCCTTCAAGGATAATAGTTGAAGAACTTAGACAGCGTAAAATACGCGTACACATTAGAAAAGATGATCATTACTGTGGGAATATACTCAGGCCTTTAAATCAAAAAGACTGCATCAGATTTTCAATATGTCATTATAATTCAAAGGCTGAAGTGGTAGAGTTTATGAAAGCTATGAATGAAATTAGTGCCAACTAAAGAATTCTTTTAATCTTACTCTCCATTCTTTTCTTGAAAATGAGCTTTTCTCTTTCATAAGCTTCCACTCTTGCCTTAAGATAAAAATATGACTTGTCTGATGTCATGCTTGAGAAAGTGTCGGTTCTAATAGACCATCCTTCTCTAGAGCGTTCTTCTGTCCAATGGGTTTCTCCTTTGGCCGAAAGAGGATCCTTCGGATGTATTGACCATTTTTCTCGTGCTGAGCTACTTATGACTAACTTATTCTGAAGATCTTTATAACTACCAAAGTCATCTTCAATTTCCAAGAACACCTCATCAGTAGCCTCATCAAATAGTATTTGCCTTTTATTGTGTGGACTTCTAATTTCTTTGCCTCGCCACGGTTTGGAAGCCACAGGCTCAGGAAAAACCCATTCGTCTGAGTTTGTTCCCTGTCTTAATGGCAATGACAAATAACCGTCTTTGACCACTAGTTTAGCAGGATTATACACTGGCCAAACCAAAGGCCAGTAAGCATTCGCTAGGGAAAGGCGAAGTTTATTTCCCCAAGGTAATTTATATGCAATGTGATCTAGCGTTACCTTTACAGTAAACTCTTTTGCTATTGGGATATTTTTCGGACTATCAAACGAGTCACGGAACCTCAGGTTTAAAATACCATATGTTATTCTACTCGACTTACCATCAGGGTAAACATCGCATAATCGGACAGCCAGTTGTGCGTTAGGTGAGGTTGCTTCGAGCGTTACTGTTAACTCAGGAGACCCAACTATATCCTCTTCAAGGTTCAAGGCCTTTGTATCAAAGCAAAGTGAAAAAGCGTCGTCAAAACGCTGGTCCCCTGGAAGCTCTGGGCCTAACCAAATAGCACAATATTCGCCACTTTTTAGCCCACAATGTTGAGGACTATCAATTACTCCCAAATGAGATTTATTTTTTCTGTTGCTGAAAGAAAGTACATTATTATGTCTTAAAAAAAGCTTTTTATTTTTGCTTGCTTTACTTGGCCAAACATCCTCTTTAATCCAATATCCGTCTCTAAAATTATAACTACTTTTAGGGGGCTCACCTTTCATTACATATACTCGATAGTCAGGATCTGTTTCACATCCATTATCAATTTCTTTGAGCCATTTATCCCACCATCGGATGGCTTCTTGTAAAAAGCCTATCTGGGGTTTCGGTACAGCAAAGTGGGGATATTTATGCACCCAAGGTCCGATGATCCCTTTAGCTTTTGCATTTTTCACAAGTTCTGGAACTGCATTTTTATAGGCGTCTCCCCATCCTCCAATAGCTAGGATTGGAGTTTCAAGCTTAGAATAATCTTCACATACAGATCCATGTTTCCAATACTTATCTCTCTTCTGATGCTTTAACCAAATATCTGATAGATGTGGTTGGTTTTTCAAACGCTCTAGCCACATTTTTTTCCATTTCTTTCCAACAATTAGTGGATCAGGTGGCCGTGAAGAATATGAAAGCATTGTAGCGCCCCATCCTAGGTTTTCATTTAACAAACAACCACCTTTATAATGAATGTCCTCGGTATATCTATCTACCGTTGAACATA
>CACJWR010000093.1 GCA_902596985.1 uncultured Alphaproteobacteria bacterium
TTATTATCCATGCTGGGTTACCCCGGACAGCTACCACAACCCTACAAAAAACGATTTTTCCAAAATATTGCCACCATCCTCTTTACACAAAAGATCGCATGAGCAGTATGATTAGACCAAACGAAGGTATACTAGAAAAACTTCACAATGGACAGAAATTAACAAATGCTGAAATTGCCCGAACCATATTTACCGCCTCGACTTATACAAATAAAAGCGATGATGAATGGTTCTCTATATTACTCAAAGCCACGGAGAAACTTCTTAAAAATGAATCATCTGAATTGCCTGCTCTACTATCTTCAGAAGCTTTAACACTCACTATCGCCAGTTATAACATGCGCCCCAGTGAGGGAGGTCGGCAATTCGGTATTATACCCCTAATAAATGCTGTAAACAAATTAACAAATAGACCGCCAAAAATTATAATTTGTTTAAGAGATCCAATTGAGCACTTTTGTTCAATGTTTATTCGAATCGTTCGTCAAGGAATTAGTGAGACAAAAGACTTTAACAAATACGTAAAGTATCAGCTTAGGCAAGAGAATAATTTGAAGTTTTCGTCAAACATTGCACACTTGTATCACAGGTCTTTAATTGATTACTTGACAGGTCTTAATGCGATTGTGATGCCAATAAGGTACAAAGATTTACTAAAAACTTCTGATGCTCTAAGACTGCTGAAGCTACAGGGTGATAAAATATCGCTATCAAAATTAAAAAAAGAAAATCATAATCTCAGTGAGCCAGGGTTCAATATCTCAAATGAGCAAGTAAACCTTCTCCAGCTAGGGTTGAAAAATGCATTTAAGGCAATAGGAATATATGAAAAAATATATGATGAGGCTTTTTCTTAGATTGAAAAATTCTCAACCTTTGATGCAGAACTCAAGGTCAATAAGGTCTCCAATCACATATCTTTGAAAATTAAATTATAATTTTTTATTTGATAATTTGACAGGTAGATAGTGTTTCTATAAATATCTGTGAAAATACTGTCCAGTATCATAAACAAAATATAGGTTCGCAAAATAATGGTGCCGATATAACCGACCAACTTTTATTAAGAGGCCAAATTTATTAGTTTTGTCTTGCTTGAAATATACTCAGCCCATGTGATGTTGATTATTACTTAGACATAAAAGCTCTAAAAATATAACAGTAAAATAAAGGAATTCAATTATATGAAGGTACTGGTGATGGGTCTACCCGGTAGTGGGAAAACATACCTATCTGAGAGATTGGTCCCACTTATTAATGCCGCATGGTATAATGCAGATAAGGTTCGCGAAATGGCTAATGATTGGGATTTCTCAGACGAGGGCAGAGTTAGACAATCAAAAAGAATGAGAGTTTTTGCTGATTTTGAAAAAGAACACGGAAGGTTTGTGGTTTGTGATTTTGTCTGTCCAACGATAGAAACAAGGAAAAATTTTGAGCCGGATATTGTTATTTGGATGGATACTATTAAAAAAGGACGATTTGAAGATACTAATAAAATTTTCCAAAGTCCTGGTAAAGTGGATTTTCATATTTCAGAATGGAATGAACATAACCACGACGATATTGCAAGGGAATTATTAAAAAATGTTTGATTGGAAAAAACCTACAGTTCAAATGTTAGGTAGATGGCAACCGTGGCATGATGGCCACCAAGCTCTTTTTAAAAGATGTGTTGTAAAGACTGGACAAGTTATTATTCAAGTCAGAGACGTTCAGGGCACCTCAGGTGGAGTTGGTCAAGATGACAACCCGTTTGATTGGAATACTGTATGTTCAAATATTGAAAATGGCCTATTCAAAGATGGTTTCAAGAGGGGTATAGAATACGAGATTATGTTAGTACCAAACATTGTTAACATAACATATGGCAGAGGTGTTGGTTATACCTTCAAAGAGGAGATCTTTGATCAAACAGTCAGCGAAATCAGTGCCACTAAGATAAGAAAAAAATTAAGAGAAGAAGGTAAGCTGTAAAGACAATAAGGAATCACACGATTTATAGGATTAATTTATAGATAAATCTTTTGCATTGAATTAAGCAACAATATGAGGATTAATTGCCAAATATCATACTTAA
>CACJWR010000094.1 GCA_902596985.1 uncultured Alphaproteobacteria bacterium
GGTCACCGAAAAATGCCAGAGTATAAAAAAAGCTACAATTAAAGGTTTAAGCAAAGGCATACCAATTAACCTACATATTTGGATAATTTGGACCATCTCCCCCTTGAGGCGTTTTCCATGTTATATTTTCGCTTGGATCTTTAATATCACATGTTTTGCAATGCACGCAATTTTGTGCGTTTATTTGAAACGTAAAAGAATTCTTACGTTTTTCAAGCACTTCATAGACTCCCGCTGGACAATACCTTTGAGCAGGCTCAGCAAATAATGGGAGATTTTTTTTGATCGGAATATTTTTATTTTTTAAAAACAAATGACAGGGCTGGTTTTCCTCATGATTTGTTCCAGAGAAGCTCACGTTTGTTAGTCTATCAAAACTAATCTTTCCATCAGGCTTTGGATACTCGATTTCTTTAAAGTTTTTTGCTGGCTTGGTGCTTTTTGCGTCACTTTTACCATGTTTCAAAGTACCAAAAATATTTATCCCGCTTAAGTTTGCTATCCACATGTCTATTCCCCCAATTAACAATGACGCTAATAAACCGAAACGAGACCAAATGGGCTTAACGTTCTTCACAGGCTTTAAATCTGAACCAACTTTTCCATCCTTTATCTCTTTATCATATTCCTTAAGTTCAGTATTTTGGAAGCCTTCTTTTATAGCTTTACATGCTATCTCTGCAGCAGTGATCCCAGACAGCATTGCATTATGGTTTCCCTTTATTCGCGGAACATTTACCAGACCTGCAGAACACCCTAGTATTAAACCACCAGGGAAAGCAAGCTTTGGAATCGACTGATATCCTCCTTCGGTTATAGCCCTTGCTCCGTAGGATATTCTTTTCCCTCCCTCAAGCATTCCCCTAATCATAGGATGATGCTTAAATTTTTGAAACTCCATATATGGAAAGACATGGGGATTTTCGTAGTTTAAGTGAACAACGAACCCTAGATAAATTTGATTGTTTTCCGCATGATAGCAGAATGATCCACCTCCTGCATTGCCTCCTAATGGCCATCCCATAGAGTGAAGCACTTTACCCTCTTTATGAAATTTTGGGTCTATTTCCCAAATCTCTTTCATTCCGAGCCCGTATTTTTGTGGTTGGCTTTGTGCATCTAATTTATATCTTTCAATAAGAATTTTAGTTAAAGAGCCTCTTACCCCTTCGCTAAGTAGAACATACTTACCTAGGACTTCCATACCTGGCTCATACCCCTCTGTTTTATTTCCGTCTTTATCTAAGCCGAATTCGCCAGCAATAACTCCAATAACTTCTCCACCGCTACCAAAAACCACATCGCTGCAGGCCATACCCGGGAATATATCTACGCCTAGGTTCTCTGCTTGCCCTGCTAACCACCGACACACATTTCCCATAGATACGATATAATTTCCATGATTATTCATCAGAGGGGGAAGTACAAAATTAGGAATTTTGACCTGCCCAGCTGGGCCAAAAAGGTAAAAGAGATCTTCACTAACTTTTGTACGAATGGGGATATCAGTTTCTTTCCAATCAGGTATCAGCAAATCTATACCTGACGTGTCCAAAACTGCTCCTGATAAAATATGCGAACCTATTTCTGATCCCTTTTCTAGAACAACGACACTAAGTTCGGGGTCAATTTGCTTTGCTTTAATTGCAGCTGACAAACCGGCTGGCCCCCCCCCGACAATAACCAAATCATAGTCAATTTTCTCTCTCATATCTTACCTTTTACCCTCAGAATACTTTCACGATGTTATCAATTAAATAACATATAGTTTTTTCTGAATAAAGGTGTAAAAAAAACAAATAGAATGTTATTATATTGTTTTTAGCGTGAAAAAAATATGGAAAAAATTCCTTTGACCAAAAACGGCTACGGTAGGCTCGAAGAAGAACTTCGTAAACTTAAAGCAGATGATAGGCCAAATATTATTAAAGCTATATCTGAGGCACGGGAATTAGGTGATTTATCTGAGAATGCCGAATACCATTCGGCAAGAGAAAAACAATCGTTCATTGAGGGCAG